>ONLL01000009.1 GCA_900318685.1 uncultured Prevotellaceae bacterium | reverse complement strand
GCCGACCAGGCATCCAATGCCGACGGTCTGCAGTTCCAGTCCATCGCCTTCAACCTCTCGAAGGACAGGGAGAATGATGTGAAGTTCTTCTTCGACAACATCAAGTTCATGGTCGAGAAGTCTTGGTACGACACTGGCATCCGCACCATCAGCAATGATGCTGCCGGCAAGAACATCTTCAACCTCCGTGGCCAGCAGGTGCAGAACCCGTCGAAGGGTCTCTACATCATCAATGGCAAGAAGGTCGTTGTGAAGTAAGCAGATGCGTAAGCATTGATCATTCTAGGTCCCTCATGTCCCAGTCGGGGCATGGGGGACTTTTTTAAAGTTACACATTATTATATATTATGGCACTGATAAAGAGTTATAAGGGAATGAGTCCCAAATGGGGGCGTGACTGCTATTTCAGCGAGAATGCGACAATAGTGGGCGACGTAACGATGGGCGACGAGTGCTCCATCTGGTTCAATGCTGTAGTGCGGGGCGATGTGGCTCCCATCACCATTGGCGACCGTAGTAACGTGCAGGATGGCTCCTGCGTTCATGTGACCCACGACACAGGTCCTACGCATATCGGCAGTGATGTGACGATAGGGCATAACGTCACGGTGCATGCCTGTACCATTCATGATGGAGCGCTCATCGGCATGGGAAGCACTCTGCTCGATGGTTGTGAGATTGGTGAGGGCGCCATTGTGGCTGCAGGTGCATTGGTACTGCAGAACACAAAAATACCGCCCCACGAGATTTGGGGCGGCGTTCCTGCGAAGTACCTTAAGCCTGTACGTCCCGGACAGACAGACAATGCTGCCCATTATGTGGCGTACTCCAAGGAGTATCTTTTAAGTGAAGAGTGAAGAGTGAAGAGTGAAGAATTTGCTACCGCGATTCAGGTCATTGAGATGATGCGGAAGCAAATTCTTCACTCTTCACTCTTCACTCTTCACTTACTTGTTCTTCTCGTAGTATTCTACTGCGAGTTTCACGTTCTTCTTCACTGCATCGCTCGACATGGTGGCACCTGTACGGCCGTCCACCTCTTTTGTTTTTGCATCTTTGATGGTCATGCCGTCCCACTTGTTCAGCAGGTGCTTCGAGGCTGCGTTCCAGTATTTAGGTGTCTCCTCATTGGGTAGGAACTCAATCTTCTGGATCTTGTTCGATTTGATGAAGACCTTCAGCGGCGTGGGACTCTGATAGCCAATGACGTCCTTGCTCAGCTCGGTTGTGTTCACCACATAGGTGCCGTTCTCCTTCACCATCACCTTTTCGTTCTTGTCGGCGCTGGTCAGTAGTGCTGCCATCATCAGGCATGCACATGGAATGATTAGTTTCTTCATTTTCTTATGCGTTTATTATTTGTTATCTTGCTAGTTGCCATGTCTTGTTGTCCGTCTTCACCACGTACACGCCGTGTCCCAGTCTGAGCTGTGACAGCGCGCCGATGGTGGCCTCTGCCACCTTCCTACCGTCAGAAGCATAGATGATGGCCTTTGTGCCGGCGTCAGCCTTGTCTGTTGTAGCTGCGATACCCGACGGCACCACTTCCTTCAACTCCCCTGTCAGGGCGAGTTCATCAACGACTTGACCGTCTTTGAGCACATTGGTATGATAGATGCCCGTGACGTCAAAGTACTTGTCGACCAGTTTCGTGGGAACGGTAATCTTCGGCAGTTTGAAAGTGTTCCACAGGCGTATCTTGTTATCGCCGCCAATGGCCCAGATACCACCGTCGTTCACCAGAGATGCCTCCTTCAGGGTGATCAGGTCACCGTAGTTGGCCTCGCTGACTTCCTCGACGCTGATGTCGCGTGGCGTCACCTTGTGACCTTTGCTCACCGTATAACCGTCAGCGTTGGTCAGCTGATCTACCTTCTGCAGCTCTGGTACGCGATTGCTCGTCGTACGTTTGCCAAAGACGCTACCGTTGAGCATGTCGCCAACCTCCAGCTCCAGGCCGGTGCCGGCAAAGACAATCGATCCCGAAGCATCGCGCACGTATGCATTGCTGCCATTGATATACACCACGAGGGCATCGTTCAGTAGCAAAGCTCCCTTGCCATCTTCTTCCAAAGTCCTGTATTCAGCGATATCCTTGCATATAGCTACCTCTTCCACTGTCACATGACAGGTCGCTACAAGGGTAGAGTCGCCGTTGGCCATGACGGTAATGTCTACCTCACCCACATCCACTCCAGTCATCTTGCCCTTGTTGTCGATGGTGGCAATCTCTGTGTTGCTTGAACTCCATTCCAGTGTGTAGGGGGCCATGCTGGGATAACGTGTCTCCGTCAGCTGCAGCGACAGTCCTTTGCCAACGATGGCACTTTCTGGCAGTGAGATGCGCTTCAGTATGTTCAGGTCGAGGACGTCGAAGGTGATGGTACCGTTTCTCTCTTGGATATTTTCAATCCCAAGCGTGGGGAACTTCCCTGCCCATGTCTTAAGGTTGGCGGGTGATGTGTCGTAGTTCAGCGCCCTCACTCTTTTCGTACCAGGGAAGGGATCGCTGGCTGAGTCAAATCCCTGTGGGTCACCTCCTGCGCGCAGCACCTGGAGGTAGTTGTGCTTGGGGTTGCAGTTCACCTTGTTGTTCTGCCACACTCCAGAGTTTGTGGAGTCCACTCGCCAGACGAGCATGCCGTGTCCTGGAACCAGACGGTCCCATTTCGTCGTCAGCTGGCGGTTCTCAATGAGGAAGAACTCCTTCCTCACGGGCGTGTTCAGTCGGTAGCCGGCATGTGAGGTGCCCAGCGCCTTCAACTCGTAGCTGCCCTCCTCGGTGATAGTCTGCACATCGCAGTCGAACCCTACGGCCCATTTCTCATAGAGGTTATAGCCAGAGGGCGTGCGCCCGTTGTTTTGGTATCCTCCTCCTGCCATCAGGTCCCAGTCACCAGGGTGCTTGCTCTGTCCTCCTGAGCCTTCGTAGTCGGTGTCGTAGTGGTCCATCAGTCCCAGCACATGGCTAAACTCATGACAGATGACGCCGATGCCGTCGATGATAGCCCAGTTATTCGAGCCATAGAGCTCAGTAGAGCAAGCATAGCGTCCGAGGTAGACACTGTCCTTTTCCACCATCTCCCATCGCTGTCCCACCTGCCGATAGATGGCGCTGGCATGGGGCCAGAGGAGGCGTGAGTCGTTGCCGGAGATGTTTGAGCCCACACCAGCAAAGATGAAGTATACCATATCCACCACCTGATCGCCATCGCCGTCGTAGAGGCTGTAGTCCACGAGTGAGTCGGCGGCTTCGATGGCTGCCAGTGTCAGTTTTCCAGCATTGGCCGTGCCGTTGGGATAGTATTGGCTATAGTTGACGGTGATGGGGCCCACCACGTCAAACTGCGGTGTGAACACCCCGTTGGAGTTGTCATGGAAATAGTCGCGCACGCTGCCAGTGTATAAACCCTCTCCCGAATTGCTGAAACCTCTGTAGTTCTCTTTGTTGGCAATGTCGTTGACGATGCTGGCGTAGTCGCTGCGCTTGAACTGGAGGTCATTGTACTGCACCAGCAGGATCAGACCCCTGAAATTGTTGTAGTCATACTGTGATGCACGTTGCGGGCTGCGTGCCTGTGCCCTGCGGCTGAATTCAGCCTGTTGCTGACGTGCAATGTCCTCGCTCATTGTGGGAGCCAGATATTTCTCCACTCCCATCAGCCATGCCTCTTCCGATGCGGAACGCTTGTCTGCATCGTGGGCCACGCGGTTGGTGGCATGGAGTTGTCCGTCGCTGCCTTTGTAGGCATAGACGTAATAGCCGTCTGGGCGCTGCACTACAGAATAGCCATCATCGGTAGTGTTGAAGTGCAGGTATTCATCGCCATGCAGACGGATGGTCACCGTCGAGCCATCAGGCTGGACGATGTTTGCACTGCCTCTGTGGGCAGGAATAGCCATTGCCATGCTGGCTGTCAGCATGGCAATGGCGAATAGCAATGATTTTCTCATTCTAGCGTTTCTGCTGTTTGGCAAGGCTTGTTTAGTAAGTCATCTTCGGCTCCAGCTCCTTAGCCTGGTCAATCATCTTCTGCACCTCCGACAGGGCGGGCACACGGCCGCAGATGTGGTACTGCTCGTTGACCTCCACCAGCTTCGGCTGCAGATTCTCAGCCACGCGATGACGGAACTCCTTCACGGTGTCGACGCCAGCCTTCTCAAGCAGCTCTGCGAACTGAGGGCCTACGCCGTTGATACGGAAAAGGTCGGCATGGTTGGCCCAGCGGAGGATGAGCTTCTCACTTATCTCCGTGGCTTCAGCCAACTCCTTGCGTCCCTTGGGTGCTGCGCATTTCTCCAGCAGTTCACTCACTTTATTGATGCCTGCGGCAACTAGTTTCTCAGCGTAGACCTCGCCCACGCCTTCGATGTCAACAATCTTGTAATCCATACTTCGTTACTCTTTTAGTTATTAATGCTGTTTCACTAATGTGTCGCAAAGTTACGCATTATTGTCGGAAGCACCAAATTTATTAATGATTATTAGCAACTTTGAATACAAAGTTGTTGTTTTTCCCTTCAATTATTTGTACTAAAGAGAGAAAAGTTGTAACTTTGCACACTCAAAGACTGATTGCAGATGAAGAAAACTGAAACGAAACATCTTTGTTCAGTGGGAGGTTATAGTCAAGTACTTTTAAGACTACTGAAGGACTGGACGCTGCCCGTGGCCATGGGGCTGGGGGCGATTATCTATCTGATCTTTGCCTTCGTGCCGCAGTTAGACGACGCTGCGCAGTTTTTCTCGCCGTTGATGGATGCCATACTGCCAATGTTCATGTTCTTGGTGCTCTTCGTCACGTTCTGTAAGGTCGACTTCCACAAGATGCGCCCAGTATGGTGGCATTTCTGGGTGCTATTGTTCAACTTGCTCTTCGTGGCCATTGTCATGGCCATCATCCTCCTTCGCCAGACATCACCCCTCACTTCCCATCTCTCATCCCTCATCTTGTTGGAGTCGTTGCTGATGTGCATCATTGCCCCTTGTGCGACCGCAGCAGCAGTAGTCACGCAGAAGCTGGGTGGCTCACTCGAACAAACGACCACCTACACCTTCCTGTCGAACTTCCTGACGGTGCTGCTTGTGCCCGTCTGCTTCCCCATGATTGAGAAAGGCAGCGATGTGTCGTTTGTCTCTGCTTTTTGGAAGATTCTCTATCAGGTGGTAACACTGCTGGTGGTGCCCATGTTGCTGGCTTATGTGGTGAAGCATCACTTTCATCGTCTACACCAGCGCATTATCGCCGTCCGCGACCTGTCGTTCTACCTTTGGGCCTGCTCGTTGATGATCGTAACGGGGACTACAGTCAAGAATATTGTTCATGCCCAGGCTTCCGTCGGACTACTCATTGCCATTGCCTTGCTGGGACTGGTGCTCTGTATCATCCAGTTTGCCGTGGGCCGCTACATAGGCCATTACTTCGGACGAACGCAGGAGGCGGGTCAGGCCTTGGGGCAGAAGAACACCGCCTTTGCCATCTGGATGGCATATACCTATCTGAATCCCCTCTCCAGCGTAGGTCCAGGCTGCTATATCCTATGGCAAAACATCGTCAATTCCGTCGAGATCTGGCAGAAGCGGAAGGAGACTAGGGCTTGAAGCCTATCTGCCAGATGGCTTTCACGCCTTCGCAGAAGTCATAGAGGATGTGGTGGCTGCGAGTGCGGTGTCCGGCGGGGAGGAAGCCACATACGATGCGTTTGATGTGGCGCTGGATGTTGTTCCTGATAAGTCTGATATGTACTGCCATATTTTTTTAAGTTGCATTTTGGTTTATCTTACACTATTGTGTTTAATTGTTTAATATCCAGGTTGGTAGATGCTGTGTAGGTGGTTGTGGCATCTTACACTACCTACACTGAAAGTAAAACAACTTGTTTTACTTATCAAAAGTGCCACTTTAGCTGACCTAAGTAGGTACTTAGCGAAGGTAAAACAAGTTGTTTTACTTCTGCGCATCATAGCTCTTGCAGCACAAAGGCCGACCCTTTGCTGTTGCGTTTGCGCTCATAGCCCATCTTGGAGAGCCGCCTTCCCAGTTCCACATCAGCCATCTTCGTCATGTTGAAGGTAGGGTAGAGCTCTTCGAGCCGTTTCATCACCTTAAATATTTATATGAGATAGGCTCTATAACAAACGAAACGAGTCAGAGCCTCGAAAAAGGCAGGAGAACGTTTTCGACCGTGGAGGTCGTAATTTTTCCCTGCATTTTCTTTGTCCTTTCAAATGGAGTTTGTATCCAACAAGGGCTTGAGAGATGCGTTCTGAAGGCTTCATACTGCTGTTATGGAGTTGTGTGCGCAGATATTCTCCGTCATGGTGTTGAGCTGCAGGCACATCTCTCGAGTCAGGGGGATGCGCTGGTTCTGGTGCTCCCATGGTGCGAGTATAAGGAAACGGCCCTCGGCACAGGCCTCATAGTATTGGTGTCCTGGACGGGAGAAGTCATTGAAGCCCCAAGGTGTGAGGAATATAAGCGGCAGTCGTGCGTCGAGCGCAGCCCGCATCACCATCTGCTCGCCCTTCGATATGGCAGGCGACACGAGAATGGCCCCGCTGCGAGCCTTCGCTAGCATTCGCTCCACGGTTGCCGCCACTTGCTCGTCAGTGAGGCTCCGAGAGCATTGTACCTGTATCTTCTCCGGGTGTTGTAGTAGGAAACGGTTGCCGATGGCGGCGTAGTTTTGGCTGCCGATGCTCACTCCAAAGCGCACGCGAAAGTAGTCTGGGTGCGCCCTGCGAACGGCCAAACGGCGGGGATTGTCACTCAGATAAGCACGCCAGCGGTCCAGTTCGCCCTTTCCTTCTAGTATGTGGTCATTGTAGTTGCGGGCAAAGAGGAAGCCTGTTCCCTTTTCGTTTACTTTGCTGCAACATTGTTGCGGCATAGACGAACGGTAAGCCTGGTTGCAGCCGGTTTTGAAGCCTTTGAGCACTATTCCTAGGTGTTGCTCCATCTGTTGGGTGACGAAGAGAATGCCGTGCAGGTGGTCGGGCATCAGCTGTAGTGCCAGCACCTCCACCTCTGGGTAATGCTCATGAATGGAAAACCAGCAGCGTTGCACTTCCCAGCCTAATGGGGATGGCTCTATCCTTGGAGCCTCGGGGCTGCCATCGAGGGCATCGGCATTCCCAACGAGAGTGCCTAGCAGCGGACGCCTCCCCTCTACGGTCATGGTGATGAGATAGATGCGTCGTGACTCATAATCGTGGCCTACCCGCCGCCGGAGCATTGATGGTTTCTTCTCGCCGGCGAATGGTTGGTGTTTCTTGAAGGCTTCCCAGTCCATAGCTCCTTTTCTTTGTTTTTTTGCCGCAACGGTGTTGCGGCATAGGGGACTTTAGCGGTTGAACTTTTCGATCATCCGCTGATAGAACGCGAGTTGCTCAGTGTCGGTGGAGGGCTGCACGCCAGCGAGTTGTGAGAGCATCTGCTGCATCTCGCGGGTGGGGTGGAAACCTTGCGACTGGCGGGTGGCGATGCACTTCTGTAGTTCGTAGGCAGCCTTTGGCTTGTCGCGGTCCATAAGAAGACGGGCAAGGTCGAGACGGTAGCCCGAACAGAACTGCTCCTGCCGCTGGTTCTTGATGGCGCTGCAGAGCAAGGCTGCTTTCTGTCCTAGGTCATCGGTCAGTTCTGCTAGTTCGGCATAGAGGTAGCTGTCGTGGTAACGTGTGAGCAGCAGGCGATAGATGTCGACGGCCTTCTCCCGTTGGCCCATGATACGGTAGATGACAGCCATATATCGCTGGTTGTTCTTGTCGCGCGGACGGCGACGCATGGCCTCCTCCAGCAGCGGCATGACTTTGAGAGCGTTGTCAGCGGTGGGCTCTTCCTGTATCTCGTGAAAGGCACAGGTGAGCAGCTGCTGGGCCACGGAGGGAATGTTGAATTTGCTCGCCTGTCCTGTCTGCGAGGGGAGGGGTGTGATGCTCTTCCAGTCCTCGTCGCTCAGCTGTTCCACCTTCAACTGTTCCACGAAGTCGAGCACGCAGAACGTCTTGATCTCTTTGTCGAGCAAGACAGCTTCATGGAGGATACTGCTGCGAGCCCTGCCGTCGTGGTCGTCAATGTTGGGAAGGATGCGAAGCAGAGCTTTGAATATCTTCTCGGCCTCGTCCAGACGTTGCTCTTTGACACGCTTTTTCAGTATGTCGCTCGCCGTCCAGAACATACATAGCGTGGTGTACTTGCCTTGATGTACGGCATACATAGGGCGGATGGTCTCGTAGGCCTCCTCAATTTTTCCCTGCTTCCGCAGCTCGAATACTTCTTTTACGGTCATTTCTATGTCGCAATTATGGGTTTCTATGGTGCAAAGTTACGAAGAAGCAAGGAAAAAACCAAATAAAAACGAGTAAACATATGGCTTTTTACTCTTTATTTTGTACCTTTGCGCTCATGAATACGTATCTCAACACGGAAAACATCTTGCGCAGCACAGATGAGGTGGAGTATCATCCGCTGCGCCCCTTTCTGCCCGTGAGTGCCAAAGTGCTGTTTTTGGGCAGCTTTCCGCCACAGCGTAAGCGATGGTGCATGGACTTCTATTATCCCAACTTCATCAACGACCACTGGCGCATCGAGGGCGAAGTGTTCTTTGGCAATCGCAACCACTTCGTAGATGAGAAGGCCAAGTGCTTTAAGCTGGAGGAGATTGTTGCCTTCTGTCAGGAGAAGGGTATCGCTTTCTTCGATACTTCTACTGCCGTCCGAAGGCTGAAGGACAATGCCTCCGACAAGTTCCTTGAAGTGGTGGAACCTACCGATATACAGGCGCTGATAGCTCGTCTGCCTCATCTGCGAGCAGTCGTCACTACGGGAGAGAAAGCCACCGATACCATCTGCGACACGCTCCTTATTGAGACTCGGCCGCAGGTCAATGCTGCAGTCCCCATCCCCAATATCTGCAACCAAGATGGTCTCTCAATGGTGCTCTATCGCCTCCCCTCGTCCTCCCGTGCTTATCCTTTAGCCTTTGCCAAGAAGGCAGAAGCCTATCGTGCGATGTTTGAGCTTTTCTTTGATGTCAAGATAATTGGTTAAAAACAGACCAAAGGATTTGTAGCTCGAGATTATAAAAAATATGAGAGGGTATTTGTCAAGTATATTCACAGCGAGGGCAGAGAGTCACTACTGCAACAGACCAGTCATGATGCGAGCGGCCTCCTCTGGTGCATTGGTATTGCCCAAGCGTTGGTTCACCTCTTCATAGCCTTGCAACATCTGCAAACGCTGAGGACTGTCGTCAGGCAGAAGGGGAGTGAACTCACGGTTGATGCTCTCGATGGAGAAGGTGTCGGCAACAAGTTCTTGCACCACCTCACGGTCGGTAATGAGGTTGACCAGTGAGACGTACTTCACCTTCAGGAGCTGTTTTCGCAGCCAGCCGAAGAAACGGGGGTGGGAAGTCCTGTAGCATACCACTTGCGGCACGCGGAAGAGGGCGGTCTCGAGCGTTGCCGTACCGCTGGTGACAAGGGCTGCATGGGCATGGGAGAGCAGCGCATAGGTGTCGTTCTTTACCAGCCGCACCAGCGAGAGCGTCTCGTCGGACTTCTGCAGGAAGGATGCATAAAATTTGTCGTCAATGGCAGGTGCGCCGGCCAGCACAAACTGATAGTCAGGGAATTGACGGGCCATCTCCATCATGGCAGGCAGGTTCTCCTTGATCTCCTGCTTACGACTGCCAGCCAGTAGTGCAATGATCTTTTTCTGGGGATTGAGGCCTGTGCGATGACAGAATTGCTGGAAGTCCTCGTTGTACTCTTCCTGGAAGCGATTTACCTCTTCCTTCGTGGGGTTGCCTACATAGTGGATGGGGTAGTGGTGCTTCTGCTCGAAGAATGGCACTTCGAAAGGCAGGATGCTGAATAGCTCGTTGACATCGCGCTTGATGTTCTTGATGCGATATTCCTTCCACGCCCAAAGCTTGGGGGAGATGTAGTAGTAGACTGGGCACAGGGCTTTCTCGTGGACGAACTTGGCGATGCTGAGGTTGAAGCCTGGGTAGTCGACAAGTATCACTACGTCGGGCTTCCAGTTGCTGATGTCCTGCTTCGCCCGTCGCATGTTCGTCAAGATGGTGGGCAGGTGCAGCAGCACAGTGACGAAGCCCATATAGGCTAGTTTGCGGTAGTGGCGCACCATCGTGCCGCCAGCGGCCTGCATTTGGTCGCCTCCGTAGAAGCGGAACTCGGCTTCCGTGTCTTGTTTCTTTAGTTCCTGCATCAATCGTGAGGCGTGCAGGTCGCCACTGGCTTCGCCGGCTATGAGGTAGTACTTCAAGGGATTTGAGGTTTGAGATTTGAGGTTTGAGATTTTTTTAGGCGGTTTCCCACTTCTTGATTTGTGGGATTGCTTCGTAGGCAGTGACGTCCATGTGGGTGGGAGTGATGGCTACGTAACCGTGATTGAGAGCCCAGTTGTCGGTGTCCTCGGCCTCGGGCTCATCGTTCTCGTAGTGGCCCACCATCCAGTAGTAGTCGTAGCCACGAGGATGGTGGCACTTCGTGACTTCGTTCGACCACGTTCCAAATGCCATGCGGCACACCTTCACACCACGATAGTCGCTGTCGCCCTCGGCCAATAGCGGGAAGTTGATGTTGAGGCATACCCCCTTTGGCAGCCCTTGGCTGAGCACTAGCCTAGTATACTTCTCTATATAAGGGCGCAGAGGCTCGAAGTCGGCATCGTCGTGGTGGTCGCAGAGCGAATAGGCCACACTAGGGATATACTTCATGCAGCCTTCCATCACCACGCCCATCGTGCCGCTATAGTGGGTGTTCACGGAGCCGTTGTCGCCGTGGTTGATGCCGCCTAGCACGAGGTCGGGGCGTCGTGGCACAATGTCGTGGAGCGCCATCTTCACACAGTCAACGGGTGTGCCGCTGCACGACCAGATTTGCACACCTGGCTGTTCTTCGCGCAGCGTAATGGTAAGCGGCTTAGTGGCTGAGAAGGCGCAGGCAAAGCCCGACCTGGGGCCTTCGGGCGCACAGACGATGATGTTGCCCAGGTCCTTCACCATATCCACCAGGCATCGTATTCCCTTAGCCTGGTAGCCATCGTCGTTGGATATCAATATCAGTGGTCTGTTCATGTCGTTGTTGTCTATAAGGACTGCAAAGGTAGTGCTTTTTTGAAAGATGACCAAAAGAATGGGTTAAGAATGTGACTTCTCCTCAACTTTTTCTTCATTTCTCTTTATCATTCTGTCATCATGTCGATGATATCGTATGCGTACTACATCAGCAGCCATTTCCAGACGGGCATGACTTGTATGATGCCGTGCTGGTCGGTAATGCTGGTTTCTTCATCGTAGGTCAAGATAAGTCGCTGGCCACAGGGTAGCCTTTTGGGCAGTTTTTGCAAGGCTTCTGTTTCACGCTTGCGGGTTTCGTCATCACGAAGAGAGAAACTTACCTGGATAGCCAACTCGTCCTCAGGAACGTAGAAGTCAACCTCGTAGCCGTCTTGATAAAAGAATACGCGTTCGTTGTCTATATCGTGCCCATAAAGAAGGAACAGCTGAAGTGCAACGAGGTTTTCCAGCAGCATCGTGTCTTTGTCGATGAGAAACAAACCAAGAATACCATTGTCGATGAAATAATACTTGCAATTGCTCTCCTTATCTGCCAGGCTGGTGGCATAATTCTTAAGTCTGAGAAGTAGCCACGCGTTTTCGCTGTATTCAACGTATTTGATGGTTGTGGCAAGGCTTAGCTTACCTCCGACACTTGACAGGAGGTTGTTGATACGGTTGTAAGATATGGCACGGCATACGCTCTCGGCCATTTTCCTTATAAGCACACGTATACCTGCCACGTTCGTGATCTTATTACGGGCAATAATGTCACCTAAGTATATCTTCTGATAGACGCTGCTCAGATAGTTGCGCTTGGCTGGCAGGAGTGCTGCGGCTGGCAATCCTCCGAAGTGCAGGTATTCATCAAATCTGCGTACCAAAGTTGCTCGCTCCTCAGTAGTGAGCATGTCGAGGTCAATGGTAGGCACTTGGTGGACAGCAAGATACTCCTTAAAGCTATAGGGGTAGATTTCTGCTGTCAAGAAGCGTCCTCCCAAAGTCGTATTGATTTCGCCAGAAAGCATCTTTGCATTCGAGCCAGTAATAAAGATGGTGTATTTGCTGTCAGCCATTCGTCGGGCAAACTTATGCCATCCTTCAATATTTTGTATCTCATCGAGAAACATCATTGGCCGCTTCCCATACATTTCCTGATGGCATTCCAGCAAGCAGTTAAAGTCATCGGAACTGAAGTTGTCAAGTCTCTCATCCTCAAAGTTAAGGTATAGTATCTCATCCCACTTGTGCCCAGATGCCAACATTTGTTGAATCATGTGATAGAGCATAAACGATTTTCCTGCTCGTCGTACGCCGACAAGCACGCGGCAGGGAAATCCGTCAAGTTGCAAATCTCTTGGCACAACCTCATATCGCTCTACTTCCTGTTGATTCTCCCGAAGTATTTGTTTTAATAATTGTTTGTCCATTGATGAAACTTGTTTATTTTGGATGCAAAGATACAAATTATTTAATGAATTTGCAAATTATCTGCCTTTTTTATTTAACGGGTTAAACAAAATGGGCGTTACCCCCAGCTCTCTAGAGCTCATGAAGCGATATTTGCCATAGTATGAACTATCATAATGTGCAAAGTTATGTGGGTTTGTTCAGCAAGCACTTCTTATGAAAATGTCAATAATGTGTGCAAAAATACTTAAATTGTATGAGAAAAGCAGGTTGTTTCACGGAAAATGTGTATCTTTGCAGTTCAAATCAATAGGAGAAAAAGATTGAAATGGGAAAAATCATTGCATTAGCAAATCAGAAAGGCGGCGTGGGCAAGACCACGACAACCATCAACCTGGCAGCATCGCTGGCCACGCTGGAGAAGAGCGTGCTCGTGGTGGATGCCGATCCTCAGGCCAATGCCTCCAGCGGACTGGGGGTGAATATCCAGGAGGTGGACTGCTCGCTTTACGAGTGCATCATTGATAAGGCTGATGTGCGCGAGGCCATCTACACCACCGACATCGAAGGACTGGACATCATTCCCAGCCACATCGACCTGGTGGGTGCCGAGATTGAGATGCTGAATCTGGACAACCGCGAGCGAGTGATTAAGAACTTGTTGGCTCCCATCCGCGCTGACTATGACTATATACTCATCGACTGCTCCCCGTCGCTGGGCCTCATCACGGTGAATGCCCTGACGGCGGCCGACTCGGTCATCATCCCCGTACAGTGCGAGTACTTCGCTCTGGAGGGCATCTCAAAGCTGTTGAACACCATCAAGATCATCAAGTCGAAACTGAATACGAAGCTGGAGATAGAGGGCTTCCTGCTGACGATGTATGACTCCCGTCTGCGTCTGGCTAACCAGATTTATGATGAGGTGAAGCGACACTTCCAGGAGCTGGTGTTCAAGACCGTTATCCAGCGAAATGTGAAACTCTCGGAGAGTCCCTCCCACGGTCTGCCCGTCATCCTCTATGACGCAGACTCTACAGGTGCTAAGAATCATTTGGCACTGGCGAAGGAGATAATCTCTAAAAGTTGAGAGTAAAGTTTCTCAACTCTTAACGCTCAACTCTCAACAAGTATGGCTGTTAGAAAGAAATACGATAAGAGCGTCATCGGACGAGGACTGGACGACATGGGTGTCGGACGGGGCTTGGATGCGCTCATTGATACAAGCGACGTAAGAACACAAGGATCGTCGAATCTTAACGAGATACCTATCGAGCAGATAGAACCAAACCCTGACCAGCCTCGCCGTGAGTTTGACGAGACGGCGATGCAGGAGTTGGCTTCAAGTATCCAGAATATGGGCATTATAGCACCCATCACGCTGCGCCAGGTGGCGCCTGACCGCTATCAGATCATTGCCGGCGAGCGTCGCTGGCGCGCATCGCAGCGGGCAGGACTGAAGACTATTCCCGCCTATATCCGCACGGTGGAGGACGAGAATGTGATGGAGCTGGCCTTGGTGGAGAATATCCAGCGCGAGGACTTGAATGCCATCGAGATCGCTTTGGCCTACGAGCATCTGGCTGAGACGACGGGGATGACGCAGGAGAAGATTTCGGAGCGTGTGGGCAAGAGCCGTACTGCCGTGACCAATTATATGCGTCTGCTGAAGCTGCCTGCCCAGATTCAGATGTCGCTGAAGAACCATGAGATAGACATGGGGCATGCTCGTGCGCTGTTGGCTCTCGACTCGCCGTCACTGCAGCTGAAACTGTTTCGCGATGTGCTGAAGAACCAGTATTCCGTACGCAAGGTCGAGGAGATGGTGCAGATGCTGAAGCAGGGCGAAGATGTGCAGTCCGCCAAGAAGCGCATCACGGCCAAGGCACAGCTGCCGACAGAGATGGTGGCTGCACGCCAGCGGCTGGCCGATCTGCTGAATACGAAAGTGCAACTGACCTGCTCAGGCAATGGTAAGGGCAAGATCAGCATTCCCTTCGCCGACAGCAAGGAACTGGCTCGTATCATGAAGGCCATCGGCCTAAAATGAAAGATGAGAGATGAGAAATGATAGATGCAGCGCGATGAAGGCATGTGTTCGTTTTGTGTTTGACAACGCATTAGGTAGACTCATGAGTTTATCATTTATCATTTGTCATTTGTCATTTAGCCCGCAGGGCGCAAAGGCTCAGACCGTTCTGACCGACTCCATTGTGATGGCCATTGACTCGATGTACAATGCCATGCCGCAGCAGACCGTCGACTCGCTGCTGCAGAAAGTGCTGGAGCAGCCCCCCACGCTGGAAGAACCTATCCAGGGGCGCGACTGGAGCACTTGGCGTCCCGACCCTCAGCGGGCTATGTGGCTGGCGCTGGTAATCCCTGGTGGCGGACAGATATACAACCGGAAGTACTGGAAACTGCCGTTGGTGTACGGTGGATTTGTGGGGTGCATCTACGCTATGCGTTGGAACAACATGATGTACAAGGACTATGCGCAGGCCTACCTTGACCTCATGGACGATGATCCGGGCACGGCGAGCTATAACAACTTCATGCACCTGAACAAGACCATAAACTCGTCGAATGAGGAGCGCTATAAGACACTCTTTAAGAAGCGAAAGGACAGATACCGCCGCTGGCGTGACATGAGCTTCTTTGTGCTGTTGGGTGTCTATGCCGTATCGGTCATCGATGCATACGTAGATGCTGAGCTGTCTGCCTTCGACTTGTCGAAGGACTTGTCGCTGAAGGTAAGGCCGACGGTGATAGGCAATGGCAGCTCGATGAACCCTCTGACAGCAGCGTCGCTGGGCGTGAACTGCAGTATAAATTTTTAGACAATGAAAGATATGAAGAAGAAGATAATGATAGCGATGGCCTTCCTGCCCCTGAGCATGATGGCACAGATTGAAGTGAACGACAGCCTGGAGCTGTTTGATGATGAGAGTGGCGTGGAAGTCATCAACGAGGATGAGGAGATACAGGAGGGGTTCGACTTTCCTGAGGCTCTGACCGATGCCAGTCTCGACAGCCTGATGAACCTCTATATGTCGAAGACCTATCTTTCGACTGATGCTGATTGCCAGATGTTGAGCGAGAATCCCTCGTTCGAAAAGGAGGTGTATGTCGACCGCCTGTTGCGTATGCCTACGGTGATGGAGATGTCGTACAACGATGTGGTACGCTCGTGCATCGATCGCTATATGGTGCGCCTGCGCAGGCAGGTGAGCTATATGTTGGGAGCCGCCAATTTCTACATGCCTATCTTCGAGCAGGCACTTGATACCTACCAGCTGCCTTTGGAGCTGAAGTATCTGCCCATCATCGAGTCGGCCCTGAATCCTACGGCCGTGTCGAGGGTGGGAGCCACAGGACTGTGGCAGTTCATGTTGGCTACTGGAAAAGCTTATGGGCTAGAGGTGACGTCATTGTCTGACGACCGTCGCGACCCCGTGAAGTCATCGTTTGCAGCAGCACGCTATCTGCGTGATCTCTATGAGCTCTTCGGCGACTGGAACCTGGTCATCGCTGCCTATAACTGCGGTCCGGAGAATATCAACCGTGCCATTCGTCGCTCTGGCGGCCAGCGCGACTATTGGAAGATCTATCCCTATCTGCCAAAAGAAACACGTGGCTATGTGCCGGCTTTCATCGCTGCCAATTATGCTATGACCTACTACTGCGAGCACGGCATCTGCCCCATGACCAGCAAGCTGCCCGCAAAGACCGATACGGTGATGGTGGATCGCAACATCACTTTCCAGCAGGTGGCACAAGCCTGCAATCTGGACGTGGAAATGATCCGCTCGCTGAATCCCATCTACCGTCGTGATATCGTGCCTGGGCTGACGAAGCCGGCACCTTTGCGCCTGCCGGTCGGCGAAGTGGCTCGCTTCATCGATATGCAGGACTCTATCTATGCGATGGCCGGAAATCAGGTGATTAAGCGGGCAGAGGTAGAGGTGGTAGAGCGGCCAGTAGCACAGCCGACCACACGGCAGCGTACTACTACTACTACCCGTCGCAACACCACCAACAACAGTGCTTCCTACGTGACTGTGAAGCGTGGTGATACCCTTGGTGCGCTGGCCCGCAGGAACCATACTACGGTTGCCAGGATTAAGCAGCTCAATGGCATGCGAAGCGATGTCATCCAGGCCGGCAAGAGACTCCGAGTGAGATAAGGCCTGGCGACTCAATTAATATCTAACCTAAACAAACAAAGATGACCGACGAAGAGATGCTGCAGCGTGAAGAGGCCGATGATCAGATGATCAACGCGGCTTTCGAAAAGCTGACCGATGACTACTTGAGGTCACGTCACCGCAAGAAGGTAGACCTCATCACAAAGGCATTCAACTTTGCCCGGCAGGCACATAAAGGAGTGCGGCGACTGTCGGGTGAGCCTTACATCATGCATCCCATCTCCGTAGCTCAGATTGTGTGCTCGGAGATAGGATTGGGCTCTACAAGCATCTGTTCGGCGCTTCTCCACGACGTGGTGGAGGATACCGACTACACCGTTGAGGACATCGAGAACATGTTTGGCGCAAAGATTGCGCAGATTGTCGACGGACTGACGAAGATCAGTGGTGGCATCTTCGGTGAGCAGGCCTCGGCACAGGCCGAGAACTTCAAGAAACTGCTGTTGACGATGAACGACGACATCCGTGTCATCCTCATCAAGATTGCCGACCGTCTGCACAACATGCGGACGCTGGAGTCGCAGCCTGCCAACAAACAGTATAAGATTGCAGGCGAGACCCTCTATATCTATGCTCCGCTTGCCCACCGTCTGGGACTTTATAAGATTAAGTCGGAACTGGAGAACCTGAGCTTCAAGTTCGAACATCCTGAGGAGTACGCCTCTATCGTGCGCCAGTTGGAAGACAGCAAGGTGACGCTCCACACCTCCTTCGAACAATTCATCCAGCCCATTGAGGAAGCCCTCAAGGCTATGGACTTCGACTATGAGATTCGCGAGCGCATCAAGACACCTTACTCTATCTGGAGCAAGATGCAGAACAAGCATGTGACGTTTCAGGAGATCTACGATGTCCTGGCCGTGCGCATCATCTTCAAGCCGAAGAGCCGCAAGGATGAGGTGGACGACTGTTTCAAGATCTACGCTGCCCTGACCAAGATATATCGGCGCCACCCAGATCGCCTGCGTGACTGGGTCACTAAGCCTAAAGCTAATGGCTACCAGGCGTTGCATGTCACCTTGATGTCAAGACAGGGACTTTGGATAGAGGTGCAGATACGCTCCGACCGCATGGACGAGATTGCAGAGCAGGGACTCGCTGCCCATTGGAAATACAAGGAGACATCCTACGAACTGGCTGAGGGTGGCGAGGAACTGGTGCCTGCTTCGACGAGTGAAGCGTTGGCATCGAGGACAGGCGATAATGACGAGATGAACGAGTGGCTGCACACCATCAAGGAAATACTCGATGATCCTCAGCCTGATGCTATGGATTTCCTCGATGCCATCAAGCTCAACCTCTATGCCAGTGAGATCTTTGTCTTTACTCCCAAGGGCGAGATCAAGACGATGCCTGCCAACAGTACGGTGCTCGACTTCGCCTTCTCCATCCATACTTTCCTCGGTTCGCATTGCATCGGAGCTAAGGTCAACCATAAGCTTGTACCCCTGAGCCATCAGCTGAATAGCGGTGACCAGGTGGAGGTGCTCACCTCCAAGTCGCAGCATGTGCAGCCTTCTTGGGTGAACTTTGTCAATACCGCTAAGGCGCGTGCTAAGATCCAGGCCATATTGAGGCGTAATAGCCGTGAGGTGCAGAAGAAAGGTGAGGAGCGCCTGAGTGAGTGGCTGGCAAAGAATGGCTTTGAGATGACGTTGGCATTGGCCGATCAGCTGACGAAGTTCCATGAGTCTTCCTGCCGTGAGGAGTTCTATCAGTCGCTGGGCGAGAATACTATCGTCCTTGGCGATGCTGATGTCGACGAGCTGAAAGGCAAGAATAAGAAAAAGAACGAGAGCAGCAGTGGAGGGTGGCGCAAGTATGTACCCTTTGTCAAGGCGAAGAAAAACGAGGTGCAGGTACAGCCCGAGCTGTTCATCGTGCCTGAGAAGTTCAATCGCAAGCAGACCATCTACCTGACTGAAGAGAACATCATGCAGTTCGTCTTCCCTGATTGCTGCCATCCCATTCCTGGCGACGATGTGTTGGGATATATCGACAATAAGAACCGCATCGAGATACACAAACGCGCCTGTCCTGTTGCCAACAAGCTGAAAGCCAGCTATGGTAATCGTATCCTCGACGTGAAGTGGGACATGCACAAACGTCTTTTCTTCGATGCTACCATCCGTCTGGGAGGCATCGATCGCCGCGGGCTGGTGAATGAGGTGACTCGTGTCATCAGCAACCAGCTCAGTGTTGACATCCGGAAGATAATGTTCACTAGCGAAGATGGCATTTTCGACGGCACCATCGAGCTCCGTATCCACGATCGCGAGGATGTAAGGCAGATTATCGACAAACTGAAGGAGGTCGACGACCTCAAGGAAATATCACAAATCATGTAAGACTTATGAAACAACTACTGACAACTATTCTACTCTTAAGCATGGCTTTCGCTGCCAGCGCAGCCGGCAAGTACGATAATCCTGACACCATCGTGGTGGCTCGCGACGGCACAGGCCAGTTTCGCACTGTTACTGATGCCATCGAGGTGTGCCGTGCTTTTATGGACTATCATAAAGTCATTTTCGTCAAGCGCGGCACCTACAAGGAGAAAGTCATTATCCCTTCTTGGTTGCAGAATATCGAGATCTGCGGTGAGGACCGTGACCAGACCATCATCACCTACGATGACCATGCCAATATCTCTATGGATGGCAACTATTGGCCTAAAGAGCTGAAACAGCAGCTGATGGATATGGGCGACAGGCCCGTACTCGGAACTTTCCGCTCTTTCACTCTGAGAATCGATGGCAATGGCATCACCCTGAAGAACATCACTGTTGAGAACAATGCCGCTCGCCTGGGTCAGGCAGTGGCGCTCCACACGCTGGGCGATCGTATCACGTTCGTCAACTGCCGCTTCCTGGGAAATCAGGACACGGTCTATACGGGAGCGCCCTCCACAAGGCTATATTTCAAGGACTGCTATATCGAGGGCACCACCGATTTTATCTTCGGCCCCTCGACGGCATGGTTCGAGCATTGCGACATCTATTGCAAGGCCAACAGCTACATCACTGCAGCCTCCACGCCTAAAGAAATAATGTACGGGTACATATTTAATAATTGCACTGTCACCTGTGCGCCCCAAGTCACCAAGGTCTACCTGGGACGTCCCTGGCGCGATTATGGCTACACGCTGTTCATGCATTGCCAACTGCCGGCACAGATAACTCCCGAGGGATGGCATCACTGGCAGAAAGAACGGGAACTGACGGCACGCTATATGGAGTTCGAGAATACTGGCGACGGAGCAGCTACCGACAAGCGGGTAGGGTGGAGCCGACAGCTGACAAAGAAGGAAGCCAAGGAGATAACGCTCGAGAACGCCTTCAAGCTAAGCAGCGACTGGCTGCCACAGCGCTAAACCATTTGATTTATGGTTCTTTCTTGCTACTGCAGCCCGTCGAGCTGGCGCTTCAACAGCTGCAGCTCACTGCGGATGTCGATGAGGCGTGTCAGCACTTCAGCCTTGCGGTCTGAGCCGTCGCGGTTAGCGTTGATCATCTTGCGTGCAGCGGCCAGCTTGAAACCACGCACCTTCACCAGATTATGGATGAGGCGTATCTGGTCGATGTCCTTCTGGGTGTACTGCCGCACCTTGTTTGCACCGGTGGTCTTCGGCTTCAGATAGGGGAACTCCGTCTCCCAGAATCGCAGCGTGCTCTCGTTCAGGTCGAACATCTCGGCCACCTCCTTGATGGAGTAATAGAGCTTCAAGTTCTTGTTCAGATTTAGTGCCATTGTCTTTGCTTTTTTGTTTTCCGATGCAAACTTACACAAAAAAAATGAATTAACCGCCACTTTCTTCCACTTTTTTTGTAATTTTGCACGCTGAATGCTAAACCTATGAAGAAATGAGAAGACTATCGTTGCTCATCGCTGCCCTCTGGACAGTCGTTTTTGCCGTTGCCCAGCAGCAGACGCACGTCTATTTCAACCAGTGGAAAACCCAGTGGGATGCACCCCTCATCATCGACAGCATACAGGACATCACCCTCAGCGATGACCTGAAGGAGCTGCAGTTCCACGTCAAGGGCGAGGCTGCCATGCCCGCTTTCCTGTTGGAAGATGTGGATAGTCTCACCTTCGAGGACGACCCGCTTGTAGAGACGAAGGATCACTATAAGGTCTTCCAGCTCTTCATCACCACGCGTGATGGCGAGGATATCACCTCCAGAGATTACTATACCGACTGCCATGTCTCACTCAATGGCCTTGGTGCCTTCTCCAACTATTCTGCCAATGCACAGGTGCGAGGACGAGGCAACAGTTCTTTCCTCTGGTACGACAAGAAGCCCCTGCGCCTCAAACTTCTTGAGAAGCATAAGATGCTGGGCCTTTCAAAAGCCAAGAGCTGGGTGCTGCTGGCCAATTACCGTGATATCACCGACATGATGAATACCTTCGTCTTCGAGACGGGACAATGGCTGGGGTTGCCCTTCACCAATCACACCCGCTATGTCGAGCTCTTCGTCAACGGCGACTATCGTGGCGTCTATCAGCTTACGGAGCAGGTGCAGCAGAACAAAAACCGTGTCGATGTGAGCGATGAGCACGGCATACTCATCTCCCTTGATGTGGACGACGGACCTGGAGAGAGTCCTTATGCCGATGACAACTGCTGGTCAAAGGTTTATCGCATGCCCCTCTGCGTGAAATATCCCGACGAAGAGCGGTTCACCTCCAACACCGTCGACAGTGTGCGCGCCGTCTTTGCGCAGCTTGAGCAAGCCATCAAGGACAAGGACTATGCGCAAGTGAAGCAACTGCTCGACATTCCGTCGTTCATCAAATACCTGCAGTTGCAGGAGTTTGTCTACAATGTCGAGCTTTCAGCACCTCGGTCTATCTTCATGCACAAGGACGGCGACGGCCCTTGGGTGATGGGACCGCTATGGGACTTCGATGCCGGCTACGACTTTGACTGGGGCAATATGTATACAGGTCATACCTTCTTCTACAACTACCGCGAGACCGTGATGGGCACCAATCCTCTGAAGCGCAACGGCAACTACAATTATGTGCCGCAGTTCTTCACCGACCTCTTCGCCTGTCCGGAGTTTGTGGAGGCTTACAAGGCACAGTGGGCTGCCGTCAGCGACTCAATCGTCAGTCACGGGTGGGACGAGTGCATGAAGTATGTCGCCCATCTCCGCAATGGGGCGATGGAGCGGGAGGCACAGCGATGGCCCGTGCGGGGAATGGACTTCGAGACCGAATTAGAGAAGATGCACCTGTGGCTACAGCGGCGTGCCAGCTTCATGACGAACCTCATTGCCAACATACCTGTTCCCCAGGCGCCCGCCACTGAACAGCATTTCTGTGGCACCGTCACTTCGAGTGTGACCATGCAGTGGTCGGCAGGCTATTCCCAGTCGCGTAAGGTTCATGTCAACAAGAACCGCGTGCTCAGTCTGATGGAACTCGACGAAAGTGCATTCAACGAAGCCAATGTCACCATCGTACCCTTGAATACCGATGGGACGGAGGGTACCAATGGCACCAATGGCGTCTTTGGCGGATGGTTCGACGGTGACGGCAATCCCGGCCCTTACTCCAGAGGCCATGTCTATATCGAGGTGTTTGATGACCTTTGGAACTGGAACTGCGGACTCTACAAGGAAAACTGCCAGGATGACGAGCACACCGTCACCATGCAGCTGCAGTATCCGCATAATGGCACCTTGCTCAAGGTGAACATCGAAGTCCACTTCACCATCACCGACCCAGGAGGTGGCGGTGGTTGGTGGTGGTAGCCCTAACCTATATAGTTATGGCTGCTAACCTATATGATTACGACAGCTAACTTATATAGTTACGTCTGCTAACCTATATAGTTACGCATCGTAAACTATATACTTTTGGATGCTAAGTTATGTATAATGGGATAAAACTAGGGGCTTTGCGATGGTTTACTGTTAAGAGGTGTTAAATGATAGATATTATAAACAATTTGAAACCAATTTTGATACATTTTTCCAAAAAAAAGTTGTAATTTTGCATCGAAATTACAGATTCGCTAACAAATAAAACGGGTATATGCTAGGTGGGACCATCAGGTACTCGCTGTAAAGTTAAGGAAAGTTTTGAAAAAGATATCTTCGAGATACTGTTCTTATAATATAGAATAGGTGAAAAAAAAGAATAACCAATTAAATAGAAGAATATGAATTGGACAAAAATGGTTCTAGTGTCGGCCTTAGCCGTGATTCTGGCAATTGCCCATCCTGACCGATGTCATGCTCAGCAGGTAGCCCTGAAGACGAATCTGCTCTACGATGCGACGCTCACTCCCAATCTCGGCTTGGAGATGGGGGTAGGTAAGAAGCACTCAGTTCAGCTTTTTTATGGTCTTAACGCCTGGAAGTTCGGTCACGGCGAGGATAGGAAGTATGCGAAGCATTGGCTCCTGAATCCCGAGTACCGCTATTGGTTCTGCCATCGCTTCAATGGTTCTTTCGTTGGCATCCATGCCTTTGGTGGCGAGTATGACGCATCCAACGTAAAGCTTCCCTTCGGCTACTGGAAAGATCTGCGCGACCATCGCTTCGAGGGCTGGTACATCGGTGGCGGCATCAGCTATGGCTACCAGTGGGTCCTCTCTCGTCACTGGAACATCGAAGCCGCCATCGGTCTTGGCGCTGCCTACATTGACTACGACAAGTTCAAGTGCGGCACCTGTGGAAAGAAGATTGAAGACGGCGACAAGGTCTACGTGGGTCCCACGAAGGCTGCTCTCTCGCTGGTCTACATGTTCTAAGCAGTCACTCATTATTTATATAGCCTATCTACGATCACTATCATAAACCATTTGAAGAAATGAGATCACTCATCATAGCAACAACCCTTTTGGCCTTGGCCGCCACTGCCACAGCTCAGACCTCTGTCCGACTGGCCGATGAAGATGGCAATAATGTGGTCCGCGCCAACAACATGCAGGTTACTTCCACCGCCGACCGCACTGTGATCACACTCGATATGGTGCTCGACTCGCTGCGTGTCCCCTCCAACCGCTATCGTGCTTTTACGCCTATCCTCCGTTCAAACGACGGCAGTCAGCAGCAGCGCCTGAAGACGCTCATCGTCAGCGGACGCACACAGGATATCGTGTTCGAGCGTGAGGGCATCGACCCGCTCTATGCTGACAACTGCGACAATATCCGCCGCATGAACGGTCAGCCCCAGAGCTATGCCTATACCGATGCCGTTTCCATGCAGCCTTGGCATAAGACTGCCGAGGTGCTGATGGAGAGCGACCTCTGCGGCTGTGGCGACACCCTGCGCTCACAACTCGCTTCACTGGGCACGCTTGCCAAGCCCGATCCCTACGAGCTTATCGCACTGGCCAACCAGGAGCCCAATCCTGACAAGCCTGACCTGCAGCTGCACGGATCGGCATACATCACCTTCGTCGTAGACCGTTGGGAGATGAAGCCCGACTATATGGACAACCGTCGCGAGCTGCGTAAGATTACAGATACCCTCGACATCATGGTGGCCGACAAGAACATCACCGTCAAGGAGATCAAGATCCACGGCTGGGCATCGCCTGAGTCACCCTATGCTCACAACCGTATGCTGGCTACCAACCGTGCACAGTCGCTCACCGACTGGCTGCGCAAGAACTACCAGCTTCCTGCCAGTGCCTTCGCTCCTGCCGAGGCTACTCCTGAGAACTGGATTGGACTGCGTGAGGCCATCGAGGGCCTTGGCAGCGACGTGCTTCCTCATAAGACAGAGGTGTACGACATTGTGCGCAACCTCCTGCTGCAGGAGGAGCGCGAGGTGGAGCGTACTGCCGACGCTACGGAGGCCAGGATGAAGAAGCTCTATCCTGCCGACTACACCTACCTGTTGCGTAATGTCTATCCCGGCCTGCGCCGCTCCGATTATGACATCACGTTCAACATCCGTCAGTTCAACACCCTCGAGGAGTGCTTGCAGATCTATCGCACCAAGCCCAACCAGCTGTCGAAGCATGAGCTTTGGCGTGTGGCACAGACCTTCCAGCCCTTCTCTGACGACTATAACCGCGTGATGCAGACCACCCTGAATTACTATCCTGAAGACGAGGCCGCCAATATCAATCTGGCTAATGTCGCCATCCAGCAGCACGACCTGTTGAAGGCTGAGACCCTGCTCCAGCATGCCGGCAATGGCTCTGCCGCTGAGAATGCCCGTGCCGTGCTCTGCATCATCCGGGGACAGTATGATGAGGCTGCACGCCATCTTGATCGTGCCCAGCAGCTGGGTCTTGACGTGAGCCGCAACCGCCAGGCTATTGAGATTCTCCGTTAAACGAAACATATATTATTAAACAACAATTATTTATTAACCCATTTAAAAACAAAGTGTTTATGAAAAAATTAAGTTTGTTCGCACTCGCCGCAGCAGGGATGCTGTTCGGCGCATGCTCGTCGAATGATGACGTGGTAACTGTCACCCCGTCTGTTGAGACCAATGGATCCAGCTTTGTGGGTATCTCCATCCAGATGCCCAGTGCAACAGCCACGACCCGTGCCAACGATGACCTGAACAATGGTACGGAGGACGAGTTCAAGGTGAATTCTGCTTATCTGTTCCTCTTCAAGGGTAATGAGGAAGCTTCTTCCACTATCCTTGGCATGTGGGAGCTGACAAATGATTTCAAAAAGGATGATCAGGAAGCTGCACCTGATGATAAGCCCCAGACCGCTATTATGGGCGATGAGGGCACTGGTGTGACCTCTACTTCTGTCTCTGTTGCCAAGATTGATGACCTGTCGCTTCTCCCCTCAGAGAATCTGTATGCCTACGTGATTGTCAATCCTTATAACGATGCTCAGAAGACGAAGCCTGCTGATAACACGACCTTCCAAGATTTCAGCGAGTTGATTTACAATCGCGAGACTATCGGCGGCACGCTCGAAGGTGTGATTGCTAAGACCGGTCTGATGATGACCAACTCTCCCGTCAGCCTCAAGCAGGGTGGAAGTGCCGATCCCACGGGCGCAACGATTATCTCTGCATACAAGCTTGATCAGACAAAGATTGCCAAGACTGAAAAGGCCGCCAAGGATGCTCCTGCTGGATGTATCTTCGTTGAGCGTTCCGCTGCTAAGGTGACCGTTAAGCAGGGTGCAAATTTAGGTACTGCCATTGGCGAGGGCGAAACAGCTCTTCCTTTCGAGATCACTGGCTGGCAGGTGATTAACGTGGAGCCTAAGTATTACAACGTACGTCAGGCTAACATCGCTGAGTGGCTGCCTTATTACAATGAGTTCATGACAACCACCAATAACAAGTACCGCTTCGTGACAAAGTACGACTTTGACCCCAAGCTGCCTACGACCGACGGTCATACACCTGACGGTGATGTCTATCGCACCTATTTTGCTAAAGACCTCCAGTACGATAAGGCTGCTACCCTTGATAAGACTGCGGCCATTGACGCAGATCAAAATTGGCTTGGCTTGAATGGCAGGGCTTATGTCCCCGAGAACACGTTTGATGTTGCTAATCAGGTTTGGACTAATACCACGCAGGTGACCCTTCGCGTAAAGTTCAATAATGGTAATGATCTCTACACCATCTCCAACGATGCTCTTTATTACCAGGCTGATAAGATTGACAATTCTCTCGCTGCTAAGGTAAGTGGACTCTATGCCATCAACAAGTTCAAGGAGGATGCTGTGGCTGACGTACTCGCTCAGCTGAAGGCAGCTGATAATACTAAGTACTACAAGGCAGAGTGCAATGTCACTGCTACTGTAACCAAGGATGCTGCTAGCAATGAAGCTGCTTATGAGCTGGCTTACACTATCACTGCTACTGAGTGCGAAACCGAGGACGGTACCTATACTGAAGTTGCTACTGTTCCTGCGCTTTCCACAGCGCTTACCACTGCTTGGGCTGATGCTGTTACCAGTGCTAAGGCAGATTACAAGGTGTCGCTCTATAAGGGTGGTTTGTCCTACTACAACGTCCGTATCAAGCACTTTGGTGAGTTTGAGACTCCTTGGGAGGCTATTTCCGATGCAACAGCTAACGCTGACGCTAATCCCTTTAAAGTGCAGCCCGGTGGAACCGTTGCAAATATTTACGGCTATACCGATAAAGCTGCTGACCAGGCAAAGGCAAATGCTCGCTTCCTCGGCCGTTATGGCGTAGTCCGCGACAACTGGTACATTCTGGAAATCGACAAGATTGGCAAGCTGGGTTCTGCTACTCCTGAGCCTGTCAATGGTAATGAGACTCCCGATGATGAGATTGAGGAGGAGTACTATATCTCCGCTCACGTCCACATCATTCCTTGGGTGCTCCGCAACCAGTCTGTTAAGTTCTAATATTTAACTAATCAATAAAGTAAATTCCCTACGACAATGAACGTTCGACACATCTTACACAAGAGCCTGTTGCTGATGGCTGGTGGTTTGTTCCTTTCTAGCTGTGGTTGGATGGAAGAAGACCTCAGCGACTGCCCGACCGGACTGTACGTAAACTTTGTTTACGACTATAACATTCAGCAGGCTGATATGTTTAAAGACCATGTGGGCTCAGTGACACTCTATGTGTATGATGAGTCGGAGCGACTTGTCGCTTCAAAGACCATGGGCGAGGGCCAGCTCTCCACATACGGAAGCTACATCCACTTCACTGAGGATGAGCTGGCCCCCGACCATACTTATCGCCTCATGGCCGTTGCCATGCAGAAGAACTATGCACAGGCACTGTCGACGCCAGGTGCAAAGTACCGCCAGAGCGGTAACAACACCGGCGACCAGTGGCAGCAGTTCTTCGTCAACCTCGACCATTCGGCGACAAAGGCTCTTTCCGACTACTACTATGTGAACAGTGCCGCTCCACTCGACACGCTGTGGCATACGCTCACTACGGTGACCTCGCCGGCCTCAGACCATCCCCTGCAGTCCTACCCCGCCATGCTGACTCCTGCACGTTGCGAATACAGCTGGCAGCGCGACGGCTCTATTAAGACCAATGGCCAGGAGACGGTGAGCGTCCTTAAGGGCGAGCCCACATACGCCACGATGAGCCTCATCCGCGACACCAAACACCTGAACGTCACCCTGCGTGCCGTCAACGATAATCCCGCCGACAACCAAGTGCTGGCTGAGGATTTCGTGGTGGAGATTGTCGACAACAACTCTCAGGTGGACTGCCGCAACAACCTCTCGAATGCTGCTGACACGCTCATCTACAGTCCTTACCGTCAGTGGAACACCACTTTCGTGGGTACTGACCAGGTGGCCAGCGAGACTGCAGCCCACTACGACCTGATGTTCAATCGTCTGGTCTACAAGAATGCCTCCGTGCAGAACGACCAGTATGCCATTCTGAAGCAGGAGGACATTGCCAAGGCACAGAATGCTGTGCTCCTCATCCGTAAGAAAGCTACGGGCGAGATTGTCTTCGGCATCAACCTGCCTTATATCCTCTCTAGTGGCCGCACCTATCAGGAGCGCTACTATCACTACCAGGAGTACCTGGACCGTGAATACGACTACCGTCTCCAGTTCATCATCCGTGGTGGACGTGTGGAGGACATTCAGCTCTTCATCGGCACGCATGTCCATATCATCCCCTGGGCTATGCGTACCCAGCATGAGCAACTTGATTAAGAATATCCATAAATCCTAAATATTATATGACGTCACTACTCTCAAAGTCCATCAGGGTACTCCGCCTGGCTGTAGCTGTCTCGCTGCTGCCTATGCTGGCATCGTCGTGCCAGTGGATGTCGGAGGAATATGATGACGAGATAGCCGACAGCAGTGCCGCACAGTATATTAATGTCACTGTGTCGGTAAGTGCCAGCAACAGTCCCGTCACACGCGCCAACCCTACTGGTGGCGAGTATGGTGACGGCCCTGAGAAGGGTGATAACCGTGAGAATGAAGTAAAGAACATCACACTGATCTTCTATCAGGACAACGCTGGCATCAATACTACCAGTGACGATGCCAAGGTGTGCTGTGTAAAGAAGTATGATGTATACCCTATGGATAATACGGGTACTCATACACATAAGGAGGGTGAGTCGGCTGAACTGCGTGAGATGGAGGTGCTCTATACCACTGGTGACCAGGAACTGCTGGAAACCTCGTTAGAAGTAGGAGAAACCTATAAAGTGATCGTTGTTGCCAATGCCGATCCGGATGTCAATGTAGGAGATAAAATAAAAGTTGTACGCGAAAAAGTCATTTCGACCCTCTATCAGGGAACGGGCGTAGGCATCAATGCTACAGACTTTGTGATGGCTTCAGAAAGCGATGCCACCATAACACTTGAAAATCCAACACTTTACGAGTCGAATACTATATTGGAGAAGAATCGTTACGTCTATCATTTCAGTTGCATTCACATTGAGCGCCTGGCTGCACGCATCGATTTCTCCACACATTACCCTAAGTCAAACGCAACCTATGATGCTACGACCTACTCTAAGCCAGGTTACGTGTATAAGATTTGGAAGGAGGGAGATACGACCGAGCCTACCAGCAACGACCGCTTTGTGGTGACCAACGTCACTCCATTTAACCTGACCAATGGTGCCAACGAGTTTTTTGTCAAGCGTGTCTCTGAAGGCAATAACTTCGCTTCCCGAACTGATGTGATACCCATCTATTTGGGCGATGAGACAACGACAAACTGGGTGCTCGACAGCTACTCCAACGCTGCAAAGACAGCTCCTAGCTATGCAACGTATTTTCTTGCTAACAATACTCTTGATGCCTTGAAGACGCAAACTGCTGTCGCTGCCTCTGCAAAGAAGGTTGAGCTAAGCACAACTTGGCATGATAACACCGATAATTACATCTCGAAGGACGGATATGACAATATCATCGTGGGCTATGCCACCGAGAATACCATTGACGACAATTCTCCTCTGTATTACTATGCTACCGGACTCGCTATCGAAGGTCTGTATATCCATGACAACGTGGCTGCCCCTCGAGTAGTATACACCTTCCTCCGTCATCAAGGCGAGGGCTATGCCTCAGGTCAGTCATCCTATGATGCCTTTAAGTTGGTGGGAGAAACTGACGAAGAGACAACTGCACTCATCCTTGCAGCCAAGGACATGAAGTGTAACCCCGGCACGGCCATGAACTTCGGCGTGGTGCGTAACAATATCTATCGCGTCTCTATCGACAAGATCACTGAGGAACCGAATGGACCAAAGGTTACCCTCCTCATCAAGGTGAAGAAATGGGACAAGTTTGTACACGTTCCAATTTATATGTAAAAGAATGAAAACGATGAAACGGCTTTGCTACCTAAGTATATGCGCCATGATGGCTATGCTTTGCCTCGTCGCCTGCCAGGAGGATGATGAGGTGAATGGCATGCATGGTGACAGTGGATTTGGATATGTTACCCTGCGCATCGGTTCAGTCGGTGCTGCTCCTGTTACGCGTTGGAATGATGATAATGCACTCGCCGACCGTTCAGAGATGATGTACAACTGGATTGTGCTTTTGGTGCAGGATAACGTGGTTACGAACGTCTTTAGCAAAGTCGCTTTAGCAAATGCCGAAATCGACGAGGTGTATAATGGCAATCTTCCTGCTGGCACCTATACCGCCTATTCATTTGCCAATATCAGTGAGGCAAGCCTGAAGAGTATTCTTGGAGTAGAGACCTTGGAAGGCGCAACGCTCACTGGCATCGATACAAAGACTACCACCATCGGTGCAAATGGCAAGACTGCCGAGGACCTGACGGCTGACAATGCTTTTGGCTTTGGTTCAAAGGGCATCCCCATGTCGAACAAGCAGACTTTTACGTTGAATGATGGAGAAGAGGTGACCAAAGACCTTATCGTCGTTCGTATGGTTGCAAAGTTGGAGTTCCGTTTCTTCAATGCTTCTGGCTCTGAGCAGAAAGTGAAGTCGGTGACCATCAGCGATGTCACCAAGGCAACCACCAATAATATCTTCCTTCTGCCTAAATACACTGATGCAGCAAACGCTGACCTGATGACTTTTGTACATCAGGATTTGCAGCCGAACCTGAACAATGGTTCAACGAATACTGCCTTTGCAACAGAGGACGTAACTTTCACGGGCGACATAACCGTTGGCAGTGATGACACTTATGATATAGCCAAACTGCGGCCAGGTTCAGCTTATAATAAGAAGCTCACCTTCTATATCAACGAGAGCGACAAGCCCGCCAATGCCGACCATCTCTTCTTCCTCACCGTCGAGTTGGAAAACAATGATTACCGTTATGCCCTTGTCAGCTCAGGCACTAATACCGGACTGACGGTGAACAAGACGGGTGGTGGCAACAACGAAGATCTTACTCAGACTCCTGTAACTGATACTAAGCGTACAGAGAATTGGGACTACATCGCTCGCAATGATTATCGTATCATTCCCATTGTACTCGATGACTATAAGCTGGAGATCGTACCTTACGACTTCCCCGCCATCGGTGTCTATCCTGTCAGCGTGAGTACTGTCGACGAAAATGCCCATTTGTATGAGTTCCTCTTCCATGACTATGGCCATTTCCATCTGGTGCCCAAGGTGACGCATAACAATGGCACGGAGGCTGTCGACTTCGTCGCTACGGCTCCTGTTGCCTCGGGCACTCCTGCTACCTACTCTATCAGCGGAGGCGATGGTAAGGCCACGGCAAGATGGGGATTGATTGGCGATCAGTGGACCAACTCGTTCTTCTCCTACACCGATGAGACAGCAGCTTCCGTGCTGACTCCTGCTCTCAATAGCAGCGAGGTAAAGTTCTATGGCCAGCCCGATTTAACAGGTCTGCCTGCTAACAATGTTTATCCTGAGGCTCTTCCTGTCTATGGAACGAACTTCGATGGAGAGGTGACGCATACTATCAGTGGCAAAATCTACTCCCAAGGTGATTTCCCCATGCTTGATGCTGTGACACAATGGAAACCGAAAGCTGCTGACCCCTATCTGCCCTATATCTTCGGACAGATAGCTCCGCAGGATTACAATGCCGACAAGAAGGTATATCACGAGTTGCGCGTCTATGTCTACGTAAACGCAGAGACCGTACCACGTCAGCTCATCTACCGCTTCTATATGCATTTGGAACAAGATATCGACTATAGCTCACGGCTGCGACAACATTCGCGCTGCTGCCGCTAGTAGCCTGATCCTCTGTTCAGGAAGGGACTATGACAGAATGACAATCGCACCGCTGAGTAGCAGGCCTAACAAATCAGAAAGAAAGGACATACAGATATGAACATTTTTCAGAAAACTACAGCAATGAAGGCGTTATTGCAACATGTTATCAACCATATCAGCCACCCGACAGCCATTGCCTGCCGGGCTTTCCTCGTTTTGGCAATGATCGTAGGGTGGGGGACGAATGCCGTGGGGCAGGAGACAATTCTGTACTCTTCAGATGGCGATAATCGGGTTAGAGTTTCTGCTGCCACGCTGAAAAATTTTTTGCCGGCTGACGAAAGAGAGAATATCTCAATACGTGTGTATACAGAAGATAAGGGATTGGGTGCCTTTAATGCTGAATGGGGTAATAATGCGATTATGAAAAGTGGTGACACAACTATACCTAATGGTAGTGACTACTATAGCCTTACGGATCTTTGCTATGAAATTCCCTTGACTGATTTGAAGGATGATTTTCCTTCTTCTTTAGCGGATGGAGATGCCCTTATCTTACAAGTTAGTCAATGGGATGATCAATCAATAAACAAGGTGTCTTATGCGATTTCCGCAACAGCCATTGACAACTTCCCCAACGTGGGGGTCTCTGGCTACGGTACACCTTCTTACGATGAAGAAATAGAAAGAAACGTTGCATCTAAGACCATCAGTCTCTCTGATGATTTGTTGACAGGAGTAAAATATGCCCGTATCTATTTGGCAGATGCTAGTGGCACTGCTGTTAACTCAACAGACTTGTTGATGGTCACATATAACGGCGATCCTGCAACGCCTGCGGGAGAGAATCCAAAGAACGGTGTTTATGTCTATGACCCCGTCAACGGTATTACTCTTTCCAACATAAGTATCACGCTCCATGCTGGGGCAGGCAACTTCATGAATTATAAAGTCGTCTGCCTCTTGGCCGATAACATCTCTACCGCTACTCCTAATGATGGGTCTACGCCATTGGCTCAAGAACCCCAATGGAACGTGGAATACACCTACACCTTTATCTATCCCACTGATACCGAGGATGCCCTTAAGACGAAGTTTAGGACCATCATGTATGACAGGAATAATAATGGTCAGATTACCCTTAACCCTCGACTGGTTGAAAACTGGCATGAACTGTCTGGTGACTGTGACGTATCCGGTCGGGTATGGGCAGATAACGGCTACGTTCATTGGTATTTGATTAATGCTCATACGGGTGAACGAATCCAAATATATGCTAATAACAATAATACTAGAAATAGGTATACGTCTCTTGGAGGGGTGAATGGCTATGAGCGCTCAGGTTTTGATCAAATTTACAATAATAATAATCCTCGTACAGTTATTCCCGCAGGTACTGATTATTACAATCCAAGTTTTAACTTTACTCTCCCACAGGGCCTTTCTACAGTTGATGTGCGACTGGTGTGTGATGCTGGTATCAGCGAAATGACACCGGTGCTGCAGCTGAGTAGTGACTTTGAGGACGGGAGTACTGGCGGATGGAGAGTATGGGGTGGCAACAATCCCACGTGTAATATCGTTGTTGAAGATAACAACCACACCCTTCACTTGAATAATCCCACTGCCAATAATCAGGCATGGCAATCTCAATGCGGTTATGATCTTCCCGCCGCTCTCATGCCTAACGCCCAATATACAATCCGATTTAAGGCAAGGTCTTCAAGCAATAACGGCAGCTTGCAGTTCCAGTTTCAGAATCTTAATTATGGCAATCAAAGTGGTTACAATACATTTGATGTTGGAACAAACTGGAATTCTTATGAGTACACCTTCTCAACGACTTATGAAGATACCAGACGTATCCTATTCAATTTCGCCACAGTGGCAGCAGAATACTGGATTGATGACATCGAGCTTGAAACGCTTGAGCCAGTAGGCAATGTTAAAGTAAGGTATGTGTTTGATTTGAAACAACCGAGTGATCTCCTGCCGTTTGTGCACTATGATGGAGAAACACATCGTGATTTTCAGGTTGTTGATGGTCAGTCAGCTGTAGATGAGTATTCTTGGGATTACACCGATGGCAGTATCGACAGTGAATCGCAAAATATCCGACAGAGCGTACATCAGGTAGATTACTATATCTATCTTCACGATGGAGAAACTTCCGACTTGGCCCTTCCTCTGGAAGGATGGTCCGATCGTGATGGTGATGATCCCTCAGGTACTGAGCCTCTGGGCTTCTATCGTTGGTACGACTGGAAGACTGATGGCTCCTCTGGCTATCTAACGCGTTATAGTGTTAACGAGAGCACATTGCTTGATGTCACTAATTACGGCTTTATTTGTAACTGGTTAGGGAAACGTTTAGGAACGGCTAACGCTAAGTTCCGTAACCTCATCGGTGTTAACTTCAATGCTCCCAACAACTTCTCAAGCATGAACGAGGAGATTGTCGTTGCCTGCGACGTGAGCCGTTATATGGATGGCTTGGACGATTCGAAGCAATATCTTGTGCATGAGCCCACGCTTTCCATCCGCTATCTTTTCCATATATTGCCCGCTAAGACCATTGCCAACGAAATTGATAGTAAGGCAAGTAAACTTGAGACTATTGAAGCAGGTCTGATGACTGGCTCGATTACGTCAGTCTCAGATGATGATATTAACGATATGTTCAAACTCTTTGAGGACAATGGCCGGGTGGTGGTATCTCTCAAAGAAATAAATGGTAAGTTAACTGGTAAGTTTGGCCTTCGAGTTAACCTGAAGGAGCTGGGAAACTATCTCGTTAACGATGGTAATAATCAAGTTCCGTGTGACCGGCTACAATGGTATGCCTACTATCAGGACGAAAATGGAGACCTCTGGAAACATACTGTAAGCATGGACGATATTGTTTACATCATTAATACTGGTAATAATAATAGTGTAACACAGAAGCATCGTTATGAGCTTCGCCTAGCCAAATACGAGTTGTCTGACTTCTTGGGTGAATACACTAAATTGTCATCAGAAGGAGGAACACTGAATCTTACTACCTTGCCTTCCGGCACCAACCTTCATGTAGTGGGCTGCGTAAGCAACGGAACGATAAAAAAACCTGTGTCCAGCTACGATCTTGTGTTCCTCGATGCTGGCCCTAAACCTCTGGGCACCGAGACAACCCAAGTGGAGCAGACGTATGCAATGGAAATGAATGTGGGTGCGGTCCTTACTTTCGACGAGCTATTCAGCGAAGATGAATCCATTCGCTTGGCCAAGCCGACCTCATCGGCAGAGAACTATGCCCTGATGCCCCAAAAGTGGCCTTTGGGTCAGTATGGCTACTGCTACCCTTCGCTCTATGGACAAGATGCCTCGTCATGGGCTATCTATCATTCTGGTTGGAATGGCTATGGTATTGGCCCTACCCACAGCGACTACATGCTGCTGAAGTCGATGAACATGCCTAACGTGTCGTATACGGCTGGTAACTATGCCGATGCTAATGGCACTTTTAATACGCAGAGCTACTATGCATGGTGGTATAGTGAAATAGACGGAGTTGAGGGACAAAACCGCTTCCCTAAGTTATTTGATGTGACCCACGAGCGCCTTTATGGTAAGAATTTTCAAACTGATGGCGACAATGCCAAGTATGGCACCTATATGTATATTGATGCTTCCGACGAGGCCCGCACCTACGCTAGCTTGGAGTTCGATGCCAGCCTCTGTGCCGGTGCTCAGATATACTATACCGCCTATATCGCTAACATGGCCCCAAACGTAGGAAGGGCAGAAGATTCAGGTGACCGCAAAGCTCCCCCTCAGGTGATGTTCCGTGTGACCACCGATGTGGATGGTGTGCGTATTCCCGTTGTGTCGTTCCTCACGGGCGACATCGAGAGCATGGGAGCCGATCAATTGGGCCAGTGGTACATGGTTTCTGGCCATACCAGAATTCCTGCAGAGCTGGAAGATTTGCTCGACGGCACACCGCGTACCTTCTATGTGAACATCGACAACTTTGCTGAGAATACCAAGGGTGCCGACTACTGTGTGGACGAGATAACCTTCTACACCACATCAGCCAAGGTGAGAGCCTTTGTGGCCAGTGAACGTTGTACTACTGACAAGGGCACCAGGTTGAAGGTATATGCTGAGGCAGAGTCCTTGCTGAAGGCTATTGGAGCAAACGGGACGAAAAATATTTTCTACCGTATCTACAAGAAGCACGACAGCCAGACAACGCCGATTCTGCCAAACGAGGATTTTACGGGAGATGGTGTGTATACTGATGGTAGCGGCGCTGCCAACGACCAGTTTGGAACGGTGACCATTGATTTGGACTTTGACCTGTCCAGTGTGCCTGCTTATGATCCAAATAATCCTGATGCACTTGTGGGTGGCATTACTCCTGGTTCGGGCTTCTACCGCAATCCTGACGATGAGAACAAGGTCTACTTCTTGTTTGTGGATCGTTCCTTTGAGTTAGTGCCAGGCCAGGGCTACTTTGTGTCGTTCTATAATTTTGGTTACGACCGTGTTAGTGAGCCAAATGAATGGGGTAACCCCTATCTGGGTAGCGTCTGTACGGTGTATAGCAACAATTTCTACTCCAACAAGGTCTACCTGAAACCTATGGTAGCTCATACTGAGCAAGAGGCCAGTGGTACCATTGACTTTGCTTGTGGTGTAACATCAGTGGATATGGAATATGATTTGAGTTTGCAATTTCCTGAGGAAGATGGCACCGTTATATCCTACGACAACGTTCATTTCGACTTCTTCGTTGGCAAGGTCGACTGGGAAGATGAAAATCCAGATGATGATGATTTAGATGGTATAGAAGTATCGAAAACTCGCTTTGAGGCAGTGAAGGCTTACGTTACAGCTTTGCGAGCCATCCCTGAGTACCGGCTTACACCACTTACGCATGATGATTTGGCCAATGTGAGTCCCAGTGGGGACTTCACCCAAGAAATGAAAGATTCTCTTCTTAGGTATATGCTCGGGCCAGATGCGGATGCAGGTCGTCCTCACCGTTATGTCAGGCTGTATTTAGATGCTTCCCCACAATTCCGATATCATTTCACAGCTCCTAATGGAAACTACTTCCAAGCAATGCCCATTGAGACTGTGACAGAAGGTAACGAGGACATCTGTTCGGTTTTGGAAATGATGTTCTTTGTCGACGATTCCTCTGGAGGCCCGAAGATTGCACTGGGCTTCGACGATGTCGATTATCCCGATAATTACAAGAAACAGGTGGTGCGTGTGGGTCTTGAACAGCTCAAGAAGATGAAGGAGGATGGCTATCTACTCCACATTCCCGTGAGGTCGTTCGACAACAAGGGACATGGAACTGCGAGGAAGATTTTCTTCCCGAGAGGAGGAGCCAAACTGACGCTATCGGCTGTTAGCAAGACCGAACAAGTGCCTGCTACAACTGACCCCATGTTGGCAGGTGAGACTAATGCCATAGGTAAACTGTTTGCTGATATTGTGTCGCCTGAACCGCCTCACCCTGGACCTGGAGGAGAGAATCGCCCCTTTGTCGACAAAGCACACATGTATCTGCCTCTTGACCTGTCGCAATGTGAAATCAACTTCCATGAGGGCTATGAGTATGAGGTGTCCACATCATTCTTGGATGAAGATGATGACAAGCCTACGGTAGATAATCCATGTTTTGGCGACCTTTATTTGGTCATTAAGGTGGTGCCTGAGTTCGTTACCTGGGATGCCCATCAGATTGGTAACACGGACTTCTATAGCGCTAGCTGGTATAACGACGACAACTGGAAACGCTCTACACGTGCCCAGCTGTATAAGGATAAGAATGAAGAAACTGCCCAGCAGAATACACCAACGCCTGGTCATCGTGAAGGATATGATGACGACACCGAAATTAATGAACTTTTGGTTGGTAATCCCGGTTTCGTGCCTATGAAGTTTACCAATGTCGTGCTCCTTAGTGATAATCATGCTCCCAGCTTGATCCGTGAGGTAAGAGTAGCAACAGGCGATGGACGAAGTGGCCCCGACCAGGGAGGATCGCTCATTGACCCCTCGAACCAGACGGGTACACAGATGCTGACTGACACCAGCCCCTATACACACTTGTATTCTAGCTATCCTACTGATAACATCCGCTATGACATGATGGTGCGCTATGGTGACCATGCTCATGGAGGCGAGGGATGCTTCGGCCACCGCTATATTGGCGAAAACGGATGGGGGCCTCATACTTCAGGACATGGCCTCGCTAATCCCAACGCCAAGGTCTTCGACGTGGAAAAATTCTACGGCAACACCTGTAAGGATATTTACTTCAAGCCAGGAGCTGAGTTGTTGCGCCAGCAGCGTCTCTACTATCAGAAGGCCTGGGTGGAGCGCGAACTCGAGGCCAATAGATGGAGCCTTGTCTCTACACCGCTAAAGAGTACTTATGCCGGCGATATGTATGTGCCGACGAAGATGACTGACGTGAGCCTGGAGACTCCTGCAGAGGTGAAGGGACGCCAGGTGACAGAGGCATTCCAGCCGATGAACTTCAGCACCAGTGCAGTAGAAGCCGACCGTACGAATAAGGTTTCCTCGCAGCCTGCGTATAGTCGCACGAAGTACCCCATCTATCAGCGCTCATGGGCTACTGATGGTTCGTTGGTATGGACGAAGACTGACGACATGCGTCGTAATAACTATAGCGCCAACCTGCCGTATTCGAGCGTCAGCAGTGTCGACGTAGAGTGGAGCCATACGTATAACGACGTGCAGGTGCCCTATCACACGCTGACTGGCTTCAGCATCCGTCCTCATAAGCAGGATCAGATAGATCAGACTCAGAGTGATCCTGTGCCAGTGCCCTCCCTCATCCGTCTGCCGAAAGACGACACTTCTTATCAATATTTCGACTGGACCGACACAGGCTCTGATCCTGCTGGTGGGCAACAGATGGTGGATAAGTCGGCCATCCAGAATCTGACATACTATTATGGTGACAATATTCCTCATCAAGAGTTGAGTATGTATCGTCTTAAGATTGACGATCCTCAGGCCGATGGAAACTACACTGTCGATGTCAGCGACCTTCAGGTACAGGATAACTACCTACTTGTAGGCAACCCCACGATGGCGTCTGTTAACATGTCCAAGTTCTTCGAAGTTAATACTGATCTCGCACGGGGTTACTGGACCTACGAGAATGGGATATTGGAAGCCTACAGAGTTGCGTCTGACTATACTGTAACAGATAGCAAGGGCGGTAAGGGTGGTATCATAAAGCCACTGCAGGCCTTCTTCGTGAAGAAAGGTAGTGCTAGTCAGATTAGCTTCACCCGTGGTATGGCTATTGACGGCAACTTCCCTGGCGATGTCATCGTACCCGCTTCTTCTGGCGGTGGTTCACGCCCCTTCGGTCTTGTGCTGAGTGCCGCTGGTGTGAAGGGTAGCAGCAGTGCAATGGTGAGTCAGTCTGGCGATGCCTCCAACGACTATGTCGAGGGTGAGGATGTAGAGACGCTGTTCGACTCGAACCTCTCCGATGTGCCTTTGGTCTACACCGTTGCCGATGGACGTGCCGTGAGTATCGATAACCGTCAGGAGATTAGTGTGATTCCTTTCGGCGTGACACAAGCCATGACTGCACCGGTCGATGTCAGTGTGACAGGTATCGCTACTTCAATGACACCTATCTATTTCGTTGATGCTCTTACAGGCGTGAGCACTGAGTTGGCTGAGAATGCAACTGTTAGTGTCCAGCCCAATGACTATGGCCGTTATTTCCTCGTCAGAGATCCCCTGACATCGTCGACTAAAGAAGTGAATGGTGGTATCGTGATTAGTGTGCGTGACGGTCAGGTGACTGTGACGGCTAGCGACAACTTGAGCAGGGTCGTGGCTATGTCTGCTGGTGGCGTGCAGGCCTTCGCTCAGAAAGACTGCGGACGTACATGCTCTTTCCAGTTGCAGTCGGGCATCTACATCATTGAAGCAAGTACACAGTCAGGTTCCAAGACCTTCAAGGTGATGGTGAAGTAGTTTTGTTTATTCTGCCAATTTCTATAGTAACAGCAGCTGCAACTTCCTTTTGGTTGCAGCTGCTGTTGTCGGTACCACTTTTTCGCGGAATCGTTTGGCTGTATCTGCTGTTGCCTTTCCTATTCTACTTTACTATCAGCTTAACGCTCGATGTCTCGCTACCGTTTACTCCCTGCATGACATATATGCCGGGGGCGATGTTGAATGGAATCTCGTAATCGCCATCCCGCATGAAGCTTTGCGAATACACCATTTGCCCGTTGGTATTGAATAGTCGTACAGGAACTTGTAGCTGCGATGCCGCTGCGATGTGGATGGGCAGTCGCTCACCGCGTCTCACCAGTGTGCGTGCCGGTTTGATGGCGAAACGGGCCGACTCCAGCACTTGGGTATCCTCAATGCCGTTGAGGAACTCCGTATCGCGAATGATGGTCTTATAGCTATACCACTTCAGCTGAGCCTTTGCCGGCTGATAGATATTGCGCCCCATGCGCAGACGATAGTCGAAATGCTTCTTGCGTGTCTGTTCACCACGATAGATATAGTCCGTGTTACAGACAACGGCTATCACCACACCATTGGCAGGCTGTTCCTGTAGCTTCATCACTACGTCGCCCTCACCCTCAACTGGCCGTGAGTAGTAGACGTGCCCCTGCCTGGTACGATAGCAGAGTATACACACCATGTTGGCATCCTTGGGTTGAAAATGCAGTTCGATAAGGTTACCGACCTGTCCGTTCACGTGCAGGGGCACCTGATTGGCTCCGCTCCAGCCGGGCGTAGTGCGCCATTCGGGCCGCCACCAGCCGGCGCTGTCCACCTCATCGCATTTGTACATATTGGCATAAGGCGTGGCTCTCCACACATCAACCTTCTTCCAGTAGGGACTCCACTCCTGCTGGATGTTCACCAACCAGTTGTCGTCGATGAGCTTCTGACAGGCTTTCGACCACTGTCCTACGTCAATCATGGCCTGGCGTGCCCTGTACTCCAAGATAAGATGGCGCATCTGGCTGTCGCCCAGAGAGTCGGCCATGCCATCGAGGACACGGTTCGTGCAGTAGCGCCATATCCACGGTATGGAGCCTCGTCCCAATATCTCGCTGACGAAATGCGGGAACAACTCTCCGTACTGCACACCTCCCAGCAAGTTGCGCCAGGTGCACACTTGCTGGCCACCGTTGTACATGTTCACACCTTCGGCACTGGGGCCACCGAAACTGTCGTCGAGCAACCAGCCCGAATAACATTCGATGGGAAGGAATGGAGCAATCATGTTGCCTGCACTCAGCCAGCCCATGCTCTCAGGTTCCTTCCCGCTCTTCACCAGCTCGGCTTCGCCCTGCAGCCATGTGTTGCCCGCCTCTTGATACCAGGCGGAGTTCTTGCAGCCCTCCAGGTCAGCAAAGATTGCATGTATGCCCTCATGCACGCAGGCATTCTGCTGATAGGTCTGGTCGGTGACGGTATGCTTCCAGTTGGGATTGTTGTCGTAGGTAAAAGCAGGGTCGAAGCATGCTATGGGGTAGTAGCTGATGTTTACCATAGGCCATGATGAGCCATTATACCATGTGGCACCTTGCCAACCGCCGGTGGCATACATGTCGGCATTGTCCGAGCGAAGACCGCTGCCATAAACGTAGACCGTGCTATAATACCCGTTGCGGGCGCGCTTGTCGGGCGGCCATCCCATCTCATCGCGGAAGAAGGCAAAGTCCTCGTTCATCTTGTTCAGCAGGTTTGTCTTGGCCGTCTCAGTGACGTATGGATTGGTTCTCGGTCCCCAGGCAACGGCCCACCATCCGTCGGCCATGTATCCCTGGGCGTTGTTGTTCTCGGGTAGCATCCTCGTGGGAGGATCCAGTGCAGGATACTCGTTGCGGTAGTCGTAGTAGAGCGTAGGCGAGTACTTTGGCCATACGTACGACACGGCAGGGTCATAGACTAGATAAGTCAGCTCAGTCACGGCTCCGCATTGACGCTGATAGCTCACCTGATACTCTCCCGGCTCGGTAACCGTCACACTTGCCATAGTAGCTGTCGAGCCGTCGGGTAGCAGCCAGTTCCAGATAGGTTCTTCCTCCTCTCCTTCAGGAAGCACCAGCTTGGGACTCAGAACCTTTGTCGTGCCCTGCTCCCAGATGACGGTGCTATTGTCCTGGAGGATGGCGGGCTGGCATTCATCGCCCAGATAACCCAGAATCTTCAGCTCACGGATGCCGCATGCCTTCTCGCTCCGGACATAGACGCGCAGGCGATTGGTGGTCAGTTCCACCTCAGTAGTGGAAACGCCCTTGGCGTCAGCTTCAGCCAGAGTGCTTCCCTTCAGCCACTGATGTCCGTCCCATAGTGCTACATAGGCATCGTTGGGATGGAGTATCTGCTCGCCGTCAGATGCCCAGTACGCGCGTACCTCTTTAAATATATTGTGGCGGTCCCATCGCAGCTCCACATATTCATACTGCCCCAGCCACTCATCGCCATGATAGCTACTCCAATAGCTGGCGGATCCAATGCGATTGTCGTTGATCAGACTTACAGGATGGTCGTCACTATTTACTGAGGCCGACAGACCAATAGCCTTGACAGAAAGATTCGTCAATGTCTGAGCTCCGGCATTTGTGCCAGTCAGCACCATGAGCAGACAGACCGCGCAGATAAGGTTTTTCATCTTCTTCATGTTAGTGTGGTTAGTAATTGATTCGTCAACTTGTCAGCTCGAACGGCTGAAAATCGGGCAAAGATACTACTTTTTATCCTTCCTTGCAAGAAAAGAGGAGAAATTTTTTCCATTTTTCTTGCGGCATTCAATATTTGTTCGTATCTTTGCACCATTAACTCAAACCTCGTTACCTAACTGACAACTTTATTCAATAACCTAACAAAAGCACTACATGGTATGAAAATTACGCAATTAAGAAATCTGCTCACAGCAGTCATCTGCCTGTTCACAGGACTTTCTGCACAGGCACAGTTCACAGGCACCTACGAGCAGCGTGTGGCCGGCACAGGTGATTACAGCACTACACCCGTTTCGTTCAATCTCGATGATGTGGCCGCACAGCTGGGTACTGACGCCACTACGCTGACTTCAGCCTACGAGGCATGGACGGCCGGTACCGACGACATGTTCTTCCTTACCCTGCCTGATGGCACGCTCAGCGCCAACTACACACAGGGTGGCAAGGGAGGCTTCTGGGTGAATGCCAGCGGCGAACCTCAGAGCTGGAGCAACGACAACAGCGCCCTCCGCTGGTACAACACCATCGGAATGGACAGCGGCTACTTTCTCATCAACATCGGACAGTTCCCCAACCAGTGCTCCGTCGACGATGTCTTCACCCCGAAGTTCGTTATGAAGTACAATGACAAGGAGGCCACCTTCGACGTCACCATCAAGTTCAAGGCTCCCATCGCAGTGCCCGAGCCCCTCACCGTCTTCGAGTCGCAGCTGAACATCGTGGGCGAGCAGGAGGTAGACATCGCTCAGGATCCACGTTCGAGCTATGATGCCGACAACGTATGGACGCGCGTTGGTGATGCGATTGTAAAGCTGGGCATCAGCGATCCGATGATACTGGAAGAGGGGCTGGGCAAGATTATCTGGACCACCGCCTTCGACACGGAGACCGTAGGTAAGCTCGACTCGCTAACCAACACGACGACCACCACCGCATCGCCCGGCTTCTGGTACACCGACATCCGCGTCAACGGAGAGGCAACAGGCGAATGCTCGGCCACGGGCTATGGCGGCGGTTGCTACTTCTTCCTCGAGGGCTTCAAGTACGATGCATCGAAGGACTCCCTCTATGTTAACTGCGGACAATATCCTGACAAGCTCAAGGGCGGCGAGGAGTTCTTCTGCAACGTCTACCTAATCTACGGTGACAAGGCCTACCGCATCCGCTATAACTTTAAGGCCAATGAGGTGGAGATCATCGAGGGCGAAGGACTGGAAGGCTACACCAAGGTAGGCGAGATTGAAGAGAACGTCACCCTCACCATCGACGGCGGCTACACCTACAAGTCGGTAAATCCAGACTTGGGTGCAATCGCTGCACTGCTCGGCTGCGGGGCGACAGAGATGCAACTTGTGGGTATAAACCTGAACAATGAGCTGCAAGGCTCTGAGCCCGATGGTACCCTAATTGGAGCCCAGTCAGCCAATAACGGAGGTTGCTGGTTCGACGAGGAAGGATGGGTTGTAAGTTGGGGCGGAAGTGCCCGCATGTTCATTGAGCCTGCTAATGCCGGAGACTTCTCCGACCTGCATGTAGGACAATATCCTGGCAAGTCGTACGACGGAGAAGAATTGGTGGGTAAACTATATTGGATTAACGGGAAAAACTATGTTGCCTATACGGTACACCTGACCATGAAGGATCCCACTGTCGTCGAGGGCGACTTCTACAGCGTGGCACAGCGCAGCTACTCCATACAGCAGACACCGTCGGAGTACATTTGGACACCGGGCATCGCAATACCCACCGAATGGGTGGAGGAGCAGATCGGCACCTCTGACTGGGTGGTCTATGGACTCTCCGGAGCTGCTGACGGCAGCGACGATCCTGAGACACGCACAGGCAACGACCGCTACACAAGGAACTACACCTGCACGCCCTATCCCGGCTTCTGGATGGACGGCAACGGCCGCAACGAAGGCTGGAACACCAGCAACACGCGTATCGGCATCACTGCTGCTGCTCCTGACGGAGGATTCGCCATGATGCAGCACGCCGGCGACCGTTGCCATGTAGGCGACGTCTACAAGACTCAGCTCTTCCTCGTCAATGAGGAGAACTGCAAGATGGTGACCATCAACTTCACCTACAACATCGTCGATGAGGTTGTGGAATACGAGAACGTGGGAACGGAGAATATCGTTATCCCCGTCAGCATTGATGACGTAGACATCGATTTCGACCTTGCCACACCGGCAGCAGCATTGGGCCTCTCCGTCGATGACCTGGTGAATGACTACGGCGAGTACCTTTACGGCATGAACGAAGGTGGAATCTTCAGCGGTGGCATGAGCTGCGGCGACGGACTTGGATTCAACAAGGAAGGATACCTCGACATGATCAACGGCGTCGTCTACTTCTCCATCGGTAAGGTTGGTGACAAGGGCGTTCTCACGGCTTACAGCCCCGAAGAGGTGCCCGCAGACTTCCGTCTCGACGTGCAGTTCTGCTTCCAGGCTGAAGGCAAGCAGTATGTCTACAACGCTAAGATTGTCTCGAAGGAAGCTTTCGACAGTGGTGTACGTGACATCGCTACCAGCCACAAGAATGCCGGCAAGGTCTTCGACGTCAGCGGACGTGAGGTGGTGAAGCCTGTAGGCGGACTTTACATCATCAACGGCAAGAAGTTAGTGGTGAAGTAAGGTTAGCGCATTCAAGGTAATATAGTTTTAGCAATTGTAGTTTTGCTGTACTGCTGCAACGCCAGTGTATGCAAAACTACAATTGCTTTTTTGTCGTTTATTGGTAACCGTAGAGTACACTATAACGAAAAATGTAGCAAAAAATGAGGTGGCAAGACCCTCATTTGGCGATTCTAATATCACAATATCACCACTAATATCACCACTAATGTCACGCTTATAGTGAAGTAAATCAATTTGTTATGAAATGTGTGATATTTGTGATATTAGGTTTTGGAAAAATTGTAGTTCTTGTTACTGGTAAATGCGGCTTTTCATGCCACCCAACGGCGTCGGAGATATGCAAGGAGGCCGTCGGAGATGTGCAAGGAGGCCGTCGGAGATGTGCAAGGAGGCCGTCGGAGATGTACTAGGAGGCTGTCGGAGATGTACAAGGAGGCCGTCGGAGATGTACTAGGAGGCTGTCGGAGATGATCTAGAAGGCTGCAGGGGTAGGCCTATTTGCGCACGCCGAAGTTCTTGCGGTATTCATCGTTGATGATCTGGCTTGCCTTATGTCCATCGAAATGGGTGGGACCAGTAATGAAATCAGGCACATTGAAGGAGAAGAACCGGTCGCGGTAGAAACGACGCGGATTTCGCTGCGGCAGCATAAAGGCCTTGGTGACCTTGCCATTGGCATCGACGTGACAGAAATAGGGACGCGTGAAGAGCCCGTCGTCACGGCGGGAACTGAATACTACCCAGCGCGAGTTTGTGCTCCAGTTGTGGAACGATTCTGTGTCGTCAGAGTTTGCTTCAGTCATGGGGCGGCTCTCTCCTGTAGAGAGATCGAGCAGATAGAGATCAGCCTCATGATGCCAGATGCTGAACTGCCCGTAGTCGGAAAGCGTGTAGCAAAGGAAACGTCCGTCGTAGGAGGGGCGGGGGAATGATATGGAGCCTCCCCTGCTGCCCCCTACCGAAGAGGGAGTGAAGGATGCGGCATTGATGATGGTGTCGATGTGGTTGCCGAAGTTGCCCGTTGCTGGGTCGAAGTCGATGCGGCATAGGTTATAGTGGAGGTTGTTAAGTTTAGAGTGTATAGTGTATAGTGCAGAGTTTGCTGCCGCCGTACTTTCAGCAGACGTGATGGCGGTAGCAAACTCTGCACTATCCGTTCTACACTCTACATTGTCAGCGGCGGCGCAGAAATAGAGCGAACGTCCATCTGCCGAGAACACGGGATAGGTCTCATAGATGGAGTCCTGCTTGAGAAGGGGCGAAAGCAACAGCTCGTTCTTCTCGATGTCGTAGACCTGAAGGTCGGAGGCTTCGTCGAAAACCTCGATACGGTTGGGGTGGGCGCTGTGGAATGTCTGCCTAGTGGTGTTGGTGGAATAGGCAATATAGCGGCCAGAAGGATGCCAGTAGGGATAGACGCAGAGGCCCAGGGTCTGGTCGGTCTTGGTGTTATAGGCGGTGATAGAGCCGTCGTCTTTGCTCAGCAGGGTGGCACCATGCTTGCCGCGTATGTGGAGACTCATATTGGCGGGATTGCCGCGATTGAAGCTATGACAATTGACGCAACCCTCGAACTGGGTATTCTCAATCAACGGACGTTCATCGAACGAGGAGAGATCGCGTTCGTAGATGCCCATCTTGCTCCACACTTCGTAGCCAGGCTCAATCAGACGGTAGCAGAGGCCATAGTCGATGCTGTCAGGGCTGATGTAGATGGAGAATGGCTGGTAGGTGTGCCAGCCGTCATCGTACTTGGCCGAGACGGTGATGCTGAGCGAGTCGCCAGGGTTGGCGGCAAGCAGGGCGTGCCAGTCATCAAGGTCGAAGTCTGCAGACTCGTCGCCCTGGGCGTGCAGACTGTTTCCGTGGCGGTCGGTAATGACGGCATCAATACGCTGTGCCGTCTCATCAGCCATGTTAAAGCAGAGCGGAGCAATGTTCACGGGTATGGTGACACCAACGTAGTCAGGATAGATATGTGGCAGCGAGGCCTCCTGCTTGGCATTCTCAACAGTCTCATTGCAGCCCATCAGGCCTATGAGCCCCATCAAAAAATATAGAATCTTTCTCATCGTTTCACGGAAATGAAGTGATTATATCTTTCACGGTCGCCCGTCAGCAGATAGTAGGCCAAGAGATATTGATAGGCCATGCGATTGTCTGTATTGCTGAAGTAGAGGCTTTCGAGCATCTCGGGGGGCACATGGTCGCTAAAGTAGAAGTCTTCCTTGAAAGCCCATTGGCGCAGACGTCCGTATTCGGGATGACGGGCTATCGCCTCTTCATTGCCCAACAGCGGTAGCGTCTCTTCGGCCCATTCGCGATAGAAGAGTGTCTTCTGAAGGGCCGAGAGATATTTGCGGGCCACCTCGTACTGGCCGTTGATGAGATTGGTCTGTGCCAGGCGTTTGTAACAGCGGCCACTTTTCTGGAAGTCGAGAATCGCTTCCTGAGCCTCGAATACTGTTCGTTGGGCAACATTGATCATGCCCAACTGATAGAAAGCTTCGGCGGTAGGCAAAGGACTGGTAGCATCTTCCTTGACATCGGGCAGAAGACCAGCGATGCCGTTCTGGTTATATTCAAACATATGATCCAAGAGCATGCCGCGCATTGCCAACGCCAGATTCTGTACAGTCACGCCGATTTGGTTGTTAGGCTTTTCCTTGTTTATGGTCTCAAGTATGCGGTTCCATTGCTGATGAGTGGCCATGAAGTCGTATCCCATCACCTTTTCGGCCTTGAAATTGCTGTTCTTCCATACGAGCGTACCCATAACAACGGACACTAAAATATAAGAGGAAAGTTCCACTTTCCACTTTCCTCTTTCCACTAGCCTCATCAGTAGTGGGAGGATGATGGCGGACAGCCATGCTGCATAAAGCAACACGGGAACGACTGTCGGATAGCGGTGGTAATGGGTTCCATCCCAGGCAGGGCCCACCATCCAATAGAGTATCGGAATGGTGATGATTATCAGGATGCGTCGTATCCACCCCCCTGGCAGTCGGCTAAGGCCCCAGATGGCAAGCAGCGTGAGCAGGACAGCCCAGACACCTCCCATCAGCGCATTCTCATCGAGCAGGAAGAGCCAAAGCAGGAAGGAAGGCACGAAGCTAAGGCCGTAGAAGCCCCCCTTAATCCCCCCAAGGAATCCTTTCTCTCCCCTTTTGTGGGAGCTGGAGGGCGTAGCCATCCGTAACGTCAGCAGCTGCACGGCCGAGAGCAAAACAGCAATGATAGCGGCTCCCACCCAGGCAAAAAGGAAGAACTGGGTGCAGAAACGCCCCAGCAGGTCGGCTACGCCACCTGGCCGCCTGACAACCTCCCACACATAGTCGCTGTCGTAGAGGAAGAGCTGGAACTGCTCCTGATAATGCAGATGATGCGGATAGGCCAACCCGAAGAAGAGCAGGACGGCCAGCCCGAAAAGGAGGGTGTATAAGAGATGTAAATGCTTCATTTGGAAAGATGATGAGAAGAAAAATTAGTAGAACGCCTTTCGGAACTCATCGACACTGATACTGACGGGTTCCACCATGAACTCCGGACGGTTGTAACTTTTCAGGCGGGTGGTGTTTTGCTCTGGGTCTTCCTGCGGCAGCATGAAGGCCTTTTCTGCTTTTCCGTTGTTGAAATAGGATATGTAGACACGACTGAAGTTGCCATCGACACGACGGCTGGCACACATAATCCAATGTCCGTTGCTCGACCACGTGGGATAACTCTCGGCAAAGCCTTCGCTGTTCAGTTCGTCCAATGGACAAACTGTTGGTTTAGAGTTTAGAGTGTTGAGTGTAGAGTTTGCTACCGCTGTAGAGTCTGCTCTTCTATCAAGAGCAGTAGCAAACTCTGCGTTCTCCGTTCTACACTCTACACTATCGAGGTTCATGAGGTAGATGTCGGCATCGTGATGCCAGATATGGAAACATCCATACCGCCCTTCGGCAAATAGCAGGTAGTGGCCGTCGGGGCTGATGCGTGGGAGGGTAACGCTCTTGTTGGATGATGTAGCATCATAGACGAGTTCCTCTTCGCCGAAGCTGTGAGATGCCACGTCGAACGGGCGGCGGTAGAGGTTGTATTGAATATTCTGGTACGTGGATCTGATATCCTCGTCGGCTACTTCTTCAGGAAGCGGAACGGACTTGCAGTAGTAGAGGTATTTACCGTCTGGCGACCAGGTGGGGAATACCTCCAGAAGGTCGGGATCGTTGCTGATGATGCTCACCGAGTCGGTTGCGACGTCATAGAGAATTAGGTCGCTAGCCGTATCAAACACCTCCACCTTGTTGGGATTTGCCGTATGGAATACTTGGTGCGTCTGGTTGGTAGAAAAGGCAATCAGCTTGGCGGTGGGATGCCATGCCGGATAGACGCCCGCAGAGATGGTATTGTCGCGCTTCAAATCGACCTTCGATACTTTGCCGTCGTTCACGATGATTGTGCCTCCTCGAGTCACACGCGCATGAAACAGCATGTTGTCGGTCTTGTAGTTCTGATAGCTATGGCAGTTGATGCATTGGCCTTTAGGGTCGTCGCAGCTAACTTTGTTGTTGAATATCTGTGTCTCTTCAAACGAGGTAAGGTTGCGCTGGGCAATCTCCATATAGTCGTACACGATGTATGATGGTTCGATGAGGCGATACGATATATACTCGTCTATTGACTGTTCAGCAATATGTATTTCAAATGGACTGAACGCCAGCCATTCGCCCTCCTTTCTGCTCTCTCCTCTTTCCTCTTTCCTCTTTCCCCATACCTCTACCTTTATGCTCTTGCCTTTAGATGCATCGAGCATGGCGTGCCATTCCGATTCGGGTATCTGAACCTTTACACCCTCACCATAAGTCTGCTGCCGGCCATCAGGAGTGCTGATACGAGCCACGCATGCTTCGTACTCGCTGGCAGGAAGCATGAAGTTGAGCGGCGCAATATTGCAAGGCACGGTGACATCGCAATAATCAGGGAAGATGGCAGGCTGGCACTTGGCCTCTTTGGATGAAGAGGGTATATCGGGTCGTTTGGCACACGATGACAAGAGCAGCAAAGCTACTGCCAGAAGCAGGGTGCAGGTATGGATATGTCTTCTCATAGTTTTCTTCCGAATATGTTGTAATACCAATAGGTGTCTGCCCATTGACTGCGCATTTTTCTGCCTATTTCTTCTTGCTTCGTGCCAGCCTTTACAAGGCTTTCAAGGGCCTCCCAGAACTGTTTGTAGCGGTCGTATACGTGCTGTTCTACAGGGAGCATCATCCGCTTCTCTTCTGGTGACTTATCCATATACAAGATATATGCCTCCTGTGCATGCAAGGGAAATGACTCATTTGGGTGCAGCTTTACGTATTTGCGCAACGATGCCCAGAAGCGTCCCGAGTCGCGACGTATCATGGAATAGAACAATGCCTGTTCTGAAGCCACTTTGCGGATTGTGTCGGTTGAGTGGCTGAAGCTATTGATAATATAACGTTCGCAGTCGTTCTCAACACCATTGATCTCGTCTGTGAAGGATTCCTGCAGCTCGCTTACCGTCTTAGTGATGGGAGTAGGCTGCCAGTTGCCATAGAACAGATTATGATGCAGCAAGGTGGTATAGCGTTCAACCAGCTGGTTTTCCCCAGTAGCATGGGCACAGCGAGTCAGCATTTTTATATAGAAGGGCGAGAAACCTGTGGCTACAGCATTTTCAAAGCATAGCCGGATAGCATAGTTCATCTTGCCGTAGTTGTAGTATACTAAAGGCGATGCGATGTTCAGTAGGCTGACGTGGAGCGTGTCGGGGGTGTGGATGTCGGTGCCATCGTTACCAAGCTTAAATGAACGGTCGAGCAGGCCGCCCTCGTTCATCATGGCAATATTTCGGAGCATTACCATCGTATGGCTTGGGCTTGGGTTCTCGGTTGCCACCTGAAGGACTTCATGCCAGTTGTCGGCTGATGCATGACGTATCATGCGCATCTCGTCGATGTAGTTCCGATCATGATACATGAACGATGAAGTAAATATAATGCCTGCAGCGGCACATACCACTGGTACGAACCACTTTGCGAGGTACCGTCCGCACAGCGATATGAGTATGGTAACTGCGACAAGCACCCAGAATGGGATGGAAAGATGCTCGCTCTTCTCTACTGGTGTTACGAAGCGTGGCAGCCCTGCCAGCATGACATCGTCGGGATTCTGATCAGAATAAAACAGCGAACGCCAAATGAATGGAGTCAGAAGGAGCGAGGCTAAGCCCAATAGTTCTCGCCAGGTCGGTTTCTCTGTTAGCATCAGGCATAATATGAAAAGCAAGGCAAACCAGCCAAGTACCGGATAGATACAAACAGCAAGCAGATACCATGCCAGATGCCAACGACGTGGGGTGCAACGTGCTGCCCATAGGAGCAGCAGCATGATGAGGTAACCAAGAGACTGCGAGAACCAATAGCCTCTGATGGAGAAGATGTAGATCCAGTAGCCAAGATCGACAATCGATACGAGCAGGCAGGCTACAGGCAAGAGCATCAGGGCAGAGGCAGCATTCCTGCTGACACGCCCATTCTTGGCCTTCCCCTGCAGACGGAACGCTTTAATACCCACTAAGAAGATGAGTACCCAAATGGCTAACAGTACACCAGCACCTAAGACCGGATGATAGAACAGCTGTGTGAGCCATGCTCCCACATACTGCATTAGGCCAAAGGGCCTCGACATGAGTGTATGGAAGAAGGGTGCTCCGAAGATGAATTCAGAACGGTCGTGTGCCGTATAGAGCACCTCCTGATTGATATACAATATATATACTGCAAAGGCAAGGAAAGCCAGCAGACTCACATAGAGAAAGGCTGCAGAGACTTTATTCTTTGTAATCACTTCCATACTATAAAAGCTTAAAAGGCTGACTCAATCAATGAGTCAGCCTATCAACATATTTATACTGTCAAGGAATGATTATTCCTCATAGTAAACACTTGTGAAGGTAGCATTACCGTTCGTGATCAGAAGGTTCATGTCACGACCCTCACCGCCATTGCCCTTTGCGCACTCCTTGGCAATCTGCTCAGTGATATTAATCTCCCACTTCATACCAGAAGTAAGGGGGATATTGTCATAATAAGTGGAACTCCACCAACCGTTCATCACACGAGCTGTGCAACCTTCGCTGGCATCCTTAACGTCCACGATAAGGGTCTTGAGCCCAAAGTAGATGTCATCGGAAAGAGTCGGGAAGTTCTGACCCTCGCTGTCGCTGAAGCGCAGAGGTGCTGAATCCCATCCGCCAACGGTGAACTCACCTTCCCAGAGGGTGTACTTCGTGAGCGGGTCGGTGATCTCATTGCAAGATACAGGATAGTCTGCTGTGAGGACGGTTCCGTCAGCACAGAGAGCGGTGATGGTGACGGTGTAGTCGCCAAGTTTCATCTTCTTTTTGGCATAGTTGCCGACGAATTCCTTTCCGCCAATATCCCACTTCGCATTGACTGGTGCGGAGGTCGAACAAGAGATAACGTTGCCATTCTGGCCACTGGCTGCCTTGTCAACAGTGACGGTAGTCTTCGCCTTGAGCTCATCAAGAGTAATGTGACCAGCATTGCTGATATCCTCCGATACAGGATCGCAGGCTACAAGCATACCTACTGCGGCGATAAACAATAATATCTTTTTCATATTGGTTACTTATTTTATTAATAAAGTACTTTATATTGTGTCTCGGCATTAGAAGCATCCCAACCTGGATTCTGCTTCAGTTTGCCATTCTTCACGGTAATCTCAGTCTGAGGTTTGGGTAAGAATCCGTTAGTATCGATATAACGCTTAGTCCAAGAACAGGTCATGTGTGTCATCGTGCGCTTGTTTGACTTGTCACCAAGGCAGACGATCTGCTTGCCGGCCTGAGCCTGAAGAGCCTTAGGAGCATAGGAATTCTCGTTAGGATTGTTGCCAGTCCAACGGCGCATGTCGTTGAAACGGATACCCTCAAACGCGAACTCCCAACGACGCTCGTCCTGAACGGCCTTCAAAGAGTATCCTGTCAGAGGAACACCAGCGCGGGCCTGTACCTGGTTCATGTACTTTGCGTCTCCGGTAAGCTCGGTAAGCATCAGCAGGACGTCGGCATAACGCATCAGGTAGAAGTCCTCGAAGTGGTCACCCTGCATCTTGTTTTCAAGTGAACTGCCGGTATAGCCCTCAGCCATTGACCACCATGTGTCGTTGTTGGCAGCGCAAGCGTCAAGATTGACTTCGGCGTACTTCTTGACTGAATAGCCAGACTCCTCACAGTCGTCCTTCTCGTAAACATAACCTACGAGTTCGTTATCGAGGTCAATCAAAGAAGCCTTCTTGCGGAGGTCGGTGTAAGGATTACTCTGATTATTCTCTGCTGCAGTCCAGTCGTCCCAGATATTGCAGGAAGGAGTTCCCTGACCCCAACCCTGGTTGAATGGATAAGTCTTTTCACGGTCACCATTCATGGCAGAAGCACCATTACGAAGTCCCCAGAATACGGAAATATAGTTGGAGTACATACGCTGGGCGTTATATGCACCACTGATGCTCCACGCAGAGGCATTCATAAATTGAATCTGGAAGAGTTCCTCGGTATTGCCATTACCCATCCCGGGCTGGTCGAAGCAGTTCTTCTTCTCCATATCCTTGATGAAGGCATAAGTGTGACCTGTGCGGACTGTATCCAGTCTTTCAATCTTCTTATCTTCTGTCCAAACAGTATCTACACGCACGATACCGCCACCGTCCTGTGTCTCTTGCCAGAGCAGGCTGTTAGAGTACTGCCACAGTGAACGGAAGTCCTCGCAAAGCATGTAACCACCATTGTTAACGATGTCCTTCAGGCCGTCAACAACATCAGACTGAGAAAGAGATGAAGCGTCGCAACCTTCCTGCTGTACAAGATCAATGGCTGGAGCGCCGCCAGAGGCGAGCTCACCGGCATTCTTATAGAAACCAGCCCAGAACATGTAGGCACGGGCGATGAAAGCCTCGGCAACAAACTTATTGGCGTGACCAGACCTGCTCTTATCAGTACCCATGAGGTTCTTACCTGAAACGAAGTCTGAAAGAATTTGTGGGTAGATGGCCGTCTCAGCGTCAGCCTGCTCTTCCATCTCTGGAGTAATAACTGTTGAGGTAATCAAGGGCACATCGCCATACAACTGGCTGAGCCAGAGGTAATAGAGACCGCGCATGAAGTAAGCCTCGCCAAGGAGTTGGTTACGCAGAGACTTCTGATTTTCTCTCCAGGGCACGTTGTCGATGGTCTCAATAGCAGAAGTGGCACGGGCAATGCCGCCGTAGAGAAGTTTGTAAGGCTCTGCATACTGATTAACACTCATCTCTACCAAATGGTGGAGAGACTTTACCTTGTTGTCCTGCAGACCGCCACTACCGAAGCAGTCGTCGGACATGACTTCCCACCAGAAGAAGATATTCTGGTTGTCAGAGTCACCGCCACCCATCGTATTCATGATACTGTAGATAGCCGATAGTTCAGATTCAACATCCGCAACCTTACCAGGGAAGACAGCATCTGTGACCTCTGTCTTACGTGGATCAGTGTCCAGCATGTCGTTACAAGATGTGAACAAAGTTGCTGCTGACAGAACAGCTAACGATGATAATATATATTTCTTCATAATCTTTTGCCGAATTAGAATTTAATACTAGTACCAATCAAGAAGGTGCGCGATGGTGGGTAAAGACCCAGGTCAACACCAGATGCCCATGTTACGTCGCCACCTGCCGAACCAACTTCTGGGTCGAGACCAGTGTAACCGGTGAATGTGCAGAGGTTCTGAGCCTGAACATAGAGACGGAGCTGCTGGAACGGGCAAGACTTCCAAAGATTCTTGAAGTCGTAGCCGAGGGTAATGGTCTTAATCTTGAAGTAGTCAGCATCCTCCATATAACGTATCGAGTTCCAGATAGTGTTCTGATGACCAGTTGCAGAAATACGGGGCTGGTCGTTTGAGGTGCCCTCACCATACCAACGGTTCAGAATGGTGGTGTCATAGTTCTGGTAAGGAGTGTCACCATAAGAACGGTAGGAACGCATGACCTGCATACCGAATGCACCTGCACCGTTGACTGCGAAGTCAAGTCCCTTCCATGTTAGGCCAAGGTTGAGACCAAGGGTGAAGTCTGGGTTAGGATCGCCAATCTCGTGACGGTCGCAGATGTCGTTGCCATTAGCGTCGATAGCCTCAGCGTAAGTGATAACTCCGTCATTGTTCCAGTCGTCCCAGATGCAGTCACCAGGCATGGCATTGTCGAGAACAGCTTTGCCTGAAGCACGTGCTGCATCAATCTGTGCCTGATTCTGCCAGATACCGCTGTAAGACATGCCGTAGAAATAACCGATAGGATGGCCTTCTTCGAAACGTGAGATGTATTCAGTACCCTGTGAGAGGATTCCTCCATTACCGTTGACATAGTGGTTCAGGTTGTTTACGCGAATGACCTCGTTCTTGTTGGTAGCAAAGTTCACGCCAACGTTGTAACCGAAGTCCTTGCCAATCTTGTCGTTCCATGAAACAGCAAGTTCGATACCAGTATTCCGTATGTCACCGCCATTGAAGTAAGGAGGCTCTTTACCTTGGTCATACTGAGCATCCTGAAGAATAAGCAGGTCTTTTGTGGTCTTCCTATACCAGTCGAAATTCACACCCAGGCGGTTGTTGAGGAATCGTGCATCGAAACCTAAGTCGAGCTGCTCGGAAGTCTCCCAAGTAAGGTCGGGGTTAGGAACATTCTTGGGGTATGCGCCAGGATTTGGCGTACCTGCAACAGAGGTGGCCAAGTCGGAACCGAACTTGTAACCGCCCACGCTTGACATAATGATAGGAGTAATGTACTGGTATTTTGCCACATTACAGTTACCATTCTGTCCCCAAGATGCACGGATTTTGAAGAAGTCCATCCAGCTCTTGGTGCTTTCCATAAAGCTCTCGTTGGTGACAACCCAACCAGCAGATACTGAGGGGAACCATCCCCAACGCTTGCCGTCGGCGAAATGGCTTGAACCATCAGTACGTAAGGTGAAGGTTGCCATATAAGTCTCGTTCCAGTCCCAACTTACACGACCGAACCAAGAAGCGAGATAGTCTTCATCGTTGGGATTACCACCCAGAGAGGCATCGGTAGCATTCTCAAGAATGATGTTCGAAAGCCATGCAGAATCCCAATCTCTTAACGATGCGAGTTGCTGGCCATAAGTAATCTTGTTGCTTCCATTGAGGTTGGTGCTCCATGCAGTACTCTCAAAACTTTGACCCACCATTGCAGAAATCTTGTGACCACTGAAAACAGGGAGATCATAAGAAAGGGTATTGGAAACAGACCAGTTGCTGTTAAGCCATGTGCTCTGGCTAACGCTATAGTTGTTTACGATGGCAGCACCTTCTGCCGGTGCACGTGGAGTACCAAAGTTACGGTATGCGCCAGAACCCCAAGAATAGTTGAACTGTGTGCGCCACTTCAGATCCTTGATCGGCTGGATAACAACGAAAGCAGTAGCATTGGCATTGATGTTGCGGCTCTCAGCCATCGAGTTGAATCCACCCTTGGTGAGGTTTTCCCATGGGTTGTTGAACATAGCAGGAAGCCAGCCCTTACCGTTAGTAAGCTCGCCGTCAACGTTCTGCCAGTTATAAATATCGCCATTGTCTGCATACTGTGGCAGGAGAGGGGAGGTCTGCATCAGGCTGTGGATATAGCTCCAGTACATGCCGTCCTCAGCCAGGTCGTGGCTCTTGTTATAACCGATAGAGATGTTCTCACCGATGGTGATGGCATCGAAATCCTTAACTCTCAGGAGCACATGGTCGCTATTGAAGCGGATAGTGTGACGCTTGTAGAAAGAGGCCATGTCAGCACCCATGATACCTTCGTTGCTGGTGTAGGTGTAAGAACCCATGAACTTAGAACGGTCAGTACCACCGGTCAAGGTTACAGAATGATTCTGCTGTACGGCATTGTCATTGGTGAACAAATCCCACCAGTCGGTGCCTTCCCAACCGTTGGCAACCTTGGTGAGAATGGCCTCCGGTACGGTATTGGGCCAGTCCATCGTAGCACCTGACGTATTGAAGCTGTACTCGTCCATAATCGTCATGTACTGCTTGGCATTGAGAAGCTGGGGACGTTTGTAAACGTTCGACCAACCCATGGCACCGTTGTAGCTGAGCTCAATCTTTCCGGCCTTACCCTGCTTGGTGGTCACCAAGATTACACCATTGGCAGCACGGGCACCATAGATGGCTGCAGAAGCGGCGTCTTTCAGCACGTCGATGCTCTCAATATCAGCGGGGTTGATGCCGTCAAGGCTTCCAATCACACCGTCGATAACGTACAAGGGAGAAGTGTCGCCATTAGTACCCTTACCACGGATGACTACGTTAAATCCCTTACCAGGCTGTGAAGAGGACTGGGTGATCTGCACACCAGGCGAGCTCGACTGCATGGCCTCGAGTGCGTTGGTGGTGTTCAGCTTGGCGATCTCCTCACCCTTCACCTGGACTGTGGCACCAGTGACCAGCTTCTTCTTCTGGACACCGTAACCGATGACAACCACGTCGTTCAGCGTTGTGTTGTCTTCCTTCAGCACGATAGTGATGTTAGTACGACCACTCACTGGTACGTTCTGAGGTTCGTAGCCCACATACGTCACATTCAGGGTAGCATTGCTTGCAGCCTGAACATTGAAGTTACCATTGAAGTCGGTAATCGCACCATTATTGGTTCCCTGTACTTTCACAGTAGCACCGATAATCGCTTCACCAGCTTCATCTTGCACCGTTCCCCTAATTGTGCTCTGAGCCAATGCTCCCAGGGGGAACAAACAGAGCAGGAACAGCAGCATTAGCGGCTTTTGAAAAGACTTGAATCTTAACATAACATTTTGGTTTTGTGAATTATTGAATAACTTTTGTGAATAATTGTTTTATTATTAGGTTGTTTTTTGTTTAACACGGTGTAGCACCTATATTTCAGACCGCAAAGTTAACATATATTATTTTAAAAGACTTTGCGCAAAGTAACACTGACTTTCGCTGGTGTAACTTTGCGCAAAAATGGTACACAAAAGAAATATATTTAAACAGAATTTAGTAAGTCGGATTGATGACCAAGACGAAGCCTCCTCGTGGCTGACAGGTGACGGCTGAAGGCAGACGACGCTCGGTGGTAATGTTCCAAGGGTTGTTCTTGTCGTTGCCGTCAGCGAAGAGGTAGATGTTTTTCGCCTTCTTGACGATGCCTTTGAGGGGGATGCTGATGGTCTGCTCCTCGTCCGTTCCGTTGATGCCTGCCACGTACCATGTGTCGCCGCTGCGGCGAGCCAGCACAGCACTCTCACCCGGATAGCCTGCCACGTAGCGGGTGTCGTCCCACACATTGGGCAGATGGCTGAGGAACTGCTGCACTTCAGCTGGCTGGGCGAGGAAACTCTCTGGGCGGTCGGCCAGATGCTGCAGCCCACTCTCATAAAGCACCGTCAGCGCCAGCTCGTGGGCATGCGAGGTGATGTGCGGGTGCTGCGAGTCGCTGAAGGCACAGGGCGTGTAGTCCATAGGTCCGATGACATTGCGGGTGAAGGGTAGGGTAGCGTTGTGGCTGGCAGCCTTCTTGGTGAAGGTCGGCACATTGTTGTACCATTCTGCTCCATACACACCTTCTGTCGTAAGCAGGTTGGGATAGGTGCGCTGCCATCCGCGAGGAATGGGGGCTCCGTGGAAGTTCACCAACAGATGATGACGGGCTGCACTCTCCATCAGGTCGATGCAGTAGTCCATATTCTCCTGATTGTCACCGCTGAAGAAGTCAATCTTCACACCTGCCACGCCAATCTTTTCGCACCATGCGAATTCCTTCTCGCGGTCCTCGGGTTTGTTCAGGCGGAACTTAGGACCTGGAGCACCATTGATCCAGCCTATGGAAGAGTTGTACCAGATAAGTGGTTTGATGCCTTTTGATTTGGCATAAGCCACCGCATCCTCTATGTTCTTTCCTTCGTTGGAGGCCACCTTGTTCATCTCGTCCCACTCGGCATCGATGAGCACGTAGGGCAGCTTGAGGGCGACGGCCAGGTCTACATATTTCTTGATGATTGAATAGTCGTTGGAACCATGATTGTAAGCCCAATAGACCCAAGAGACGACGCCGGGCTTGATCCAGCTGGTGTCAGTCAGCTGTGAAGGCTCGCTGACATCGGTCACTAAGGTAGATTGCACGATGTCAGCCAAACGACCGACGATGACTACACGCCAAGGTGTGTGCCAGTCGCCTGTCAGCTGCAAATCGTTCTTGTCGGGCACCACGCTGAAGCGTTCTCCTTCATTGAACAGGCTCGATGCACTCTGCCGGCGCTCGATATTGGCCTCTGTAATCAGGGCAAACACGTCATCGGCAGGCTCCATAAGCAACGGATATCCCCAATGGTTGTTAAGACGATTTTGTGGGGTGGAACCACCAAAGCCTCCCAACGCCTTCACGTTAGCGGTGGTCGACATGGGGTAGAAACCCTCGTAACCGTCGCTCCATTGGAGCATCCAGCGCTTGATGCCCTCTGGAATGATGTAGGCTGTCTGCTCGGCAGGAGCCTTGACATGCTGCAGGCCCTTGTACTCATAGCGGAAGGCCAGGCCGTCGTTATAGAGGCGCATCACCAGGTTGCCCATGCGGTATTCGTTAGCTTCATTGGTGCAATGCAGACGCTTACCGATAAGCATCTGGTAGTCAGCCTTGATGCGGCTGGGACCGATTGGCGTATTGGCATTGGGAGCATCGATGAGCAGCACCTCCTGCTTCTCATAGCTCACGGCATACTTTCCCTCTTTCAGCTCAAGCGAGATCTTGCCATTAGGCGAAACTGCCCGCCATGCGCCTGCCGAGAGGGTCGACAGCAGGCAGATGGCGAGCAGCTGCAGGTTGCGGTGTCTCATCGCTTAGAAGTTCACACCGATGTTCAGGTAGAGTGCGTGGCCCTTGGCATCGAGGTCGCCGGGGTTCTCCTTGGCGATGTTGGCCACACCAAACTGGTAGCCCAGTTCGGCATAGAGCTTGTTGTACTCAGCGCCACAGCCCACCTTGAAGCCCATGTCCCAGTGCTTGAAGGTGTCGTAGGACGACTCGCTGATGCCGAGGGCCTTGTTCTTGTACTTTCCGGCGAATCCGTAGGAGAAGTAGGGGCCGATGTAGGGTAGGACGGCGATGTCGTCGCTGACCTGCACACCGTACTTAATCAGGATGGGGAGCTCGAGATAGGTCAGGCCTACCTTGTTCTTGTCTTTCTTGGCGCCGCGCTCGGTGTAGTACAGTCCGCTCTCAAGGAATACGGGGGTGCTGTCGCTCAGTCGAAGGCCTACGACGCCTCCGAGGGTCATGCCTGTCTTGGTGTCCAGGTCCAGCTGGTCCATAAGGTCACCGCCGATGCCGGCGAAGTTTACTCCCAGTCGGATTCCGTAATAAAGGGAACTCTCGTCGAGCGAGAATCCGCCGCTGCTGTACTGTGCGAATGATGGTGCTGCGAAGAGCACTGCCATGATGGCTACTAGAATCTTTTTCATCTTTCTTTAGTTTTATTAGATTAATGAATCATGTTTCGTTTCCGCTTGCAAAGTAACACATTTTTTTTCATTTGACCAAATATTTTCGCAACTTTTCCTCTTTTCACATTTCTCTTTCCACTTTCCTCTTTCCTCTTTCCACTATCTATAAATGTCTTCTTTGTGCAATTCCACTATTTTCCCGTACCTCTGCAAAGCGGAGAAGTCGGTTTTCTTCTTGTCGCCGATGACGAACCATACGCGCTGGTTAGGAGCGATATGCTCGCGGGCAAAGCGCTCCACGTCGGCAGCGGTCACCTGGGGCAGCAGCTTCACCTTCTCGGTGTTACGGTCGGCTGTGTAGCCATCAGCCAGCTGGTTGGCCACGTAGTAACCCAAGGTGCGGAAGGTGGGGTAGTTGTTCTGTACGTCGCTGAGCAGCTCCTGCCGGGCGGCATCGAGGTTCTCCTCCTTCATGGGCATCTGGCGGAGGAGTGAGTCGGTGGCATGCATGGCTTGTAGCGTCTTGTCGGCCTGAGTGCCTGTGATGGTGAAGTAGAGCAGCGCATCATCGGCATGGCGCATGTAGTTGGGCTCGCGCAATGCGCCCGAGGTGCTGTAGGCCAGCGACTGGAACTCGCGGATGTTCTGGAAGAGTACCGACGACATGCCTCCTCCCATGTACTGTGCCCAGAGCTCGGTTGTGGTGCGGTCTTTCCATGTGGGAGCCTTGCCCAGCGATTCGCAGGTGCCTACAAAGTTCTGGCGCGACTTGGGCACATGGTAGAAGTAGACCACCGGCTCGGATGGCTCGATGGGCTGGCGGTATGTGTCGGGCTTGGGCTGGCGGCAGAGGGAGAGGGGGAGGGATTGTTGCGACAAAGTCGCAACAGACTGAACGGGCAGGCGACCGCAGTAGAAGAGCTCGCAGTCGTAGGTGAGCAGGTCGGACAACAGGCGATGGAGATCGTCGGTGGTGAGGCGCTTCACCTCTTTTAGTGACGGCTGGCGCAGATAGTCGGACTGCTGTCCGAAGATCAGGTATGACACCATCGGCGACAATATGTCATCCTTCTGCTTGCCGAAAGCCTTGTCCTCTATGCGCCGGCTCTCCCTGACCTCCTTTAGTGCCTCGCTGTCAGCCTTGGCCGAGGTGAGGAAGTGTGCCAGCAGACGGAGGGCAGGCTGCAGCTGGCTGTCGCGCCCGGTAATGGTGAAGGTGAAGCGCTCGTCGCCCGGCACCACCTCCAGCGTCACGCTCAGTCGCTCCCAGGCTGCCTCCAACTGAAGCTTGGTCAGCGAGTCGGTGCCCAGCTGTGGCAAGTATTCGCCCAGCTGAGTGAGCAGCGGCGTATGGCGCGAGCCGTTCTGATAGCGGATGGAGAACGAGAAAATGTCGTTCACGGGATTGGGCTTGTAATAGAATGTGACGTGGTCGCTCAGCACGGAGCGCTGTATGTCACGCTCAAAGTCGACTAGACGGATGGCCTGCTCATTGACTGGCAGCTGCTCCAGCTCGCGGGCAAAGGCCGACTTGGCATCGGCGTTCTTCGGAGCTATGGGCTCGTAGCCCGGCTGCAGCAACGTCTCCTTCTTGTCGGTGCCGTACTTCTTGATAAACTTGAGGCTGTTGGCACCGAAATATTTCCTTGCCACCCGCACCACGTCGGTCTTCGTCACCAGCTTGAGCGCTTCCAGCTGGTCGAGCTTCTGCTGCCAGGTGTAGCCCTGCGAGAAGGCATCGACCATCATGTCGGCACGCCTGCTGATGGTCTCCATCTCCTGTTCAGCGTCGAGGATGCATTGTCGTTTCAGGCGCTCCAGCTGCTCTTCGCTGAAGTCACCCTGCATCAGCCGCTCCACCTGAGCCAGGCACAGCGCCTCGGCCTTCTTCAACTTGCCGAACAGCTTGGGAATGACGTATATCAGTTCCACCCCCGCATCGTTGAGCGCGAAGTTCTCCAGGCCTGCTTCCATCACGGCGTGACTGCTGACCAGCGAGTCGATCATGCCGGTTTTCTCGTTCGACAGCAACAGACGTGCCAGCTTCATGGCGTTGGCATCGGGGTCGAAAGCCGTAGGACCGCTGTAGGCGAGGCCCTCAGCACCGACGAGGGGGATGGGCAGCTTGATCTGCACCTGTTCGCCCTTGGCGATGGGAGGCATGGGCGATGGCGTGCGCTGGGGCACAGGTCCTGTCTGCACCTGCCCGAAGGTCTGCTCCAGCAGGGCGATGAGCGCATCGTCGACGGTGATGTCGCCACAGAGGATGAGCCCCATGTTAGAGGCTACATAGTATTTCTTATAGAACGCCTCCATATCGCTCAGTCGCGGGTTCTTCAGGTTCTCGGTCGAACCGATGACGGGGTCGCCATAGGGCTGGTCCTTGAACACAGCCTTCAGCGCCTTGTCGAGCACCTCCATCAGTCCGTCCGAGCCTCGGTTCTTCTCTTCGTAGACGTTCTCCAGCTCGCCTTGGAAGCCGCGGAACACAGGATGCTGCAGGCGGTGGGCATTGAGGTGGCACCATTGGCTGATGTACTGGGGCAGGAACGTGTTGTAGTATCCCGTCATGTCAGGTCTGGTAGAGGCATTGAGTCCGCTGCCTCCGTACTTCGAGATGAGACGGCTGAACTCGTTGGGGATGGCATAGTCGGCAGCGCGCAGGCTCAGTTTGTTGATGTGCTGCTGTATGGCTGCCCGCTCGCCCTCGTCGCGTGTCTGCGAGAGCAGGTCGTACTGGTGTGAGATGCTGTCCAGCCAAGGGCGCTCGGCCTCATAGTCGACGGTGCCCAGGCGGTCGGTGCCTTTAAACATGATGTGCTCGAAATAGTGGGCGATGCCCGTGTTGGGGCAGTCCTTGGCGCCAGCCCTGACCACCACCTCGCCATAGACCTTTGGCTGTGAGTGGTCTTCATTGAGCCATACGGTCATGCCGTTCTTGAGTTTCAGCTCTCTGACCTGCAGCGGAGCCGGTATCTGAGAAAAAAGTGCAGCCGCTGTCAGGACTGCACTCAATGTGGTAAGTATTCTTTTCATCATAGTAATGCCAATGTAAACAGATAGACGACGATGGCAGGAATGGCCAGTAGCGACGAGTCGAAGCGGTCGAGCATGCCTCCGTGGCCGGGCAGGATGTTGCCTGAGTCCTTGATGCCCAGCGTGCGCTTGAAGAGGCTCTCGATGAGGTCGCCCCACGTGCCGAAGACGGCTACGACGAGGCCCATGCCCATCCATTGCAGGGTGGTGAGGTTGGTCGTGATGCCCTTCTGCGTGGTGATGAACGAGATGAGCCATGCTGCCAGCAGCACGAACACGCCGCCTCCGATGCTGCCCTCCCACGACTTGCCTGGACTGATGCGCGGGAAGAGCTTATGCTTGCCCAGCAGCGAGCCGCAACAGTAGGCTCCTGAGTCGTTGACCCACAGGAAGATGAACACCGACAACGGCAGCAGCCAGGGCAGGTCGCAGTTGGTGAACTGGAAGGCCAGGACGTTGAGCAGCGAGAAGGGCAGGGCGATGTACAGCTGTGTCATCATCGTGTAGGCCCAGTTGGCGATGGGGTCGGTGGCTTTGAGGTAGAGCTCGCTGACGAGCAGGTAGATGATGGTGGCGAGCCAAGGCACGAAGGCCAGGTTGAGGGTGTCCAGCCCGCGTGCATGAACGGCCATTGCAAGGAACAGCAGCACGCCTGCCACGCTTGTGATAAACTGGTTGATGTGCACGTTCTCCCTTTCGTTGACTAGTCCTGCAAACTCCCAGACGGTCATGCCCGTGACGAGTGAGAACAGGAATATCATGGCCAGCGGATTGAGGAAGCTGACCACGATGGCAACTACGAAGATGATTCCCGTTATTGTTCTGACGATGAAGTTGTTCATTTTTGGTGGATGGTGGATTGTGGATGGTGGATGGAGAATAGTTCGAACTGTTATTGTTTAACTGCTTTTTCTTGTAAGGACTTTCTTAAGCCCGACATGATACGTCCTAATCGGGATGCATCATCCTCGGCTTTGGCTAATTCTTCAGAAGAGATGTAGCCAACGGATTCGGATATATCCAGCTGGCACAGAACTTCAATCATAGATGCGTAGGATATTTCAAGGAAATGGATTCTTTCTTTTATCGCCGTTCGTCCCATTCCTTCTGCGATATTTGAAGGGATGGAGACTGCGGCTCTCCTTAGTTGATCGCAAATGGCAAATTGCTCATAGGACGGATATTTCCGTGTGAGAGAATAAATGTATTTCGTAAACTCTTTGGCATGCCGATAAGCATCCAGTCGTTTATAAAAGAAATCATTTGTCATGTCTCATATCGTATTTCAAGGGAAAAACATTTCTCCATCCACCATCCACCTTTAACCATCCACCGAAGGAGCTTGCTCCTTCAGCTTCCTCTCCCTCTCTTCAGCCATTCTTTCAGCATCAGCACGCATCTGGGCCTCGAGGAGCTCCTCGGAGCGGCTCACCCAGGGACGCTTGCCGAAGATCTTCTCCACGTCGTCGGCGAAGATGACCTCGCGCTCCACCAGCAGCTGTGCCAGCTTGGCGTGGCCCTCGGCATGCTCGGTGAGTATCTGCTTGGCGCGCTCATACTGCTCGCCGATCATCTTCAGCACCTCGTCGTCCATGATCTTGGCTGTGGTCTCGCTGTAGGGACGCTGGAACTGGTACTCCGTATTGTTATAATAGCAGATGTTGGGCAGGCGCTCGCTCATGCCGGCGAAGGCCACCATGCCGTAGGCCTGCTTTGTGGTGCGCTCCAGGTCGTTCATGGCGCCTGTCGAGATGGTGCCTATGAACAGCTCCTCGGCAGCACGTCCGCCCAGCAGCGAGCACATCTCGTCGAGCATGGCCTGCTTGGTCTGCAGCACGCGCTCCTCGGGCAGGTACCAGGCGGCACCCAGGGCACGGCCGCGTGGCACGATGCTGACTTTCACCAGCGGGTTGGCAAACTCCGTGAACCATGAGATGGTGGCGTGGCCTGCCTCGTGGATGGCAATCGAGCGTTTCTCGGCTTCGGTCATGATCTTCGTCTTCTTCTCCAGGCCGCCGATGATGCGGTCGACGGCATCGAGGAAATCCTGCTTTGCTACCGTGGGGCTGTTGTGACGGGCAGCTATGAGGGCAGCCTCGTTGCATACGTTGGCAATGTCGGCACCCGAGAAGCCGGGCGTCTGGCGAGCCAGGAAGTCGACGTCGACGTTGGGATCGAGCTTCAGGGGCTTCAGGTGCACCATGAACACCTCCCTGCGCTCGTTCAGGTCGGGCAGGTCGACATAAATCTGACGATCGAAGCGTCCAGCACGCAGCAGGGCTGAGTCGAGCATGTCGACGCGGTTGGTGGCAGCCAGGATAATGATGCCGCTGTTCGTGCCGAAGCCGTCCATCTCGGTCAGCAGGGCGTTCAGCGTGTTCTCACGCTCGTCGTTGCCGCCCATGGCAGGATTCTTCGAACGGGCACGTCCCACGGCATCGATCTCGTCGATGAAGATGATGCAGGGGCTCTTCGCCTTCGCCTGTGCGAAGAGGTCGCGAACGCGGCTGGCTCCCACGCCGACGAACATCTCGACGAAGTCCGATCCCGACATCGAGAAGAAGGGCACGCCGGCCTCGCCTGCCACGGCCTTGGCCAGCAGGGTCTTGCCCGTTCCCGGAGGCCCCACGAGCAGTGCTCCCTTGGGTATCTTGCCGCCCAGGTCGGTATATTTCTGAGGGTTCTTCAGGAAGTCCACAATCTCCTGAATCTCCTGCTTGGCACCTGCCTGTCCGGCCACGTCCTTGAACGTGATGCCCAGGTCGCCGCCTTTCTCATACATCTTAGCCCTCGACTTGCCCACGCTGAAGATGCCTCCGCCCATGCCTGAGCCTCCGCCCATGCGCCGGATGAAGAACATCCAGATGGCCACGAAGAAGAAGATGGGCAAGAGCATGCTCACCATGCTGCCCAGGAAGCCCGTGCCTTCCTCGTGTTCGTACTTATAGCCCTCAGGCAGCTTGCCCTCGTCGTTCATTCGTGCGAGGAAGTTCTCGAGGCTGCCCGAGTCGTTGAACTCCACGAGCAGGTAAGGCTCCGTGCCCACCTCGCTGCTGCTGCGGTTGAACAGCTCGCGGATATATTCGGGCTTCACATACATCTTGATCACCTTCGTGTCCTTGTTAACCACCACGCGAGTGGCATAGCCGCTGTCCACGCGTGCCTTGAACTCGTTGTACGTGGCTTCCTTCTGAGCCGAGCGGGGCTGCTGCACGCCGTTGGCCTCGCCGGTGAAGTAGAAGATGGCCAGGGCGGCAATCACTATCAGATAGATCCAGTTCATGTTGAACCGGGGCATCTTGGGCTGTTGTTGGTTGTTCTGTTTCTGATTCACCTTGGTTGTTTTTGATTTTTATTTCGTGATATCGAGATTTTTTTTATTTCGAAATTTCGGAATTTCGTGATTTCGAGATGTCGAGATATCGATGGCTCCCTCAGACCCTAGTCCAGGTCCGGGATATGCATCAGCGGGGCGTCGGCCCAGAGGTGCTCCAGGTCATAGTAGCTGCGCACGTCGGGCAGGAAGATGTGCACCAGCACGTCGCCATAGTCCATCGCCACCCATTGGGCGTTCTCCAGTCCTACCACGCGTGTGGGCTTCTCCTGCAGCTCCAGGCGGGCCATGTCGCCTATCGACTCGGTGATGGCCTCCACCTGTGCAGGCGATCCGCCCTGACAGATGACGAACTGGCGGCAGATGGTGCCGTCGATGGCGCTCAGGTCAGCCACCACGATGTCCTTACCTTTCTTCTCTTGTATTCCCTTTACGATTGTCTTTACGAGTGTCTCTGTTTCTACCATTTATAATAAAAGATGTGTAATTAGGCCACAAAGGTACGCGTTTTTATCCGATTACGATGCAAAAAAAGGAAAAATTTGAGTTTTTTTAGAAAAAAGTGCCAAAAAGTTTTGCGGGTTCAAGAAAAAGTAGTAACTTTGCACCCGCAATTCGGGAAAGTGCTCCCGACAGCATAATGGAATTGGGGTATGGTGTAATGGTAACACTGCAGATTCTGGTCCTGCCTTTCCTGGTTCGAGTCCGGGTACCCCAACCACCGAGTCACCGTCAAGCGATAAGCCTAGCGGTGATTTTTTGTGCAATGTTAAGGAGCGTTGACTCCGCCTCCAACGAAAAACCCCTCCCGCGTCAAAGCACGGAAGGGGCTTTTCTACACTAAGAGTCAATGTGCGGTAGTCAGCGCGGTAGCAAACTCTAAACTCTACACTCTACACTTTGAGCTGGGGGGGGGCTAAGGTCTCGGCTCGTCGCCTCCGCCGCCATCACCGCCACCTGAGTCATCACCACTCGGGGTGATCCCTGAGCCGGTGGCATTGTGAGCCAGCTCGAAACGGATGTCCTTGAGCATGGTGGCGGGGTGATTGTAGGTGGTCACCTCATAGTCTACCAGCGTAGGCACACCGTTCACCAGGGCAGGACGCTGCACCGTGGCAGTCTCACCCGTGGGCGACGAGGTCGTCTCGGGGGCAAAGAGCACGCGGCTCTTCTTCACGTTGGCAGCCGTGCAGCCCTCCTCGGTGTCGGAGGGAGCACTGGTGATGCCCACCTTGAAGATGCCGATGCCATCGATCCTGATCTTCTGACCCAGCTCGAAGTAGTGCTTCATGGCTGCTCCCAGCTCGTCGAGGACGGCCTTGCAGTCGCTTCGCTTCACCGAGGCCTGCATCTGGATGAAGTCGGCCAGCTCGGAGGTAGTGATGAACTTCTCGTCGTAGACGGCGCGCACGTAGTACTTGCCGAACATCTTCGACAGCTCATTCGTGTTGCGATACTTTTGAACTTTTTGAGACATGGTTGTAAAAGTTTATTAAGGTTAATAACTTTGGCGTTTGGTGAATCTTTTTACCGCACGCCGTTAACAATTCACTGGGGCTCTCCGACGGCCTTCTTGTTGTACTTCCGCAGCCTCCTTGCTGTGCTCCTACGGCACTCTTCTTGTACTTCGACAGCCTCTAGGCACTACTCCGAAGCCGCTGTTGCACTACTCTCAGGCCTCCCAGCTGACCCCTTGAGAGGCATACGCTTATGCTCTCATTTCTGGTACAAAGGTACGAAAAATTTCTGAAATATGCAAATATTTTGGCAATTATTTTCAATGATTTATCACTTTTTTGCCTTCAAAAACGCTCCTGCCCGAACGCCCCATTCCGACGCTCCCAATCAACTTTTCCGCCCTGATGCTTGCAGGGAAGAAAGAAAATGCATACCTTTGCAGACATGAAACGCGAGGTCTATGAGAGTCAGAAAGCGTTCGCCGGCGAGAAGAAGCCGTCGATGCAGCGCCGCTGCGTTGGTCACGACTATACCGGGCGCATTATCTACATGGTGACGATGGTCGTCGAGGGCCGTCGCCCTCTCTTCGGCACGATCGCAGGCCTGCTCCCGCGGCCAGCTGCTGCTCCTCGCTCCCTGGGGCCATCACAACGAGCGCCTCACCATCCGTCGCGACCAATGCCTGGCGCTCAATGATATGAGCAGGCTGATTTGTGAGCGCCGAGAACCATAGGATTTTAAGCACCCTGAGGACTCATCCAGCCACCCGATTGGCCGTTTTGCCATATGTTTCCTTCTAAATGAGGTCAGGATACTGAAATTCTTCGCCGCTGATATGTGCGCCAAGAATAGGGAAAAACATCGGAACCAGGGGTTCGTACATGTCTTTTGAGGCCTGCGAGAGCAGGATTTTGATGCATTCTGTGCCCTTGCCGAGGTTTGGCATTGTGGGCGCTTTGGGTTTTGAAACATCGTATTTCATTGATTATCTGCTTTTTAGATGAATGATTAATGGTCGAGCGTTCCAGTTCCAGTTGTTCCAATTATTTTTTTGATGTTCCAGCATCCCTCCTATTTACTATAACTATCTATATATTAATTAGTTATGTAATGTTTATAAGGATATTTTGTCCCTCATATTTTAATTGGAACAACTGGAACTGGAACGGCTGACCTGTCAACACTTATCCTTCTTCTACAAGGCCCGTGAGACCCCACAGCAGTTCGTTGTACACTCCGAGGGCATAGCGCTCGACGCTGAAACCGTCGCCTGTCGGCATTGTGGTCTCTACGAACGTGTAATGCCTCTCCACGATGCTCAAATGTGCGGGTCGTTTTTCCGCCAAACTAGTGAAAAACCAAATAAAACGGGAATTTTTTGCGAAAAAAACGGGCAAGGTCTCCGAGCGTTGTGGGGGCCTTGCCTGTTTGCGGATGATATGCTTCCGTTCTTACTTCAGCGGGAGATACCAGTTGGAGGTGTCCATGAGGAGGGCGCGGACGGCGGGGTCGGAGGTGCCGTTGCGACGGCTCACGGGATCGGCTAGGTAGGAGGGGTCGCCACGACGCAGGGCTATGCGCATGAGGTCGTAGAATCGGTAACCCTCGAAGGCTCCCTCCAGGGCCATCTCTGTCACGATGCGGTCCTCGACAAGGGGTATCTGATAGGCGATGGTGTCCTGACGCGTGGCCAGCGGCGTGGAGGGCTGGGGCATGTCGTAGTAGGCGTTGCACTCGCTGTCGCCCGATCCGATGGAGTGGATGCCGATGACGGTCTCGCGGGTGAAGGCTGTCTCGTCGAAGGTGATGAGGTCGCCTGCAGCTACCAGCTCAAGGCTGTCGATGTGTGTCCTGTTGTTCTCGGCGCAGAGTCCGTACTTCAGCACGGCGAAGGCCGACTGCGGCAGTCCGGAGCGGTTGAGTGCCTCGGCATAGCGCAGGTAGACCATCGTGCGTCGGTAGGTGGTGATGCTGTTGGCGGTGTGCTTGCCGATGGTCTGGCGCAGGGTGGAGTACTCGGAGTACTCGTCCTGTCCGCCCTGTGAGGTTTTCTTGTAGTTGGAGGAGAGTCGCAGGTCACCCACGAGGATATTGTCGGTGAATCCTGAGCGGGGTACGTAGACGGTGTCGGTGGTCGTCTCGGTCTTGTACTCCATGCAGTAGACCTGGTCGGCTGAGAGCTGTCGCATGCCTGCCGAGGGCGTGACTTGGAAGAAGTAGTTGTTCTCGCGTGTGGAGGAGAAGACGTTGAGCAGGTCGCTGACGATGCCGTCGAAGACTCGCTGCTCCATAGGTATGCGGCTGATGACTTCGTTGCCCTGTGTGCTATAGGCGTCGGAGGGACGCTGGAAGTCGGTGACGCTGGTCCAGCGCACGCGGTTGCTGCTGTTGAGGGTGATGAAGCGCTCCTTGTCGTTGAGGTAGTCGTGATACCATCGTGCTGCCTCCTGATAGCGTCCTGCCCAGAGGCAGAGGTCGCCGAGCAGGGCTCGCATGGGGATGAAGAACTCGGTGGAGGTGTAGCTGTTGATGTCGCCGTACTGCGGCAGCTCTACGAGTGCGTAGGGGGTGAGGTCGGCTATGAAGTAGTCGCAGACCTCCTTGATGGTGGCCACGCGCTTGGTGAGCGCCTCCTCGGCCTCGCGCTCGGTCATGACGGGCTCGGTGACGAGCGGCACCTGTCCGTAGTTCTTCACCAGCTCGAGGTAGGTCCATGCTCGGAAGGCCTTGACGGCAGCATACTCATAGCGGAAGAGGGTGCGTCCGCGTCGCTGGAGCGTGGTGTCGACGTTGGCGAGGTAGTAGTTGCAGTTGTTGATGACTGCGTAGTAGTCGCTCACCTGGCAGTACTTGTTGGGCTCTGCGAAGTCGAAGGCTGCGAGGCGCTTGAGGTCGGCAGATGCTGCCTCCGTGGGCGTGACGAGGTCGCTGCGTATCTCGCCCAGGAGCACCGAGCGGTCGGCGATGAGCTGCATGCGGTTGACGATGCCCATGACGCTGTAGACGGAGTCGGTGGGATGGTCGAGGGTGTTGTCTTCCTGGAACTCTACTAGCTCTGACGATGTGTCGAGGATGTCGGAGCAGGAAGAGAGAAGCAACACACCAAGGACCCACCCCCATCCCCTCCCACTCGGGAGGGGAGCTTGGATAGCACTTAGTCTGGCCAGCTGCTTTTTCGTTTTATTGATAAAATTCACTTTATTCATAGCTGTTTGTTTTATTTCGTTTATGATGGCCACTCCCCTCCCGGACGGGAGGGGCTGTGGGTGGGTTTTACAGGTTGATGTTGACACCCAGCGAGAAGCTGCGTCCTGCTCCCAGTAGTCCGCGGTCGATGCCCTGCGTGAGGATGCCTCCGTTCATGGCGCAGTCGGGATCGCTGCCGAGGTAGGGAGTGATGGTGAAGAGGTTCTGAGCCGCGCCCCAGATGGTGATGCCCTGCAGGTAGGTGCTCTGTATGGGCATGTGCCACGAGAGGGTGACATTGCTCAGGCGCAGGTAGCTGCCGTCCTCTATCCAGCGGTCGCTGAAGCGGGAGTTGCCTATGGGGTCGGTATAGGCCACGCGTGGGATGTCGGTCTGCTGTCCCTCGGTGTTCCAGCGGTTCTCAACGGCTGTGGTCTGGTTGAGGAAGAGGCTTCCACCCTCGAGCAGCGAGCGCTGATAGTTGTAGACGTCGTTGCCCAGCGAGTAGGTCATCGTGGCCTGGAGCTGCAGGTTCTTGTAGGTGAGGGTGGTGAAGATGTTGCCGTAGATGTCGGGATTGGGATCGCCGATGACGGTGCGGTCGCGGTCATCGATGAGCTTGTTGCCGTCGAGATCGGCGAAGCGCATGTCGCCAGCCTCGAAGTACTGGTGGTCGCCGTTCTGCTTGAGGACGTAGTGTGCGTCGGCCTGTGCCTCGGCTGTGGTGGCATAGACGCCGTCGGACTTATGCCCGTAGAAGAGTCCCACGGGCTGGCCTACCTGCGTGAGGATGGTGGCTCCGTAGATGGCGGTCTCGATGGCGCGGTCGTTGTCGGGCAGGGCTGTCACCTCGTTCTTATAGTGACCTGCCGATGCTCCCATCTCCCAGCTGAAGTCCTTCAGAGCGAGCAGCTTGGCATCGATGCTGACGTCGAAGCCCATGTTCTGCAGACGGCCGTCGTTGCTCCAGTTCTGGTCGAGACCTGAGGTCCAGGCGAGCTGTCGCAGGGAGAGGAGGTTGGATGTCCATCCCTTGAACACGTTGAGGCGCACGTTGAGACGGTTGTTGAGGAAGTTGCCCGTGAGGCCTGCCGTCAGCCGGCGTGTGGTCTCCCATTGCAGGTCGGTATTGCCGATGTTGCCAATGACCTTGCCGCTGACGCTCTCGCCGAGCATGCGCTTGGCAATGAAGTAGGAGCGTGAGGCTGTGTAGTCGATGTCGTCGTTGCCCGAGACGTCGAAGCCCAGGTTCAGGCGCAGGTAGTTGATGCCGGGTGCGGCAGCGAGCCAGCGCTCATTGGAGAGCACCCATGCTCCCTGAATGCTGGGGAAGAGTCCCCATACGGCATCGAAGAGCTTGAGGCCCGAGGCATCGTCGCCGAAGCGCGAGGAGGACTGTGCCGAGAGTCCTGCGTCGAGGTAGAAGCGGTCGGCATAGCTGTAGTTGGCCAGCGCATACCAGGTGATCTCGCGTGTCTTGTCGTCGGCACCGTCGGTGCTCTTGAACTGCAGCGATCCCGACATGTTGGGCGTCTTGTCGTTGCCCGAGTTGTAGCCCTGCTGCGAGGTGAGCTTATACTCATTGCTGAGATAGCGCACGCCGACGATGACCTTGAGGTCGGAGCCGGGCAGGCTGATCTTGGGACTCCAGGTGAGACGTGTGTCGCTCTGGATGGAGGTCTGGCGCGATGCCTGGCTGCGGGCTATGTTCTGCAGGGTGGTGGCATCGTCGAGTCCTTCGACATAGAACGTGGGCACGCCCTTGATGGGGAGGTAGTAGTTCTCGTTGGCATTGACCAGTCCCAGCGTGAAGTGCTCGCTGAGGGAGAGACGGCGGTTGAATTCGAACTTGGGCGCGATGGCAAACATGATGAGGCGGTTGCCGAATGAGTTGCGGTTCTTGCCGTCGCCATACTCGAGGATGCTGACGGGGTTGGCCAGTCGTCCGCGTCCCTGGAACTTGCCCTCCAGATAGTCGTCGGCCTCGGCGAGGTAGTGGCTCACCTTTCCGAACTTGTCGAAGGCATAGGGCGAGAGGAAGGGAGCCTTGGCCAGGGCGATGAAGCCCGGCGAGGTGATGACCGTGCCGAGAGCGTCGGCAGGTGCTCCGTCGTCGCGCAGGGAGCGGTCGACATCGCTGTAGGAGGCGTCGAAGCGCACGTTGAGCTTGCGGCTGATGTTGATGTCGCTGTTCAGTCGCATGTTGAAGCGCGAGTAGTCGTTCTCCTTCAGGGTGCTGTTGCCCAGGGAATAGCCTACGGAGAGGTTGTAGGATGCGACGTCGTCACCACCTTGCACGTTGATGCCGTAGTTCTGCGAGAAGGCATTCTTGTAGACCTGGTCCACCCAGTCGGTCTGGTTGTGGTACTGGTTGTAATAATAATAGGTGGGGTCGCTGTTGAGGTACTTCATCTTGCCGAGCAGGATGGGGTTGGTCTTGCCTGCCAGCAGCTCGGTGGAGTAGAGCCGGTAGGCATCGGCATCCATCATCTCGGGCTGGCGTGGTATGAGCTCGTAGCGTCCGTTGATGGTGACGTCGATCTTCGTAGCCATCGACTTGTTGCGCTTGGTCTTGATGAGCACTACGCCGTTGGCCCCCTTGGCTCCGTAGAGTGCGGTACCGTTCTTGAGCACCTGCACGCTCTCGATGTCGTTGACATTGAGGTTGGCCAGGATATTGTTGAAGTAGCCGTCGTGCAGCATCTGGCGCCCATACTGCATGTCCATGATGACATCGTCGACGACGACGAGGGGCTGGGCATTGATGTTGAGCGAGTTGATGCCGCTGATGAGCATCGTGTTGCCCATGCCGGGAATGCCTCCGCGGCTGACGCTGCGCACGTGGGCTGCCAGCTGCTGCGAGATAAGCGGGTCGATGTTCATATCGGAGGTGTTGCTGAAGTTGCCTGCCTCGGCCGAGAGGTTGGCAGTAGTGGTGGCGCTGTAGTCCTGGCTGAAGACATCGCGATAGAGCTTTGCGTCGGCACGTCCGTCGCTGATGGCTGCCTGCTGCATGTTGTAGCCGTCGACGCGCATGGCGATAGAGCGCACGTGTCCGGGTACGTTGAGCTCATAGCATCCGTCGTCGCCGGTCATTGTGGTCTGGCGCAGGTTGCCGTAGGCTGAGACGATGACACCGGCCAAGGGCTGTCCTGTAGCGGCATCGACGACGCGTCCCTTGACGGTCTGCGAATTGTCGTTGCTCACCACCGCTTTCTCCTGTGCTGACAATGAGAGTGCTGTCAGCATCAATATTGCAGTTAATATATGCTTCTTCATGGCTTATTCGGATTTAGAGGTTCTAGGACGGAGATAGATGCAGTCGAGATACATCTCACGGGCGTAGCGTGCCGTCTCGCGTGCCAGTATGTTGCATTGCAGCGTCAGGCTGACCTTGATGTCGTTCTGGTCGTAGTTGCAGGCAGGCAGGTGGAAGGCCTCTGCCAGGACTACGGTGTCGACCTTCTCGGGATTGCTCTGGAACTGCTTGTTGTCGAAGTTGAACGACAGCTCCTTGCCCTGCTCGTCGACATAGTTGAGCGTAGCTTTGAACTTGCAGGGACGCATGTCGGGATCGTTCTGGTTGCTCACCGACTTGGGCAGTATGATGACGCAGATGTCGTAGTCGCCGGAGAGGGTGTTGTTCAGACGGAAGGTGAGGTTCCAGTTCGAAGTCGTGGTGCGCGGCAGCACCTGCAGGTAGGCATTCTCTGAGATGCTGTCGGCCACCTGGCGGCGTCCGTTGAACGAGCAGTCCTTGTCGGCGGTGATGAGCCACGTGCTCTCGCCCTCAGCCCAGATCTCCTTGAAGTAGGTCTTGACGGGGTCGAAGGGCCACTCTCTGGACTTGTAGAGCACACCATTGCTGCATGCCACAGGCTCGGCGCCGTAGAGGATGCCACCTGCGGCGAAGGGCTTCTGGAAGACGTGATAGATGGGCTTTCCGCTGACCCATCCTGTGCGCCAGCTGAGGTAGGGCACCGACCACAGCGAATCCTGCGTGGAGTGCTGGTCGGTCATGTTGAAGACGGCATCGTCGAGCAGGGCGCGGTTGGTCCAGTACTGCTGGATGGAGTCGCGCTTGAGGACGGTAGCGTCGTAGACGAAATACTTCGTGGCCTCGTCCCAGGCACGGTTCCAGCCTTCGGTGGTGGGCACCACGATCCAGTAGGTGGAGTCCTCGGCATTGATGAGTCCGATGCGCTGGAGCATGCGGTTGCGCTCGATGACGACAGAGTCGACATAGACGGGCACACCCTCGACGATACCGCTCGACACGGAGGCGTCAGCATCGAAGTAGTCCTCGTCGTACTGGCGCAGGAAATTGCCGATGGCACTCAGGTCGGCCATATCGCACAGGGCCTCGTAGAGGTTGTACTCATAGGGCAGGGGACGCTCGGCAATGTGCAGCACTCCGTTCTTGGCATGCAGGTTGGATGCCTTGAGGGCGACACCCTCGATGGTGCCTGCCGAGAGCGTCATGTGCTTGGAGTTGAGCATGAGCATCGACTGTTCGTAGTCCTTCATCGAGCTGGTGGAGCGCGAGATGTGGTTGAGCACGAAGAACTTCTCGGCTACCGAGTCGCCCTGATGTGTCTGGGTCAGACGGATGAGGGAGTCGCGGTTGAAGGTACCGTTGACAGGTGCCACTACCGTGAACGACTGTCCTCCGTCGAGCAGCTGAGCATAGCTCACGGGAGTCTTCTTGTGCATGCGGAACACCTTTGTCTGCTCGAGCACCTGACAGAAGTCGCTCAGTTCAGGATGCTGCTGCAGCTGCTGCCAGAGCGTCAGGCTAGTGCCTGTCTGCGCTCCTTCGTAGTGGTCGTCCCATTCGGAACAGGAGGTGAGCGCTATGCTAAATGATAAATGACAAATGATAAATGAAAAACCTATCAGATGCCTTTTGGTTATCTTGTTAATCATAATCATATTATTTCAATTGTCAGTTAATGTGTATCTTCGCCCTCAGGGCTGCCATAGACACTCTTGGGACAAAGCTCGATGTAGTCGAACGACCAGTAGCGGTTGGGGTCGTCGAGCACCTGACGCATGCGCAGACGGTACTCTTTGTTGGAATCGAGGTACTGAGTGGTCAGGATGCGGCGCAGGGGGCTGAGCTGGCGCATGGAATCGTCGCCGCCACCAGGATGCCAGCAGTCAGGACCTTTCATGTAGCCACGATTGTGCATGGCCTTGTCGTTGGCAATGTTCTCTTCCTCATCCTCGGTATCGTCTGTGGCACCGATGGTCGGGTCGCCACCCCATACACGCAAGTCAATGGGAATGCCACAGGGAACGTTGTTCAGATAGGCCTGAACCACACCGCGTTCCTCGCCTGGTGTGTAGCCAAGGCGCACCTCATAAGTGCCGGACGGCACGGGAGGCAGCTTGAAAGATACGTCGAACACACCGCTGACGCAGACGGCATTGGCCTGATAGGAATGCCAATAGTCAACATCGCTGTGCACGCCGACGAAAGTCTCGGGACTGCATTCCCAGTCGGTGATGTATTTGTTCTTGAATCCCGTCAGGATGTCCTCGCCGTAGCGTCCGCGGCCGTTACAGTTCATGAAGTCGGGGCTGAGCACGGTGGCGTCGATGCGGATGCGGCGGTTGAGCACGACGTCGCGCACCTCAGTAGTGTAGGCGAGGATATCGTCGAGATAGTGATAGACACCGTTGAGGGCATTCTGGTCGGTCTGGCCCGACTCTGACGGTGAGAGCACCCTCACGCCTTTGACGAAGGCACCACGCTCGGCTCTGTTCTGCACGCCGCGACGGTTGATGAAGAGTCCGGCCGACGGTCCTGCGAAGCGCATGATGGTGCCGGGACACATTGTCTCGTAGTATTCCTCAGGATCGATGAGCTTGGTGTCGAGACAGCGCTCGCGGATGGTGCCTGAGGGTACCCAGCTGTTGTACTGTCCGATGCGGTTGAGCAGATGATAGCTGACGAAGCGGTTGAGGGGGTTGCGACGGTCCTTGGGATTGTCGTCGTAGAGTCCTGCATCCTCGGGATAGGTCTTGTCGTAGACGCTCTTGGCATAGGCCTTGAGGTCGTCGATGTTGTGGATGCCATTGCGATGGAACACGGAGTCGGGCTCGACGAAGGCGGTGTACTTGAAGTAGCGCTTGCCCACCCAGAATGTGCGTGTGTACTGGGCACTACCGCTGGTGCATCGTTCCATCGTGCCGGTATATACCGAGTCGTCGCTGCAGTAATAGTTCTCGTCGATGTAGCGCGTGAGTGAGTCGGCCATACCCGTCATCCGCAGCGCCTCGCTGAAGAGCGTCAGCGTGGAGTCCTCCTCGATCTTGTCGGCCAGGAGCATGCTGCTCGAGGTGATGGTGTTGTTGATGACGTGCACCACACCATTGGTGACCGAGTCGTTGAACTCGAGCATGCGGGAGTTCTTGTTGATGTAGTAGACCAGTTTGTTGTTGTTGGTCACATCGCTGTCGGACGACAGTACGATGTAGGCATCGTCCATGTTCAGTTCGGGCAGGGCACCTTCGCTGATATCGGTGGTGAAGAACGCACCTTTCTTAATAATGTGCGTGCGTGCGAGGGTGTCGCAGGTCTCCGTAGGTATCTGCTCGATGCTGCTGTAGCCGTTGCGCTTCAGGTAGCGCTCAATGCCCTCGTTGGTGGGGGCGAAGAGTGTGTACTTCAGCAATCCGGCGCTGCTGTAGGTGCCGTAGGTGGAGAGCATAGAGAAATAGGGTGTGCGCTTGAGGATGCCGATGAACTCGCTGAAGAGCTCGGGGCGCTCCTCGAGGAACGCAGCTGCCGTGAGCTTCGTGGCCTCGTAGTAGTTCTCGGGCACGTCATCGTCGTTGTCGACGCAGGAGGTCAGGGCAGTACTTGCGACACAACCTATCACGCCACAGACGAGGAGATATTTGATGTTCTTTGTAATCATATCCGTTTTCGTTTTATTGAGTTGACTATCTGTTGAGCTCAGAGTCCTCGCCAGTGGTGAAGGCCGGGTTCTGCTTGAGCAGCGGGTTGACCTTCAGCTCGCTCTTGGCGTATGGGAAGTAGATGATGTTGGGATCGGCCAGCTTGATCTTGATGGCGTTCACGTTCTCGAGGTATTTGCGCGAAGCAAGGTTGATGAGACGCGAGTTGTCGCCGTCGCGACGGGCGAAGCGCACCAGGTCGAACCAGCGCTTGCCTTCGAAGAGGAACTCACGCTGACGCTCCTCGAGCACGAGGCCTTCCATCGCAGCCTTCGAGTCGGCGTAGTCGGCCTTGTTGAGGGTGCTGGAGCGCATGCCGTTGACGGCATCGTTGGCTCGCTTGTTGACTATGTCGATGAGTGCGAAGGCAGCGTCGAAGTCACCTTCCTGTGCGCGCTCGATGAGAGCCTCGGCCTTGATGAGAATCATATCGCTGAGGCGGTAGAAGATCCAGTTGGCATCTTCGCTGGCGCGTCGTGATGACGAGAGGTTGAGGTCCTTCTCGGTAGTGACGTTGCGTGTAGAGTAGGTGACGGTGCGGCGAGCGTACTTCGTGATGGCGTAGCGTGAGCTGGAGAGCTCGCTGGCCTCGTAGGCGCGTCCGTCGGTGCGCTTGAACACGTTGTTGGAACCCGTAGCCACATCCTTGAAGAGGAAGTCGGGAGCCGAGAGTTGTCCCACCACGTTATTGTTGTTGCCGTAGAAGCTGCTCACCCAGGTGTTCTTCTGGCTCTGCGTAGAGTTGAAGTAGAGCTCGAAGATGCTCTCGAAGGAGTTGCCCGTGCCGAAGATCTCGTTGTAGGCATTGCCGCAGTCGGTCGTTCCTATGGGTTTGGTGAGGATCATGGGAATGCTGTCGATGAGGTCGATGTTGTTGACATTGCCCTCACGCTCGAGCATTTCCTGGTACTGCTGCCGCTTGAAGTCGATGACGAGGTCGCAGTAGTGTATGGCCTGATCCCAGTCGCCGCGCCAGAGGTAGAGGTCGGCCAGGAGTGCATAGACGGCCCATCGGGTGATGCGGCATGAGTTCTGGTAGGCATTGCTGCTGTCGTCGGTGTAGTAGCGCCTGACGGCATCGCCCTTCACACGCTCGAGGTCGCTGATGAGCGAGTCGAGAACGTCGTTGAACGGAGTGGCAGGCAACACATACTGCTGGGTGTCGTCGATGCTGGGTTTAGAGGTGTAGGGCACATCGCGGAAGGTGCGGATGAGGTAGAAGTAAGCCAGCGACCTCAGCGTGGTGGCTTCGGCGATATTGGCTCTCATCTCGTCCTCGGTATAGTTGGGGTCGAGGGCCTGCACGATGGGTGCATAGTGGCAGAGAATGTTGCAACGGTTGATGCACTCATAGATCTTTGCCCAGTTGCAATAGGGATTGGAAGGCAGCAGGTTCTCCTTGAGAATCTCGTTGATGTCGTTGGGCACGCTGGCTCCCATGCGGATGTTGTCGCTGCGCATCTCTCCCCAGACGGCCATACGAGTGAGCGCGTCGCTATGTTCGAGCGTCTCGTAGCAGCTGTTCATCTCGCTGGTGACATCGGCCTTCTCCGTCCAGTAGTTCTCCAGCACCACGTCGTTCATGGGCAGGATATCGAGGAAGTCGGAGCAGCTGGTGAGTGCTGTGCCCAGTGCCAGGCTCATCACAATTCTGCTGATGTTATATTTCTTGGTAGTCATAATACTTGATGTCTTTGTTCTCAGTTAAAAACGTATGGTGATGCCACCTGTGAAGGACTTCGCACGCGGGGTCTTGGCATTGTCGGTGACGATGCCCATCGATCCGTAGCCCACCTCGGGGTCGGCGCCTGAGTACTTGGTCAGCACGAAGAGGTTGTTGGCCGAGACGTGGAAGGAGAGCTGTGTGAGTCCCCACTTCTTGATGGTCTTCGAGGGCAGTGAATAGCTGAGCTGTGAGTAGTTCAGACGGATGAACGATCCGTCCTCCACGAAGCGGTCGCTGCCCAGCCAGTTGTAACCTGTCTGACGCAGAGCGCGAGGAATCTCAGTGATGTCGCCCTCGACGCGCCAGCGCCAGTTGACGGCGCGGCTCTGGTTGTTGTTGTCGTACATCTTCTCGACCTCCATGCGTGCCTGGTTGATGATCTTGTTGCCGTAGCGGAAGTTGAACTGGTTGTTCCAGGTGAGGCGTCCCCAGTGGAACTTGAATCCGAAGCCGCCAGTGAACTTAGGCAGCGAGGAACCCAGGTAGACGATGTCGAGCTCGTTGATCTGTCCGTCGGCGTTGATATCCTCGTAGATGGCGTCGCCGCCTCGGAACTCATAGTTCACGCTTCCTGCGCAGAACATCATGGGCTTGGTCATGCGGTTCTCGTCGAGGATGACATTCCCTTCCTTGTCGCGTGCCACAGGGGCATTGGGACCGCTGACGCCGTGAATCTCCTCGGGCGAGTAGTCGCTGTACTGATAGACGCCCTTGTAGCGGAATCCGTAGATGCTTCCGAGTGCGGTGTTGAGCTCTACGCGGGTGAGGTAGGAGCCGTTGGAGCGGTTGAACTCCTTGTTGAGGCTTGCCAGACAGGTCTCGTCCATCGCCGTGATCTGGTTCTTGTTGTTGGCGAAGGTGATGTTGAAGTCGGCTGAGAACTTGCCGGCCTTGATGATCTGGTTGCCGTTGAGGTTGAACTCCCAACCGACGTTCTTCATGTCGCCCACATTCTGGTAAGCCAGCGTCTCATAGCCGGATGATGTGGGAATGCCTCGTGAGGACATCAGCAGGTCGGTGGTGTACTGCCAGTACAGCTCGACGTTACCCGTGATGCGCTCGTTGAAGAAACCGAAGTCGGCACCGATGTTGTAGGTCTCCTTCTGCTCCCACTTCAGGTTGTTGAGCTGGATGTTCTGGGGATAGACGCTGCCTTCGCCCAGGTATCCTGCGCCGTTGCGGTACTTACTGTAGTAGAGGGCTTCGGCTCCCGGCTGCTTACCTACGATACCCCAACCCGGACGGATGGAGAGCATCGAGATGAAGGGCAGCGCCTTCTGGAACCAGGGCTCGCGGCTGATGTTCCATCGCAGCGAGAGTGCGGGGAAGTTGCCCCAGCGCTGGTCGTCGCCGAACTTGGTGCTTCCGTCGCGGCGTACTGAGAAGTCGGCCATGTAGCGTCCTTTGTACGCATAGTGGGCGGAGTAGGTGAAATACATGCTGCGCCACTGGCCGCTGCCAGTCGACATGTTGTTGATGATGCCCTCGGCGGCTGTGCTCTGGATGGTTCCGCTGGGCAATCCCCATGCTGAGGTGTTCTGCGACGAAGAGGTGCCGCTGGTGAGCTGTCCGCGCAGCATCATCGTCAGCGAGTGGTCGCGGTTGCGGAACACCGGCGTGAAGGTCAGCGTGTGGGTGGTGGTGACGCCCAGGCTCTTCGACATATCCGACGAAGTGCTGTTGCTGCCTGTGTCGTTCCATCCCGTCGTGCTGAGCGAGAGGGGCATGAAATTATCGTTGTACCTATTGAAGATGTTGAATACTACCTTGCCTTCGTAGTTGAGGCGTGAGTGGTCGTTGTCGATGCCCAGCAGGTCGTAGCGCAGCTTGAACTCGGGCGTGATGTTGTAGCTGGTCTCATTGCTCTTGGCGAGCTTGGCCAGTGCCACGGGGTTTTTGTGGTTGAGCTGGTCGCGCAGCGATGAGCTGACCGTTGGCAGCATCGAGTAGTAGTCGTCCTGGTCGATGCCCATCTTGTCCTGCTCGAAGATCGAGAGGTTGGGCATGCGGACGTAGGCGATGGAGAGCAGGTCGCCGTTGTTCTTGTGGTTCTTGGTGTAGGTGAGGGCGATGTTGGTCTCGATCTTGATGCGGTCGCTGACGAAGTAGTCGAGGTTGACGCGCGAGGTGAAGCGGTCGAGCTGCTGCTCGATGATGGATCCCGTCTCGTGGTCGTAGCCGGCACCCACGCGGAAGTGAGCCTTCTCACCGCCGCCGCTGAGTGCGAGGTAGTGGTTCTGTCGCCATCCGGTCTTCTTGACCTGCTCGAGCCAGTCGGTATTGTTGTTGTACATCTCGTACTCGGCGAAGGAGGGGTTGTAGTTCAGCTCCTGGATGTTGCTGGCCACGTCGCTCATCGAGGGGTTGAAGTATTCCTCCTTGAGCAGCATGGTGTACTCGTCGCCGTTGAGCAGCTTGTAGCCGTTGGGCTGGTGTGTGGCAGTCAGGCGGAAGCTGTAGTCGACGCTGGTCTTTCCGCGTGTGCCTCGCTTGGTCTTGATCTCGATGACACCGTTGGAGCCCTGCGATCCCCAGATGGCCGTAGCGGCGGCATCCTTGAGGACGGAGATGCTCTCGATGTCGTCAGGGTTGACGTTGAGCAGCTCTGCGAACTTCTCCTCGTTGGCCGACGAGAAGTCGAAGTCGTTGGTATTGGTCTCCCAGACGTTGCCGTCGACGACGATGAGTGGCTCGCTCGAGCCGTTGATGCTCGATACACCACGCAGGCGCATCGATGTGCCTGCTCCGAGGTTACCTGAGTTGGCCACGATGTCGAGACCTGCGATACGTCCCTGCAGGGCTTCGTCGACGGTGGTCATCGACAGTCCTTCGAACTCGCTCATGTTGATGCTCTGCTGGGCGGTTGAGATCTCATCGACGGGAATGGAGAGGCCCGATCCACCTGAGCGCTTGGTGGCGGTGATGGTCACGTTCTGGATCTGGGTGGCATCCTGCAGCTTGATGGCGTACTTCGTTTTGTTGAAGGGTAGGGTGACGGTCTTATAGCCCACATAGGTGACGCGCAGCTTGTCCTTGGGATTCTTCAGCTTGAAGGAGAAGTTTCCGCTCATATCGGTCACGGCAGAGGCGACGATACGGTTGGCGGCGTCGATCTCCACGACGTTGGCCATCATCACGGGGCCGAAGTCGTCGGACACCGTTCCGCTGATGATGTCGCCTGCCTGCTGTGCTACGCTGGATGAAAAATGGAAGATGATAAGCGCCAGGCCTATCAGTATTCGCTTCGTATTCATAGTGTCATTGTTCAATTAGGAGCGGTTCGTTAATCAGGTGGATAACTGCCGACGAGCTTGTTTCAATATTGTTCGCACGCGACGCGTCGCTCTCGGAATAGAGGTACTCGCGCGCCATGAGGTTGTAGAGCTGCGGGTTGCTGGTGACCACCCTGCGCTGGTTGCCTGCATGGTCGACAAGTGTGATGCCGTCGTCCTCGAGTCGTGCGCTGACGCGATAGAAGCGCTCGGTCGAGGGGTCGATGACTGCTGTTTCGAAGTCGCCGCTCTCGGGCTCGGCTCCGATGAAGAGTGCGTTGTCCTGGATGTGATACTTGAGGAAGTTGACGATCTGCAGCGAGTCGCGCGTCTTGGCGGTGATGTTGCCTTCTTCCTCATAGGCATCGACCTTCTCCCACGACGAGAGCTTGCCTGCGCGCTGCAGCGCCTCGATGCTCTCGTTGGAGGGCACGTAGACGGTGTAGTGGTAGGTGTTGAACGATGCGATGTTCTGTCCGGGAGCAGCATTGCGGTTGAGGTGAATCTGCTCGAAGAGTCCGCTGCCGTCCATGAGCTCGAGGAACTTGGAGAACTCCTCATGCTGTGCGAGCACGTCGCGCACGGTCTGGCGGGTTCCCATGATGGGCTCCGCGTCGAGGATGTAGCTCTTGCCGTTGCCGCCGTCGGTTTGGTCGTAGACGTAGCTCACCTTTGCGGGCTGTCCCTCGTTGGCCTGGTAGCTGCCTTCGACGGTCATTCCTGCGGCACCGGCCTTCGGGTTGTTGACGCGTATCTCAGTGCCTCCCTTGGTGCGGTAGTAGGTGTGTCCGTCCTCGACGTTGCCGATGACGATATGCGTGTCGAGGATATCCTTCAGGCGGTTGCGTATGATGTTGTAGTCGGTCACGCGGCCGATGGAGTCGCCCAGCTCGCCCGTCTGCGGGTCGTAGTTCCACAGGCTTGCCCACACGCGCTCAGTCTTGTTGACCTTCGTGGCGTCGTAGTGGAAGCGCATGAGCTGTGTGCTGCTCTTGCCGTAGGAACAGGGGTCGATATACTGCAGCAGGGCCCCGTTGGTGGGGATGAAGAAGCTATAGTAGCTGTTGAGCGAGTTGAGGTAGACGTTGTACTGCAGCTGCTCGATGCCCCAGTAGAGGATGCGCATCGTCTCGTTGATGAGTGCCGGGAAGCTGACGCTGACGTAGGCGGTAGGCGAGTAGACGCGGTTGGTGAGGTAGACGGCTCCGTTGCATCCCAGCCAGACGCTGTCGATGGCTTCCACCTCTACGCCCATCGGGTCGTTGGCATCGTTGAGGATGTTGGAGAACTTCGAAGGCACGCTGCCGATGAACGACGAGAGCATGTTGTTGTTGAGCAGCTTCGACACGACGTCGTCGGGCACGTTGTCCCACGAGCCGTAGTAGTCGCGCAGCACCTTGCCTGCACCCTCGTTCCAATAGGCGTTGAGGGCGTCGTCGCTGGGCACCATCATCACGGCCATGTCGCGCTGCATGACGATGTTGCCCTCCTGGTCGTTGAGGCCTGCATAGTAGGCGTTCCACTCAGGGTCGTACTTCAGCTGGCCGTTCACAGGGCCGCGGTCGGGCGTCTGGTTGATGGCCGCGCCGTTCTGCGACTTCTCCGAGAAGAACCGCTTCTGGAAGACGGTGTCGACGTTGGTGTCGTAGAGGTAGTTGTATTGCGTGGTGGTGGCCTGGTCGAGGGGGTAGGGTGCGCAGAAGCGCTCCAGCAGGTGGTTGAACAGGCTCACGTTGGGCTTCTGCCTGAGCAGCTCGGCCATGTTGGGCAGCGGGGTGATGACTTCGCCCATCTTGTGGATGAAACCGTTCGAGCACTTGATGTTGGGCTGCTCCACCTGCACGCCGTTGATGCTGGCGTCGCCGGCTTGACGGTGCGTGGTATTGTTGTAGATGAAGTCGTAGTCGCTGTTGGTGATGCGCTTGTTGACGAGCTGCTTCTCGATGAACTGCACCAGGGGGACGGTGCTGTTGTCGGTCATGCACACCATTGTCTTGCCCGACTCGCGGTAGCGGCGCCAGTAGGCGTTGTCAGGCATCTGGCTGGCCGTGAGGATGGGTACTGAGTCGAAAGGCGTGCTCGATGCGAAGCGGCGCATGCACTCGCCCTCCCTGGGAGGCGTGCCTTCGACGCTGGGCAGGCTGTTGAGCTGCATCGAGTTGTCCATCATGCTGCCGAAGAGCAGCAGTTTCTTCTGCGAGGTGCTCAGCCGCTCGTAGCTGCTCACACCCCATGGGTTGTTGCGGTAGAAGCGCTCGTAGGCGTCGTCGTCGGCCACGAACAGCGTCTTCGAACCGGTTTTGGCCAGCACTTCCTTGTAGCCAAGGTCGTTGATCATGCGCACTGTGTTGGTGTAGTTGCCTTGCTCGTCGAGCCAGCTGTAGATACTCGATCCCCACCCCTCGGGTGTCTTTTCGTCGAGGTCATACTGCGAGCATGACGACAGCCAGGCACTGCCCAGGAGCACGCCGGCGACGGCCAGCATCCATTGCCGACTGCGCTTGCAGGTCTGTCGTTTGTTGTTCATACGTGTAAGTGATTATTATATTTTGGTTTCTGGGTGCAAAGGTACGGCATTTTTGCCTATCGCGCGTATAAGAATGTTTAATAGCTTTTCTAAATTGTATTGGCGACTTTTCTATATGTCTCATGTATTTTTCTATATGTCTCATGGATGTCCGTTAAATACGTTTAGGTGTGGTTAAAAAATGCAAACTGCCTGCCTGCACTCGTTTTTAATGCGTACCTTTGCACCACAACAATCGATCTGCGAAGTGTTTATCCAACGGTATCTCACCACGTTTGGACGCTACCTGCTGCTGATGGGTCGCACGTTCTCAGTGCCTGAGCGCATGCGCATGTTTTGGAAGCAGTACGTCAAGGAGATGGCGCAACTGGGCGTCAACTCCATAGGTATCGTGCTGCTCATCTCGTTCTTCATCGGAGCCGTGATCTGCATCCAGATGAAGATGAACATCGAGTCGCCCTGGATGCCGCGCTGGGTGGCAGGATACACCACGCGCGAGATCATGCTGCTCGAGTTCTCGTCGTCGATCATGTGTCTCATCCTGGCAGGCAAGGTGGGCTCGAACATCGCTTCGGAGCTGGGCACGATGCGCGTCACGCAGCAGATCGATGCGCTCGACATCATGGGCGTGAACTCGGCCTGCTACCTCATCCTGCCCAAGATTCTGGGCCTGCTCACCATCATGCCCTTCCTCGTCATCTTCTCGTCGGCGATGGGCGTGCTGGGGGCTTACGGAACGGCTTATATCGGCCATATCATGCCTCCCGACGACCTCACCGTGGGCCTGCAGCACGACTTCGTGCCCTGGTTCCTGTGGATGTCGATCATCAAGAGCCAGTTCTTCGCCTTCATCATCAGCAGCGTGCCTGCCTACTGCGGCTATACCGTCGAGGGGGGCAGCGTCAACGTGGGTAAGGCCTCGACCAACGCCGTCGTCTCGTCGAGCGTGCTCATTCTCTTCAGCGATGTCTTCCTAACACAACTGTTGTCATGATTGAAGTCAAAAACCTCTATAAGAGCTTCGAGGAATATGGGCCCGACGGCAAGCTGATGGGCACGAAAGAGGTGCTCAGCGACATCTCGACGGTCTTCGCCGACGGCATCACCAACCTCATCATCGGTCGAAGCGGCAGCGGCAAGACGGTGCTCATGAAGAATCTCGTGGGCCTGCTCGAGCCTACAAGCGGACAGGTGCTCTACGACGGGCGCGACTTCGTGGCCATGTCGAAGCGTGAGAAGGTGCAGATGCGGCGCGAGATGGGCATGATCTTCCAGAGTGCGGCGCTCTTCGACTCGCTGACGGTGCTCGAGAATGTGATGTTTCCGCTTGACATGTTCTCGTCGATGACGCTCAGGGAACGGCAGCGCAGGGCGCAGGACTGTCTGGCGCGCGTCAACCTGGTCGATGCCGACAGCAAGTATCCGGGCGAGATCTCAGGAGGCATGCAGAAGCGTGTGGCCATCGCCCGGGCCATCGCCCTCAATCCGAAGTATCTCTTCTGCGATGAACCTAATTCGGGCCTTGACCCCAAGACCAGCCTTGTCATCGACGAGCTGTTGCACAGCATAACGCATGAATATCAGATGACCACCATCATCAACACCCACGACATGAACTCTGTGATGGGCATCGGCGAGAATATCCTCTTCATCCACGAGGGGCGCAAGGAGTGGCAGGGCGTGTCGGCTGAGGTGATGCACTCCACCAACCAGCGCCTCACCGACTTTATCTTCGCCAGCAACCTGCTCAAGGAGATGCGACAGGCCACGCTTGCTCAGCCGAGCAATTCGTAAGTACCGTAAAGAATAATAGCCAGGAGAAGGAACAGGATCGCCAGGTGCAGCATGCGTTTGCGCTTGTTGACGGGTTCGTCGGCGGCTTCCTTCGCGGCTTTCCTTGCTGCAGGTCGCTGTGATAACGTGCCGGCACGGGCTTGTGAGGTGCCTGCTGAGCGTGTTGAGGACATGCTGGAAGGCGTGCCAGGGTGTGCTGTCGACGGGCTTGCAGGGCGTGCTGCAGGCGTTCTGGTGATTGTTGGGGCAAGGGCAGCGCCACGTGCCCTGATCACCACAGGACGGCCGCAGTAGCGGCAGGTCTCAGCTCCAGGGGTCACTTCGCGCCCGCAATACGGGCAAACTTGTATCTTCTCGTCCATCGTCGTCAGTAGTTTATTATGCGTTCCTGTGCGCGCATGATGTGCGCATATGTACGTTCATTACCTTATGTTGATGTTGACTGTGCAAAGATACGAAAATAATCTGAAACCGCCAAATCTTTTGACCTAAAACGTTTTTGACTAATAACAACTCCACACAATAGTGTGGGATACAGAAATACAGAATACAGTTTTTTCAGGAGCGACACGACATTGTAGCAGAAATCTTTACAAATATACTTTATTATATATATAATATATATATTATATATATAATAAAAATTCTATCCCCATCCTACCCCCCCTACTCACTAAAAAAACTGTATTCTGTATTCTGTATCCACAGGGACATTTTTAGCGCTGGAAGATAGGGCAGAAGTTAAAAGTGTACTTTTTACACCATTTAACATTGGATGTTTGTATATGTCAGAAATATTGAGTAACTTTGCACTAGCTAAGTGAAGCAAGTAGCCCCACGGCGCAGAAGACCGTAGGCGACGGCATGCAACGGAGTAACGCTGGCCACAATACTCCATCCGCATCGCTCCGCCTCACCGTCCGCAACGCGCTGTCACACCGTCCGCAACGCGCTGTCACACCGTCCGCAACGCCGCTCAGCAAAGATGCTACTGCAGGCGCCAGCGGCCTTCAGCATCGAGCACCATAGGCACCATCACCTCCTCGCGACGACCGTCGCCATAGGTGAGCGAGAGGAAGACCTGCATGCAGTTGAGCGTGGTATCCATCTGGGCGCGGATCACGTCGACGGCCTTCACTCCCCGGTTAGCGCGCTCCACCTGGCGCAGATGGCTGCGATAGCCCTCGAGCAGCTGCTGACGGAAGTCGTCGGGCATCTCGCCGTAGTGCACACGGCTGTAGAGAAAGGCCTCGGGACGACCTTCGACGTAGAGCGCCTCATAGCTCTGCTTGGCTGCAAGCGATGCCTGGAACTCGGGCGTGTTGTCCTCCGCCGAGCCTCCTGAGCAAGCCGCAGTCATCACCACCGCTGCCAGCCAGAGGAAAGCCAATGCAAGCCTGCAGCCGAGCGTCCGTCGGCAGGCATCCGTCGAGCCGAGCGTCCGTCGGCAGGCATCCAGCCGACCAGTAAACCTCTGCCTAAGGCTCATTTCTGGCGGATGAAGATGTTGATGGGCGAGCCCGTGAGGGTCCAGTTCTCGCGGATCTTGTTCTCGAGGAAGCGCTTGTAGGGCTCCTTGACGTACTGAGGCAGGTTGGCGTAGAAGATGAATGTGGGTATCTGCGTGTCGGGCACCTGGCTGACGTACTTGATCTTGATGAACTTTCCCTTGATGCTGGGAGGCGGCGTGGCCTCGATGATGGGCAGCATCACCTCGTTGAGCTTCGTGGTGCCGATGCGCACCTTGCGGTTGAGATACACCTGCTTGGCTGTCTCCAGCACTTTGAAGATGCGCTGCTTGGTGAGTGCCGAGGCGAAGATGATGGGGAAGTCGCGGAAGGGTGCCATGCGGTTGCGGATGGCTGTCTCGAAGGTGTCGATGACGATCTGCGACTTGTCCTCCACGAGGTCCCATTTGTTCACCACGACGACGAGCGACTTTGAGTTCTTCTGTATGAGCTGGAAGATATTCATGTCCTGTGCCTCAATGCCGCGGGTGGCATCGATCATGAGGATGCAGACGTCGCTGTTCTCAATGGCTCGGATGGAGCGCATGACGCTGTAGAACTCGAGGTCCTCGGTCACCTTGTTCTTGCGCCGGATGCCGGCGGTGTCGACGAGGTAGAAGTCGAATCCGAACTTGTCGTAGCGCGTATAGATGCTGTCGCGCGTGGTGCCTGCGATCTCGGTCACGATGTGGCGCTCCTCGCCTATAAACGCGTTGATGAGGCTCGACTTGCCGGCGTTGGGTCGTCCCACGACAGCGAAGCGGGGTATGCCTTCCTCCAGGTCGTCGTCCTTCTTGTCGGGCAGCATCTCCAGCACCTTGTCGAGCAGGTCGCCCGTGCCGCTGCCGGTGGCTGCGCTGATGCAGTAGGGGTCGCCCAGTCCCAGCTTGTAGAAGTCGTACTGTCCGTAGAGGTCCTTGCCGTCGTCGGCCTTGTTGGCAACGAGCAGTGTGGGCAGCTTCGCGCGACGGAGTATCTGTGCCACGTCCTCGTCCCAGTCGGTCACGCCGTTCTTGATGTCGCAGAGGAAGAGCACGAGGTCGGCCTCCTCCGTGGCGATGATCACCTGCTTGCGGATCTGCTCCTCGAAGATGTCGTCTGAGTTGACCACCCATCCGCCCGTGTCGACTACGCTGAACTCGCGCCCGTTCCAGTCGCACTTACCGTACTGGCGGTCGCGTGTGGTGCCCGCCTCGTCGCTCACGATGGCCTGACGGCTCTTGGTCAATCTGTTGAATAATGTGGACTTACCCACGTTGGGGCGACCCACAATGGCTACTAAGTTTCCCATTTTTCCGATATTTTGGGTGCAAAGGTACTAAAAAAATGTTATTTCCCCTCCACTTTCAGAATTTATTTGTAACTTTGCTGCCCATATTTTAATTCAACGACGATGAAAAAGCTGTTAATGATGCTTGCGCTGATGCTCAGCATGACTGCAAGCGCCCAAAATGCCGATGAGCTCTACGAGGAAGGTAAGGCTCTGTACGATGCCAAGGACTATGCGGCTGCGCTGGTCAAACTCAGGCCTGCCGCCGAGAAAGGTCACAAGAAGGCCCAGTATCGCATGGGCCGCTGCTACGACAAGGGTCACGGCGTGGAAGAGAACAATAAGGAGGCCTTCAAGTGGTACTCGAAGTCAGCCGATCAGGGCTACTACAAGGCAGAGTATCAGATGGCCCGTTCCTATATCAAGGGAAAGGGTGTCGAGCCCGACGAGAAGAAGGCCAAGGCGTGGGTGAAGAAGGCTGTAGGCGGCAAGAAGCACGGAGCTGAGATGCTGCAGGAAATCAAGGACGGCGCTGCCGAAGGCGACAAGACCGACCAGAAGCTGCTGCAGCTGTTACAATAACTGATAGTTCATGGATAGCAAGGAATTACAGAATACAGAAAACCTGGTGAATCCGGATCTTCCGGAAAGCCCGGAAAAGCCGGAAAGCCCGGAAAAACCGGAAGACTCCATCGTCCTTCGCAGCGAAGGCCTGATCAAGCGCTACGGCAAGCGAACGGTGGTCAATGACGTCAGCTTCAACGTGCGACAAGGCGAGATCGTGGGCCTGCTGGGTCCCAATGGCGCTGGCAAGACCACATCGTTCTATATGACCACAGGCCTCGTGCTGCCCAACGGCGGACATATCTACCTGGGCGACAGGGAGGTGACCGACTTTCCCGTCTACAAGCGTGCCCGTGCCGGCATCGGCTATCTCGCACAGGAGCCTTCCGTCTTCCGCAAGATGAGCGTCGAGGACAATATCCTCTCCGTCCTTGAGATGACAGGCAAGCCGCGTGACTATCAGCTGCAGAAGCTCGAGAGCCTCATCGCTGAGTTCCGCCTCGAGAAAGTGCGCAAGAACAAAGGCGACCAGCTGTCGGGCGGTGAGCGCCGACGCACGGAGATTGCCCGCTGTCTGGCCATCGAGCCAAAGTTCATCATGCTCGACGAGCCCTTCGCAGGCGTCGACCCCATCGCCGTCGAGGATATCCAGCAGATCGTGTGGAAGCTCAAGTACCGCAATATCGGCATTCTCATCACCGACCATAACGTCGACGAGACCCTTGCCATCACCGACCGCGCCTACCTCCTCTTCGAGGGTCGCATCCTCTTTCAAGGCACGCCCGAGGAGCTGGCCACCAACCCGATCGTCCGCGAGAAATACCTCACTGAATCCTTCGAGCTGCGCAAGAAGCAGTTCCAGAACGATTCTGAGGCAGAGTTGAAATCAGCTGCCAAGGCCGAGTCAGCCACAGCACCAGCCGCCAAAGCCGAGTCAGCCACAGCACCAGCCGCCAAGGCCGATTCAGCTGCGGAGGGCACGCATAGCGTTGAGGACGGCGAGAACCGTGACGCCCACGTCGGCGAAGACAGCCATCCACATCGTAGCGAGGCCAACGACGGCCAGCAGTAGCACGGCAACCTTCACGCCGATGGCCAGTGCGACGTTCTCACCGGCGATGCGCAGGGTGCGGCGGGCAATGCCGACGACTGTGGCCACCTTCGACGGATGATCGTCCATCAGCACCACGTCGGCAGCTTCGATGGCTGCGTCGCTGCCCAGTCCGCCCATCGCTATACCCACATCGGCGCGAGCCAGTACAGGAGCGTCGTTGATGCCGTCGCCCACGAAGGCCAGCGTCGTTCCGTTCTCTCCCTTCTGAGCACTTAATTCGTTGACAATCTTTATCTTGTCGGCAGGAAGCAACTCAGCATGCCATTCTTTCATGCCCAGTTTCTCAGCCACATGCGCAGCCACCGCCTGACGGTCGCCTGTGAGCATCACCGTCCTGTCGACACCCATTGAAGTAAGCTCGGCTATGGCTGTGGCGCTGTCGTCCTTCACCTGGTCGTTGATGACAATATGTCCGGCATAATCGCCGTTGACGGCCACATGAATGATGGTGCCAGGATGCGTGCAGTCGTGCCAACGGGCTCCCACGGCATCCATCATCTTCGTATTGCCCACGCAGACAATGTCGTCACCCACCTGCGCACGGATGCCCTGACCGGCTATCTCCTCCACATCGCTCACGCGGCAGCCGTCGGTGGCTTCGTCAGGGAAGGCGTCGCGCAGGGCGGCTCCGATGGGGTGGGTCGAGAAATGCTCTACATGAGCGGCGAGGTGCAGCAGCTGCTTCTCGTCGAGGGCGTCGGGATGAACGGCTGTGACGACAAACTGCCCGTGCGTGAGTGTTCCCGTCTTGTCGAACACCACCGTATTCACCTTCGCCAGCATATCCATATAGTTGGCTCCCTTGACGAGGATGCCCTTGCGCGATGCTCCGCCGATGCCCGCAAAGAAAGTGAGGGGCACGCTGATGACCAGCGCACAGGGACAGGAAACCACCAGGAACAACAGGGCGCGATAGAGCCACGTGGGGAACGAATCCATTGACGTCAGCAGCGGAGGCACGACGGCCAGCACGACGGCAGCGATGACTACAACGGGGGTGTAGATGCGGGCAAAGCGCGTGATGAAGGCCTCGCTCTTCGACTTGTGCTCGCTGGCGTCCTCCACCAGTTCCAGGATCTTGGAGGCGGTGCTCTGTCCGAAGCTCTTCGTTGTGCGCACGCTGATGACTCCTGAGAGGTTGATGCAACCCGAGAACACCTCGTCGCCCTCGCCGACATCGCGTGGCAGGCTTTCGCCCGTGAGTGCCGTCGTGTTCAGCGCCGACGAGCCGCTGACGATGATGCCGTCGAGAGGCACCTTTTCGCCTGGACGCACCACGATGACCTGACCGGGCTCTACATCCTCAGGCGACACATCATGCAGGTTCTCAGAGCCTTCTGCCCCTTCTCTCACATGAGCCACGTCAGGACGAATGTCCATCAGGTGGGCTATGCTGGCGCGGCTCTTGCCTTCGGCATAGCCCTCAAACAGCTCGCCTACCTGGAAGAATAGCATCACGAAGACGGCTTCAGGAAACTGTGTCTCGGCTCCAGGCAGAAACCCGATGCAGAGGGCTCCGATAGTGGCTACCGACATGAGGAAGTGCTCGTTGAACACGTTCCCGTGGGCAATCCCTTCGAATGCTTCACGCAGGGTGCTGTGACCTATCAGCAGGTAGGGCACAAGGTATACGAGCAGCAGCTGCCAGGTGGGCAGGTTCAGGCGGTGCTCTATGAATACGCAGGCTATGAGCAGGACGGCAGTGACCGCTATGAGCAGCAGGCGGCTGCGCGTGCTCCCCTCTTCATTATGATGGTGCTCGTGTTCGCAATGCTCGCAATGATGATCGTGATGCTCGTGCTCATGATGCTCGTGCTCATGCTGCTCGTGCTCGCAATGATGATCGTGATGATGTGACATAATCTTTGCAGTTGAATGGTTTCTGGCTGCAAAGTTATGCCAATTGTTTTGCAACTGGGTTGCAAATATGCTTCCTACTAGTATCCCGACTTGTAGATGACCTTGCCTGCTCCGCTCGTAATCTTCAGAGCCTCAGGATGTTCGCGAATGAAGGAGTCGATGTGGCGGAGGCGCTTTTCTTCCAGGATTTCGTCCATAGCGATGAGGATGCCCGTCTCCTCGACGTCGCCAAAGCCGTAGTTGATGGCAGTACCGAAGAGCTTCATCGTCGGCGAGAGGCTCATGTAGGCATTCACCAGCGGCGGAATGTTGTAACCCAGCCGGCGCACCTCACGGTTGAGGATGCGATAGTCCTCCTTGAAGTTGTTGCCGCTGAAGAGACTTTCCAGCACGTGCTCGTCGGTTTCGATCTTCAGGGGCTTCAGGGGCACTACGAGCTGGTCTTTGTCGCCGAAATACTTGTTCAGGAAATAGAGAATCATGTCGCGTCCCTCACGGATATAGCTGGGGTACATCGTCATCTTGCCGAAGAAATAGCGCACATTGGGCATCACGACGGTCAGCGCTCCAAGGCCGTCCCACAGGTTGTCGAGCGCAAAGAGGCTCTTCGCTCCCATGCGTGAGCTCTGATAAGGAAGGCTGACGAAGGAGCGTCCCAGCTCGATGGTGTAGGGCATATATTCCTGCATGAAGCGGTCGCTGAAATGGAACATGTGGCTGGTGGCCAGGTTGGGTTGCCCTTCAGCATTGATGTCCCACTTCGTACCCTCCAGATAGCGGTAGCCGCCAATGATCTCCTCTGCCTCAGGATTCCACACGATGAGCTGCTTGTAGCAGTTCTCGCAGGTGTCGAACTCGTCGAGGTCGCAGTCTTTGCCTGTGCCTCCACCAGCTTCGCGGAAGGCTATCTCGCGCAGGCGTCCGATCTCCAACAATACGTTGGGGGCATTATGAGCAGTCACGATATAGATCTCGTTGTTGCTCTTGTTGGTCATACGCAGCTGGCGCTCAGGGGTAAGCTCTCGCTTGAGTACTTCAGCAGGGATGGGGGCGATGATGGGTTGTTCCATGAGGTAGGAGTTAAAGTAGATTCTGGTTATAGTTTGTATACCTGTTGCTTGACGTATTCTGCCCATTCCATTGGCGATTTCGACTTGTCGAACGTCTGCCAGGGGATGGGTTTGCCTATCGTTACAGGGAAAGTGTTGCCTGTGTTCTTGAACATCTCGTCGACGAGGAACAGCATAGCGATGTTGACCTTCTTCACCAGGCGGTCGCTGATGTTCGACAGCCGATAGAAGAAGTTGCTGTTGCGCCCGCCGAAATGGATGGGCACCACGTCGCGCTCATACTCGATGCTCTTCGCGATGAAGGTCTTCTTCCACGTGAGGTCGCAGATCTCACCATGATGGCGGCGCGAGCACAGGCCGGCAGGGAACATCAGCAAGTGGTGGTCGCCCTGAAAGCCTGCTTCCACAATCTGAGGGAATGACCGGCTGCGCTTCGTCGTGGTGTTGATGGGGATGCAGAGAGGAGCCAGTCCAGGAAGGTTCATCAGCAGGTCGTTGACCAGATAGCGGAAACGGTCATCATACTGTCGACCGATGACTGCGCCCAGCGCAACGCCGTCGATGCCTCCCATAGGATGATTCGAGACGAAGGTGTAAAGCTTGCCGTCGTCCTTGGCGGGCAGGTTCTCAAGGCCTTTCACCTCCAGCTTCACCTGCAGGAAATCGAGGCAGGCCTCCAGCCAGGGAGTGCCCGTAAGGCCGCGCGAATCCCACAGGAATTCGTTCACCTGATCTTCGTGAGCAATCTTGCGTAGCCAGCTGACCACGGGACGAGGCACCCAGCGGGCCTTCTTGCCCATCTTGCTTTGCAACACCTTTTCGATGTCGATGGTTTTCTCTGTTGTTGTGTCCATTTGTCAGTACATGAACTTTCAAGGTGCAAAATTAACACTTTTCTTTCAAATATGATGCTTTTTTGCCTAAAAAAGTGCTATTTTACATTTTTTTTTACTATTCAATTGCAAGCCCGACGAAACCAACGCCCACAATATTCATTGCACAAAAATGCAGGAATGTGTAAAAATGCAGGGTGGAGACCCCTAAAAAACAAAAAAATGAAGATATTTTTGAAAAAAAATGGGGAAAAGTGGGGGAATGTGGAGAAAAACCATTAACTTTGCAACCGAAGTATGAAACCTAACGTTTACGCGCATGAGATTTTTAGGAAATATCGAAGCAAAGACTGACACGAAGGGACGGGTGTTCCTCCCCTCGACGTTTCGCAAGGTGCTCCAGGCATCGGGCGAGGAGTCGCTGGTCATGCGCAAGGACATCCATCAGAAGTGTCTGGTGCTTTATCCCGAGAGCGTGTGGAACGAGCGCGTCGATGCGCTGCGTGCCCGCATCAGCGAATGGGACGACGAGGGAAAGATGCTGCTGCGCCAATATATGAAGGAGGCAGAGATTCTGACGCTCGACGGTAACGGCCGCTTCCTCATCCCCAAACGTTACCTGCAAATGGCTGAGATAGCGCAGACAGTACGTTTCATAGGCCTGACCGACACGATAGAAATCTGGGCAGCAGAGAAAGCCGAGGCTCCGTTCATGTCGCAGCAGGACTTCGCGGCGAAGCTAAAAGCCTTGATGGCTAACCAATGACCGAATGACAGGAGATGACGACAAAGGCCGAGATATATCACGTTCCTGTCTTGCTCAAAGACAGTGTCGACGGGCTGAATTGTCAGCCCGACGGCGTTTATGTTGACGTGACCTTTGGCGGAGGAGGCCACTCCAGCGAAATCCTCCGACGGCTGGGTGACGACGGACAGCTCTTCGGATTGGATCAGGATGCCGATGCCGAGCGGAACATCATAGGCGACGATCGTTTCACATTCATCAGGACCAACTTCCGTTACCTGAAGAACTGGATGCGCTACATGGGAGTGGAGCAGATCGACGGATTGCTGGCCGACCTGGGTGTCTCGTCACACCACTTCGACGATGCCGAGCGGGGATTCTCCTTCCGCTTCGACGCTCCGCTGGATATGCGAATGAACAAGCGTGCAGGCGCTACGGCTGCCGAAGTGGTGAACACCTATTCGGAAGAGCAGCTCGCCGACATTCTCTACTACTACGGTGAACTGCGCAACGCTCGTCAGATAGCGTCGGCATTGGTGAAAAGCAGGATGCAGCAACCCATCAGCACCACAACCCAGCTGATGCAGGTCACGGAGCGCTTCTTCAATCGTGAGCGCGAGAAGAAAGAGGTGGCCAAGCTGTTTCAGGCGCTTCGCCTGGAGGTGAATCATGAGATGGATGCCCTGCGCGAGATGCTGGCTGCTGCCTGTCAGTTGCTCAAACCTGGTGGCAGGTTGAGCGTCATCACATACCACTCGCTGGAAGATCGTCTGGTGAAGAACGTGATGCGCACGGGTAACGTAGAGGGCAGGACGGAGCAGGATTTCTTCGGACGCACGAATGCGGTGCTGAAGACAATTGGCAAGGTGATCACGCCCTCGGAAGAGGAGATAGCAAGAAACCCACGCAGCAGGAGCGCCAAACTCCGTGTTGCTGAAAAGATATAGAGATTGAAAAGTATATGGCTAAGAACGAAGAACAACCCCAAGAACAAGCTGTGGAGATGACTGAGGAAGTGCAGTCAGCCGAAAACAACTTGTCGACGCTGGAAAAAATCAGGCAGCAGGCAAAAGAGGGCGATGAGGCTCCTTCTGCCTCGCTGAGGCTCTCCGACATCCTGGGCGGCGAGTTCCTCTTGACGTTTGTTCGTCGTCAGGCGTGGCTCATCATCTTGATTGTGCTCATCACCACGGCCTATGTGGCTGTCAGGTATCAGTGCCAGCAGGATGCCATCGACATCAGCCAGCTGGAGAAGGATCTGGTCAATGCCAAGTTCGAGGCGCTGTCCAGCTCGAGTAACCTCACGCGCATGAGCCGTCAGAGCAATGTGCAGAGGATGCTGAGCGCCCTCGACAGCATCTCTCCGCTGGAGAAGGCCGACCAGCCGCCATATATCATAGATGTTCCGCAGAAATAATACACGAGGAAGGAAACGACGAGATGAGTAAGTTCAAGAAGGAAAAGGTGCTGCCCCGCTATCTGATTGTGGCCACGATCCTCGCACTCGCTGGAGTGGCGGTGATTGTGAAGGCCGCTTATATCATGACTGCTGAGAAAGAATGGTGGGAAGAAGTGGCCAATAACCAGGTGAACCTCGCTGACAGCATCAAGAAGCCCAATAGAGGTAATGTGCTCAGCTGCGACGGCCAACTGCTCGCAGGCAGCATTCCAGAATATGAGATGTACATCGACTTCCGTGCCGGACTTCAGCGAGACGGGTCGGAAGATACTGCTTGGGTACGCCAGCGCAATGAGTTGTGGGTGGAGAAGCTCGACAGCATCTGCGATGGTCTGCATCGCATCTTCCCTGAGAAGTCGGCCGAAGAGTTCCGTGAGCATCTGATGAAAGGCTTTAACGAGAAGAAACGCTTCTGGCGCGTGTGGAAGGGAAAGGTGGATTATGTCACCTTCAACGAGGTGAAGAAGCTGCCTTATTTCAATCTTCCTCGCAACAAGGGCGGATTCTGGGGCAAGGAGTTTCCTGCCCGTCGCCATCCTTTCGGTTCGCTGGCTGAGCGCACCATCGGCTCGCGCGATACTGCCCGCTATGGTGTGGAGCTGGCCTTCGACTCCCTGCTGAAGGGTACGTATGGCATCGCCCACAAGCAGAAGATGCGCAACAAGATGGTGTATATCACCACCACCCCGCCTGTTGACGGAGCTGATGTGGTGACAACGCTCGACGTAGGCATGCAGGATCTGGCCGAGCAGGCGCTGCTCAAGGAGCTTCAGGCGCGCAACCACCTGATGGGTGTGGCCATCTTGATGGAGGTACAGACGGGCGATGTGAAGGCCATCGTGAATATGGAGAAAAGTGGCGACGGCGTCTATCGCGAGCGTTTGAACAACGCCCTGGGTTATCGTTGCGAGCCGGGCTCTGTGTTCAAGACGGCTTCTATCCTCGTGGCACTCGACGATGGCGTTGTCGACACCAGCTATGTCATTCACACGGGTAATGGCGTGATGCCTATGCATGGTGCCAACATGAAGGACCACAACTGGTATCGTGGAGGCTATCACGACATCAATGTGGCAAGGGCGCTGGAGGTGAGTAGCAATGTGGGCGTGAGTCACGTCATCGATCATTTCTACTATACCAATCCCACGAAGTATGTCGAAGGGCTCTACAGAGTCGGTATTGGCGAGGATCTGAAGATTCCTCTCAACGAGTATCGTGCGCCTAGGATTCGCTATCCCGACACCAAGACCACCAACCGTGCCGATTACTGGAGCAAGACCACACTCGCGTGGATGAGTATCGGCTATGAGACGCAGATAGCTCCCATCAATACGCTCGCTTTCTACAATGCTATTGCCAACGACGGCAAGCTGGTGCAGCCAAGGTTCGTCAAGAGCGTGAAGAAGGACGGCGAGGTGATTGAGGATCTGCCGCCAGTAGTGCTGAAAGAGCAGATCGCACGTCCTGAAGCCATTAAGACCATGCAGACAGTACTCACCCACGTGGTCAGTCAGGGACTGGGTAAGAGGGCTGGATCGACCTCCTTCCCTGTGGCAGGCAAGACAGGTACGGCACAGGTGTCGGACGACAAGTACAACTATCATACGGGTCTGCGCTGTCACTGGCTCAGCTTCTGTGGATTCTTCCCGGCCGACAAGCCTCGCTACTCGTGCATCGTCTGCGTGAAGACCACCACAGGACCTGCTTCGGGCGGACTTGTGGCAGGATCGGTGTTCCACGAGATTGCTGAGGGTGTGATGTCGGGCAGCGTGCGCAAGGTGGCTGCCAATGCACGCGACGAGCATTCTGTGTTTGTGCCGGATGTGAAGAATGGCGATGTGCAGGCCGCCGACTATGTGCTGGGACAGCTAGGCATCAACACCAGCGGCAACTGGGCAACAGCACAGACAGGCAACAACCCTGTGTGGGGCATAGCTCATCAAGGAGAGAACGGCGTCAAACTTGACAAGGTCGAGACCGAGGAGGATGTGATGCCTGACGTGATGGGTATGGGAGCACGCGATGCTGTGTTCGTGCTTGAGAAGATGGGCGTGAGAGTTCGTGTCAGCGGAACGGGCAATGTCAGGGAGCAGAGCATTCCTGCAGGCACTTCCCTGCATCACGGGATGACGTGCCAGTTGCATTTAGGATAGACACATTATTAATAATAGGATATGAAGTTAAGTGATATCATCAAAGACATACAGGTGAGAGCCATTCAGGGTTCCGCCGATGTGGAGATTGTCGACGTGGACATCGACTCTCGACGCGTAAAGGAGGGACATCTGTTTGTGGCAATACCTGGCACACAAACCGACGGTCACCAGTATGTGGGCAAGGCGCTGGAGCAGGGAGCTGTGGCTGTGCTTTGCGAGCATATTCCTGAGGGAGTGCCCACAGATAAGGCCACATTCGTGGTGGTTGACTCTACTGAGGCTGCCATCGGTCCTGTGGCAACAGCTTTTCAGGGTTATCCCACTCAGAAGCTGAAGCTGGTGGGCGTGACGGGCACCAACGGCAAGACTACTATCGCCACATTATTATATAATCTGTTCCGCAGCCTTGGATATCGTTGCGGCCTTCTCTCTACGGTGTGCAACTACATCGAGGGCGAACCTATCCCTGCCAGCCACACCACTCCTGACCCCGTAGAGCTGAACCGTCTCCTGCGCAGGATGGTGGATGAAGGATGCGAGTATGCCTTTATGGAGTGCTCGAGTCACGCCATCGCCCAACAGCGCATCGGTGGATTGAAGTTCGCAGGAGGCATCTTCACCAACCTCACCCGCGATCATCTGGATTATCACAAGACTGTGGAGAACTATCGTAATGCCAAGAAGGCATTCTTCGACATGCTGCCCAAGGGAAGTTTCGCCATCACCAATGCCGACGACAAGAATGGCCTCTTCATGGTGCAGAACACCAAGGCTACTGTCAAGACCTATTCAACGCGCTCTATGGGCGACTTCCGGGCTCGTCTGATAGAATGTCATTTCGAAGGGATGTACCTCGACATCGACGGGCACGAGGTGGGCGTGCAGTTCATTGGCAAGTTCAATGTGAGCAACCTCCTGGCTGTCTATGCTACTGCGGTGATGCTGGGTCAGCAGCCCGAGGATGTGCTGGTGGTGCTGAGCACTCTCAAGAGTGTGGCAGGACGCCTGGAGCCCATCCACTCGCCTGAAGGGTTTACAGCCATCGTGGATTATGCCCACACGCCTGATGCTCTGGAGAATGTGCTGCGAGCCATTCATGAGGTGCTTCAAGGTAAGGGCCACGTCATCACCGTATGCGGGGCGGGCGGCAATCGCGACAAGGGCAAGCGTCCCCTGATGGCTCAGGAAGCTGTGGCACAGAGCGACCGGGTCATCATCACCAGCGACAATCCCCGTTTCGAGGAGCCGCAGGACATCATCAATGATATGCTCGCAGGCCTTGACAACAAGCAGATGAAGAAGGTTGTCAGCATCGTCGATCGTCGTGAGGCTATCCGTACTGCCACGATGATGGCTCAGAAGGGCGACGTCATCCTCATTGCAGGAAAAGGTCATGAGGACTATCAGGAGATCAAAGGCGTGAAGCATCACTTCGACGATCGCGAGATAGTGAGAGAGATCTTCGGCGAGGCCTAGATCATAAATAGTAAAATAGTGAAATAGTAAAATAGTAAATATGTTGTACTATCTCTTCCGATTCTTGGAAAACTACCATATTCCCGGGGCGCATCTCTGGAGCTATATCTCCTTCCGTGCGCTGCTGGCTCTCATCCTCTCTCTTGTCATCTCCGCATGGTTCGGCGAGCATTTCATCAAGTGGATGAAGCGTCGCAAACTCTTCGAGACGGAGCGCGACCCGTCTATCGATCCCTTTGGCGTCGAGAAGAAGGGCGTGCCCACGATGGGAGGCATCATCATCATCGTGTCGTTGCTGGTGCCCGTGCTGCTGCTAGGACGCATGCGCAACGTCTATCTCATCCTGATGGTCATTACTACCGTCTGGCTGGGGTTCCTGGGCTTCATGGACGACTATATCAAGATCTTCCGGAAGAATAAGGAAGGACTGAAGGGCAAGTACAAGATTATTGGTCAGGTGTCGATAGGCTTCATCGTAGGACTGACGCTCTACCTCAGTCCTGATGTGGTGATGCGTGAGAATATCAGCGAGCCGCAGCAAGGTAAGATCGAGGTGGTGAGCCACGAGGCGGAAGCCCATAAGTCGCTGCAAACCACGATTCCTTTCACCAAGCACCATAACCTGAGCTATAGTGACGTGATGTCGTTCGTAGGCAAGCATAAGGTGGCAGCAGGCTGGATCTTGTTCGTCCTGATGACTATCCTCGTGGTGACGGCCGTTTCCAACGGAGCCAACCTGAACGACGGAATGGACGGTATGTGTGCAGGCAACTCAGCCATCATTGGCGTGGCGTTGGGAATACTGGCCTATGTGTCGTCGCACATTGGCTATGCCTCCTATTTCGACATCATGTATATCCCGCACTCCGAAGAGCTGGTGATATTCCTCTGCGCTTTCGTGGGAGCAATGATCGGTTTCCTGTGGTACAACGCCTATCCTGCACAGATATTCATGGGCGACACAGGTTCGCTCACCATCGGAGGCATCATCGGCGTATGTGCTGTCATTATCCACAAGGAGCTGCTGCTGCCCATCCTCTGTGGCATCTTCTTCGTCGAGAGTCTCAGCGTTATCATTCAGACGCAATGGTTCAAGCTGAAGAAGCGTCAGGGCAAGCGTGTCCGCGTGTTCCGTGCTGCACCCATTCACGATACTTTCCGTAAACTGGACTCTCAGCTCGATGCCACCTCGCATTATGTATTGAAAGGATGGCCCCACAGGCCTTTCCATGAGTCGAAAATCACCATCCGCTTCTGGATAGTCACCATTATCCTGGCAGCGATGACCATCATAACTTTGAAGATAAGATGAAGAAAAGAATTGTTGTACTTGGAGCCGGCGAGAGTGGCGCAGGAGCTGCTGCGCTGGCTAAGAAGGAAGGATTCGACGTGTTTGTCAGCGACATGTCGAAGATTGCTCCCCGCTATCAGCAGATGCTCAACGACAGGCATATCGCCTGGGAAGAAGAAGGACATACTGAGTCTCTGATTCTCAATGCTGACGAGATCATCAAGAGTCCGGGCATTCCCGAGACGGCACCCATCATACGTAAGGCTGTGGCTGCAGGCATACCCATCATCAGCGAGATTGAGTTCGCCGGTCGATACACCACGTCGAAGATGATCTGCATTACGGGTTCAAACGGCAAGACTACCACCACCAGTCTTATCTATCATATCTTCAAGACTGCAGGCTACGATGCAGGCCTGGCAGGTAACATCGGCCACTCGCTGGCATTGCAGGTGGCTGAGGAACCCCATGAGTATTATATCATCGAGCTGTCTTCCTTCCAGCTCGACAATATGTATGATTTCCGCGCCAATATTGCCATTCTGCTAAACATCACGCCCGACCATCTGGACCGCTACAACTATGAGATGCAGAATTATGTTGATGCGAAGATGCGTATCGTGCAGAACCAGACGAAGGACGATGCCTTCATCTACTGGAACGATGATCCCGTCATCCGTCGGGAGCTTGAGAAATACGACATCAAAGCCGTGCAATATCCCTTCTCCGAACTGAAGGAGCGCGGCTCTATAGGATATATTGAGGCAGGGCAGTACGTCATCGAGAAGCCCGAGCCTTTCAACATGGAACAGGAGGCTCTCAGCCTGACGGGTCGCCATAATATCTACAATTCGCTGGCTGCTGGAATTGCGGGCAACATTGCAGGTATTAAGAAAGAGGTGATCCGTCAGTCGCTGAGTGACTTCCCAGGTGTGGAACATCGGCTGGAGCGTGTGACAACGGTACGTGGCGTGCTGTATGTCAACGACTCGAAGGCTACCAATGTCGATGCATGCTGGTATGCACTCGACTCGATGAGGACCAAGGTTGTGCTCATCGTTGGTGGCAAGGACAAGGGCAACGACTACGACCCCATCAAGCCACTCATCCGCGAGAAATGTTCTGCTCTGGTCTATCTGGGAGCCGACAATGCCAAGCTTCATGAGAACTTCGACGCATTGGGCATCCCCGTACGCGACACCCACTCCATGCGTGAGTGTGTGGCTGCTTGCTACGAACTGGCACAACCTGGCGAGACGGTGCTGCTCTCGCCCTGCTGCGCCTCCTTCGATCTCTTCAAGAATATGGAGGACCGCGGCGAGCAGTTCAAGGAGCTCGTAAGGAATCTCTAGTTTATCCGGAATATCCGGCATTTCCAGAATCTCCGCAAGAAAGAAAAAAGCATGAATAAAAAAATAGGCAATCTTTTCAAGGGCGACAAAGGCATCTGGACGGTATTCTTCTTCCTCTGCCTGATCAGTATCATCGAAGTGTTTTCCGCTTCGAGCACGCTCTCGTATAAGAGCCACAACTTCATGGGACCCATCATCTACCACGCAGGTACCGTCATCGTGGGTATCATCATCACCATCGTGACGCTCAATATTCCCTGCCGTTATTTCAAGTTGGTGACGCCCGTGTTCCTGATCTTGTCGTTTGCCACGTTGCTCTGGGTATTGGCTTTCGGAGAGAATGTCAATGGAGCCAACCGTGTCATACAGCTTCCGGGCTTCACCTTCCAGCCGTCGGAGCTGGCCAAGGGAACGATGGTGCTCGCTACTGCCCAGATTCTTAGTGCCATGCAGCTGGAGGACGGTTCTGGTGCCGACTCCAAGGCCATGAAATACATCCTCTGGCTGGTCATCCCTGCCGTGATGCTGATAGGTGTCGAGAACCTGTCGACGGCAGTCCTGCTCTTTGGAGTCATCTTCATCATGATGTTCATTGGCCGGGTGCCGATGACTCAGCTGGGAAAGCTGACAGGCGTGCTGGTGCTCATCGTGGGTGTGTTCCTCACGCTGGTGCTCACCTTGGGTAGTGCCGGAAGCGATGACGAGAAACAGAACGATACTGCCGTGGTCACTACCGAGATGAAGGTAAGCCACCAGGCAGAGGAGGAGGGCACTATCTCGAAGGTGTTCCACAGGTTTGCCACCTGGCGCAATCGTCTGCTCAATCATTCCTCCCGCCCTGAGAATCCCAAGGACTACAGCGTGAGAGACAACTTCCAGGTGGCTCACTCCCACTTTGCCATTGCTTCGGCAGGCATAGTTGGTAAGGGACCGGGCAACTCTGTGGAGCGCGACTACCTTCCGCAGGCTTTCTCCGACTTCATCTTCTCTATCATCATCGAGGAGATGGGCTTGATAGGTGCCATAGTCGTGGTGTTCCTCTATATCATCCTGCTCTTCAGGGCGGCACGTATAGCGGGGCGCTGCGAGAACAATTTCCCGGCTTTCCTTGTCATGGGACTTGCCGTGCTCCTTGTGGCTCAGGCTGCCATCAATATGATGGTGGCTGTCGACATCGGCCCTGTCACAGGCCAGCCCCTGCCCCTTGTGTCGAAAGGCGGCACCTCGACGCTGGTCAGTTGTGCCTATATCGGAGCCATTCTTAGCGTCAGCCGGTCGGCAAAGAAGTTGCCGCCTGTCGCTGGTACCATAAAAATAGAATCCTAACAATTGATGATTATGGAAAAGGAATTAAGAGTCATCATCAGCGGAGGTGGCACCGGAGGCCACATCTTTCCCGCTATATCCATAGCCAATGCCATCCGTGAGCTGCGTCCGGATGCATCTATCGTCTTCGTAGGTGCCTTGGGACGCATGGAGATGCAGCGCGTGCCGCAGGCGGGCTATGACATCATTGGCCTGCCCGTTCAGGGCTTCGACCGCAAGAACCTGCTGAAGAATGTGAAGGTGCTGTATATGGTGTGGAAGAGCCAGCGCAAGGCCCGTCAGATTATCAAGGACTTCAAGCCGCATGTGGCTGTGGGAGTGGGTGGCTATGCCAGCGGTCCGCTGCTGAACAAAGCTGCCGCTATGGGCATCCCCTGCCTCATCCAGGAGCAGAATTCCTATGCCGGCGTCACCAATAAGTTGCTGGCCAAGAAGGTGCAGAAGATATGCGTGGCCTACGAGGGCATGGAGCGCTTCTTCCCTCAGGAGAAGATCATGCTCACAGGCAATCCCGTCAGGCAGGCGCTGCTGCAGTCGAAGGTCACACGTGAGGAGGCATTGCAAAGCTTTGGCCTTGACAGCTCCAGGAAGACCATTCTCCTGGTAGGCGGTAGCCTGGGTGCCCGCACCATCAACGAGAGTGTGATGCAGCACCTTGCCGATATCGAGGCATCTGGCATGCAGTTTATCTGGCAGACGGGCAAATACTATAGTCAGCAGATAGCCGAGGAGCTGAAGCAAAAGGGTCAGCCCCAGAACCTGAAGGTAATGGACTTCATCACCGATATGGCTGCTGCCTATCGTGCTGCCGACCTGGTCATCAGCCGTGCCGGTGCCAGCAGCATCTCCGAGTTTTGTCTCATCGGCAAGCCCGTGATCCTTGTGCCCAGTCCCAATGTTGCCGAGGATCATCAGACGAAGAACGCTATGGCGCTCGTCAACCGTCAGGCTGCACTCTTCGTGAAGGATAGTGAAGCCCCCGAGAAGCTCATTCAGCTGGCTGTCGCAACCGCTGCCGACGATGCCCTGCTCAAGAGCCTCAGCGAGAACGTGCTGAAGATGGCACTGCCTGATTCGGCTGAGATCATAGCAAAAGAAGTGATAAAGTTAGCAGAACAATGATCAATACTAAGAATATCAAAGCCGTCTATTTCGTAGGTGCGGGAGGTATAGGCATGAGTGCCATTGCCCGCTACTTCATCAGCCGCGGGCTGGTGGTGGGAGGCTACGACCGTACTCCTACTGAGCTGACGCGACGCCTTGAGAAGGAGGGAGTGCTCATGCATTATGAGGAGAACATCGACGAGATTCCGCATGCCTGCATGAACCCCGAGAGCTGTCTGGTGGTCTATACGCCCGCCATCCCCGAGAGCCACAAGGAACTGACGTACTTCCGCGAGCATGGATTCGAGGTGCAGAAGCGCGCCCAGGTGCTGGGCACGCTGACCCGCGAGATGAAAGGCCTGTGTGTGGCAGGCACTCATGGCAAGACCACAACCTCGACCATGTGCGCCCACATCCTGCATCAGAGCCATCTGGACTGCAATGCCTTCCTGGGCGGCATCGCCAAGAACTACGGCACGAACTACATCTTCAGCCAGTCGGAGTACGTGGTAATCGAGGCCGACGAATATGACCGCAGCTTCCATTGGCTTCACCCATACATGACGGTGATTACTGCCACCGACCCCGATCACCTCGACATCTATGGCACGAAGGAGGCCTATCTCGAGAGCTTCCGTCATTACACCGAGCTCATCCAGCCCGAGGGCGTGCTCATCATCCATCGCGGACTGGAGATGAAGGAGAGCCTGCAGCCTGGTGTGCGGCGCTATGACTACAGTCTCAGCGAGGGCGACTTCCATGCTGAGAATATCCGCATGGAGAACGGAGGCATCACCTTCGACTTCATCTCGCCCATCGAGAATGTGCGCAACGTGGAGCTGGGACAGCCCGTGCCCATCAACATCGAGAACGGCATTGCAGCGATGGCTATGGCCCAGCTGGCAGGATGCACGCCTCAGGAGCTGCGAGTGGGAATGGTCAACTTCAGCGGCGTCGACCGTCGCTTCGACTTCAAGATCAAGACATCGCAGCTGGTGTTCCTCTCCGACTATGCTCATCATCCGCAGGAGATCTACCAGAGTGCACGCAGCATGCGCGAGCTGTATCGCGATAGACATATCACGGCTATTTTCCAGCCGCATCTCTACTCCCGCACACGTGACTTCTACCCGGAGTTTGCCAGCGCCCTGAGCCAGCTCGACGAGGTCATCATCACCGATATCTATCCCGCTCGCGAGGAGCCCATCGAGGGTGTCACCTCGAAGCTCATCTACGACCGTCTTGCTCCCAATGTCGAGAAGCAGCTCATCACCAAGGACGACGTCATACCCCTCGTCAAGAGCCGCTCGTTCGACGTGCTCATCGTGCTGGGTGCAGGCGACCTCGACGAGATGGTACCCCAGATAGCCAATATCCTTAAGCGGAAAATGGCCAAAGAGAATCAATAAACCTGTAAAAGACCCCTATGGTGAACTGGAAGAAAATACTGGTCGTCACATTCAATGTTATCATTGGCATCTATCTGCTACTGGCGGTGACAGCCTTCAACCGCCCGGCAGAGAAGGATGTCGTGTGCAATGGCGTGAAGGTCACCATTGAGAAAGGCATGATAGAAGGAGTCCTCACGGCTGCCGACGTCACGCGCATGCTCAACGAAGGACGTGTCAATCCTATGGGGAAGTCGATGGCCGACGTCAACCTCCGTACGATGGAGGAGCTGCTGGAGCGTCAGGAGCTGATAGAGAAGGCCGAGTGCTACAAGGCCCAGAACGGGCGTGTCAATATCCGGGTGACCGAGCGCGTGCCTGTGGTGCGAGTGCTTGCTGCCAATGGCGACGACTACTATGTCGACAAGGACGGACGCACGCTGCAGAACACGGGTTATGTGTGCAACCTGATGGTGGCTACGGGCAGCATCAGCCGTTCCTTTGCCAGCAACGTCCTCGCTCCTCTGGGCCGTATCATCATGGCCGACGACTTCTGGCGCAACCAGATAGAGCAGATCAATGTCCTGCCCGACAATACCGTCGAGATGGTGCCTCGTGTGGGCGAACATATCATTTATATAGGCCAGCCCGTGGGCGTGGTCAAGAAGCTCGAGCGCCTGCGCAAGTTCTATCAGTATGGACTCAGCCAGGCTGGATGGAACAAGTACTCGCGCATCAGCGTGGAATACAGCAATCAGATCGTGTGCAAGAAAAAGTAAATCCCCCGAAATATCGAAATCCCGAAATATCAAAATCCCGAAATATCGCAAAAAAATAAATAAGTATGGTGGCAGAACAGAAAGATTTCATTGTGGCAATCGAGCTTGGATCATCGAAGGTGACAGCCATTGCCGGACAGAAGAAACCCGACGGCAGCATCTCCGTGCTAGCTATGGTCAGGGAGAACTCGTCATCCTTCATCAAGAAGGGCGTAGTGTACAACATCGACAAGACGGCCCAATGCCTCACGGGCATCGTCAAGAAGCTGGAGGCGCAGCTCCAGACACGCGTCGTACAGGTCTTCGTCGGAGTGGGAGGACAGTCGCTGCGCTCTGTCCGCAACAGCGTGAGTCGCGACCTGCCCCCCGACAGCATCATCACTCAGGAAATGGTCGTTGAGCTGATGGATGCCAACTGGAATCTGGACTATCCCGACCAGAAGATACTGGATGTGGCAGAGCAGGAGTACCGCGTCGACTCCATGCTGCAGATGGACCCCGTAGGCATACGTGCCTCAAGGCTCGAGGGCAACTTCCTCAACATCCTGGTGCGCAAGGCTTTCTTCCAGAACCTCAACAAATGCTTCGAGATAGCAGGCATCAAGGTGGCTGAGATGTATCTCGCTCCCCTGGCCCTGGCCAATGCCGTGCTTACCGAGGCCGAGAAGCGCTCAGGCTGTGCACTCGTCGACATTGGTGCCGACACCACCACCGTCAGCGTCTTCTGGAAGAATGTGCTGCGCCATCTGGCTGTCATACCCCTGGGCTCCAACAATGTCACCAAGGACATTGCCTCGCTGCAGATGGAGGAGAGCGATGCCGAGCACATGAAGCTCAAGTATGCCTCAGCCTATACCGACAACAGCGAGATCGACGCCACCTTGAAGTACAACATCGACCCCGAGCGACAGGTCGAGAGCCGCCGCTTCATCGAGATTGTCGAGGGACGCATGCAGGAGATCATCGAGAACGTTGGGGCACAGATACCCGCTGAGTTCTCCGACAAGCTCCTCGGAGGCATCATCATCACCGGTGGCGGTTCCAACATGAAGAACATCGAGAAGGCCTTCTCCATCCATACCCACATCGAGAAGGTGCGCGTGGCAAAGTTCGTCACCATCTCCATCAACTCCGGCAACGAGCAGATCAAGGCCCACAACGCGATGTACAACACCCTCCTGGGCCTCGTGGCCAAGGGCGACATCAACTGCGCTGGCAACGGCATCAATCCTGCCGGCGACCTCTTCGAGATGGAGGACCGCACCGAGGCTCCCGTCGTGCCCGACCGCAAGCCGCGCCAGCCTCATGAAGTGGAGACAGGCACCATCCGTACTGCCGCTGAAGAGGATCAGGCAGCTGCCGAGGCGCGCCGTCGCAAGGAAGAGGAGGAGCGTGCCGAGCGTGAGCGTGAGGAGCGTGAGCGTGAGGAAGAGCGCCTTCGCAAGAAGGAGAACAGCAGGTGGAACAAGTTCAAGCGCAGCATACGCAAGTTCGCCGACGATATCACTAAGGATGAATGATGTTATTGGACGATTGGACTATTTCACTATTGGACAATTGTACTATTTCACTATTATACAATTATACTATTTCGCAATTATACAATAAGACAATAAGATGAACAACAACAACGACATATTAGTAGATTTCGGGGTACCCGAAGAGAGGCACAGCATCATCAAGGTCATCGGAGTAGGTGGCGGAGGAGGCAATGCTGTCAACCACATGTACAAGGAAGGCATCCACGACGTGACCTTCGTCGTCTGCAACACCGACAACCAGGCACTCAACGACTCTCCCGTGCCCGTCAAGCTCCAGCTGGGCAGCGAGGGACTGGGAGCCGGCAACCGTCCCGAGAAGGCCAAGGCCGCTGCCGAGGAGAGCCTGCAGGACATCCACAACATGCTCAACGACGGCACACGCATGGCCTTCATCACCGCAGGCATGGGTGGAGGCACAGGCACAGGCGCAGCACCTGTCATCGCACGCGTGTCGAAGGAGATGGACATCCTCACCGTGGGCATCGTCACCATCCCCTTCCGCTTCGAGGGCAACCGCAAGATCGACCAGGCACTCGATGGCGTGGAAGAGATGTCGAAGCATGTCGACGCACTCCTCGTCATCAACAATGAGCGACTGCGCGAGATCTATCCCGACCTCTCCTTCCTCGATGCCTTCGGCAAGGCCGACGACACCCTCAGCGTAGCTGCCAAGTCCATCGCCGAGATCATCACCCTGCATGGCACCATGAACCTCGACTTCAACGATGTGAAGACCGTGCTCCAGGACGGCGGCGTGGCCATCATGTCGACAGGATACGGCGAGGGCGAGGACCGCGTGAAGAAAGCCATCGACGACGCACTCTGCTCGCCTCTGCTCAACGACAACGATGTCTTCAACTCGAAGAAAATCCTCCTCAACATATCCTTCTCGCACCAGAAAGACTCGAAGGACAACTTCATGATGGAGGAGATGAACTACGTCCACGAGTTCATGGATAAGTTCGGCTCCGACTTCGTGTTCAAGTGGGGTGTTGCCGTCGACCCCGAACTGGGCAAGCGCGTCAAGGTCACCATCCTCGCCACAGGATTCGGCATGAAGGACGTCGACGGCATGGAGGAGCGCATGCTCAAGCAGCAGACACGTGAGGAGGCCAACCGACTGGCTGAGGAGCAGGAGCGTGCCGCCAAGCGTGATGAGCGCCGCATACACTACTACAAGGAGGGCGAGCGTGCCAAGCGCTACAAACGTCGTCCTAACATCTACATCTTCAGCCCTGAGGACCTCGACAACGACGATGTCATCTCAGCCGTAGAGTCCACGCCCACCTACAAGCGCTCGAAGGAGATCCTGGCCAGCATAGGCAGTCAGAACGTAGCTCCCGAGCCCAAGCGTCCCGACCAGCCCGACAATGCCGTCCAGGGCGTCATCAGCTTCGTCTGAACAGCAAACTCACCCACTCTTCAGAGGATATGCCCGTTACAGGCATATCCTCTGATTCGCATCTCTGACCTATCGTCGAAGATAGGCGGCATCATGTAGAGGTTGATATCCGCTCCAACGGATGCTCCGTTCGCCCTGTCCTGCATGCCGATGATGGTGGGTAACGCCGTCTTTGAGTATTTGTCACTTTGTCCCATTGTCCCATCCGCAATAAATACTGCGGAAACCAGCGATTTTGCGTTACAATTTTGGGACAAAGTTTTCAGCGTCCAGAGGTTCCTCTTGTTTGCTGAGGTGCCAGAATCTGAAAGGAATCAAAGAACCGTTCAGGACAATGACCGTCGGTGGTGTTGATTATATCTGCATCACAGACATTGCCAGGCAGAAGAATGCTGCAGACCCTAACGGAGTGGTAGGAAATTGGTTGCGCAACCGTAATACCATCGAGTATCTTGGTTTGTGGTAAACCCTTCATAACCCTAGTTTTACCCCCCTCGAATTAAAAGAGGCAGGCTTAAACCGAAGTTGGTCATTAGGCTCGGAAGAACCTTAAATCCTCCATAAATCTGACACAAATATGAGAATGAAAAAGATTTCTGTTAGATGTTGTGTAGATTTAGGGTTCAATGACCTTTTTGGGTTAAATGCTTTTACTTTGTCGCCTACCCGATGGATAGAGGCTACAAATGCCATTGGCCTTTTTACAATTGTGACAGGAACTGTTCCCTGTCACGCCGGCATCGTGGCGCTGTTCCTGCTCCTGTTGTTCATCCGCCGCAGGCAATAACGATCTCCCGAATACACGGGATCAGGGAACACACCATAGTTTTTGGCAGAAATATTTGGATGATTGGAAAACTTGTCGTAACTTTGCACCGAATATTCACGCAAATACGTATTTATCATGGCAACAGTAGTATTACAGGTTCCAGATGAGAGCTTGGTTTCAAAAGTAAAGAGCGCTTGCAAGATGCTTGTAGGCGTAGCATCAGTGAAGGTACTTAAGGCCACTAAGGAAAAAGATTACGATATCACAAAAACGGCCGGTTATCGCGAGGCGATGGATGATGTGAAGAACGGCAGAGTGACAACATACGACTCTGTCGATGACATGTTTAAGAAGTTAGGTATCAACGTATGAAGTACATTATAAAGACCACTAAGCGTTTCGATAAAGATTTGAAACGCTGTGCAAAGCGTGGACTTAATATGCACCACATACAAGAGGCAATGTTAATATTGTCTTCTACTGGCTCGCTACCCATGAAGTATCGTCCCCACAAGTTGTCGGGCAACAGAGACGGACAGTGGGAGTGCCACATCGAACCAGACTGGCTGATGACATGGGAGCAGAACGACATGGAACTGACGCTGCTTTTCCTGCAGACTGGCACGCACTCAGATTTGTTCTAAAATTATTCAAGTTTCGCAAGTTCCTAACTTGCCAGTTTTATATTGATAAAGTTCAACGAAATGACTGAGTTTGTCCGACCGATTCAAGAGCGTATCGAAGAT
>ONLL01000004.1:99526-271650 GCA_900318685.1 uncultured Prevotellaceae bacterium | reverse complement strand
TTAGCACTTCAAAGTTACAAAATTTCCGCGACATACGGAAATCCCTGTGCTCTTTTTTGCGACCTTATCTCAACTAATTTTTAACTTGCGAAACTTGAAATATTAATTCTAATCAAAAACGAACATGAAAGCAAAACTTTATCTGATGGCCATCGTTGCTGTTTCAGTGTGCATGATGGTGGCTTGCGGCTCGAAAGATGCCAGCAAGGAGAAAAGCAGCGAGGCTGCTGAACAAGTGGCGGAGGAAGCCGAGCCGGACGCCGAGGGAACTGCCCTCAAGACGGAGGAAGGCGTTGTAGCTCTGATCAATGCCATCTATGAAGACGTTAACACCATCTATGGCCCGCGCGACGAAGACGACTGCGAGCCCAACATCGATCTTGTCGGTCAGTACTGCTCAAAGGAGTTCAGGGAGCTTGTCGACAAGGTTCGCGAGATCGACGTCAATAAAGGAGAAGATGCATTTGTAGCGGATGGTGATTGGACAGCCCTGTGGGCCTTCTTCGAGCCTCCTTTCGAAGTGCAGGACATCGATGTCTCTCTCGATGGCGACGAGGGCACAGTCAACTATTTCCTCAAGAAGGGCGACGAAAAGGCGGAGATGGACTTCTCCGTGGTCTATGAGGACGGCCAGTGGCGAATCAGCGACTGCGACCGCTTTGGCTTGATGACTGGCAGCTGGATCGATCGCATGAACGATTACATTGAGGCCAACCAATGATTTTGGCCGCTTGATAGCTCCGCTCTACTTGGTCAAGTTGATGGAGGAAAAGTTGTGACAATTCGGAAATAACATGTTACTAAAGAGACGACTGCACGAACAAGTGATCGTGCAGTCGTGTTGTAATGGTTGATGGCCTCGTTTTTCCTATTCCCACTCTATGGTGCCGGTGGGTTTGGGGGTGAGGTCGTAGAGCACGCGGTTGACGCCGGGGACCTCGGTCACGATACGGCGGGTGATGTGGTGGAGCAGGGGATAGGGAATCTCCTCGATGGTGGCTGTCATGGCATCACGGGTGTTCACGGCACGGATGATGACGGGCCAGTCCCAGCTGCGCTTGTTGTCCTTGACGCCTGTCGACTTGTAGTCGGGCACGACGGTGAAATACTGCCATACCTTGCCCTCCAGGCCGTTCTTGGCAAACTCCTCGCGGAGGATGGCATCGCTCTCGCGGAGTGCCTCCAGACGGTCGCGGGTGATGGCTCCTGTGCAGCGGACACCGAGTCCGGGGCCGGGGAAGGGCTGACGGAACACCATGTTGTCGGGCAGGCCGAGCTCCTTGCCTACTACGCGCACCTCATCCTTGAAGAGCAGCTTGATGGGCTCCACGAGCTCGAACTGCATGTCGTCGGGCAGGCCGCCCACGTTGTGGTGGGACTTCACGGGACCCGACTCTACGATGTCGGGATAGATGGTGCCCTGTGCGAGGAAGCTGATGCCCTCGAGCTTGCGGGCCTCCTCCTCGAAGACGCGGATGAACTCGGCACCGATGATCTTGCGCTTCTGCTCGGGGTCGGCAACGCCGGCGAGCTTGTCGAGGAAGCGGTCGGTGGCATCGACATACACCAGGTTGGCTTTCATCTCGTCGCGGAAGACGCGCACCACCTGCTCGGGCTCACCCTTGCGCAGCAGGCCGTGGTTGACGTGGACCGACACCAGCTGCCGTCCTACGGCCTTGATCAGCAGTGCTGCCACCACTGACGAGTCTACACCGCCTGAAAGTGCGAGCAGCACTTTCTTGTCGCCAATCTGAGCTCTGAGCTCCTGTACCTGTTCGTCGATGAACTTCTGTGCCAGAGCGGGCGTCGTAATCCTCTCCATCGACTCTGGCCGTACATTTCCTGTTGTCATACTGTTGTTCTGTTTTGTGGTTAATATTTATGAATAACTAAAGTTTCGGAGTCTCCTGTAAGCCTTCGCAGAAGCTGCGTAGGAGCGGCCATAGGCGGTCGACGGTGATGAGGTCGTACTGCTCGCGGGGAGTGAGTGCGGCGGCATCGGGACGGATGTCGGAGGCCGAGAGGCCTATGGCGGTGATGTCGGTGTCGTGCGGCAGCCAGGTGGCCTTGCTGGCCGAGGGCGAGCAGACGACGAGCGAGGGGCGGCCCATGGCATGGACGATATGGCGGGCCCCGCCCTCATTGCCGAAGTAGGCGGTGCAGTTGGCCGCCATGGCAGCGAGCTCGCGGGGGCTCTTGGCCTCGATGCTGAGGAAGACGGGCAGGGGCTGCGATGGGGGCTGCGATGGGGACTGCGATGGGGGCTGCGATGGGGACTGCGATTGGGGCTGCGACGATGTCGCAGCATAGGTTGACAGGCTGTCGCGGATGCGACGGGCATTGTCGGCTTCGTGGCCGGGGGCATAGTTGAAGACGAGCTGCCACTGGGGGAAGGCCTCGATGAAGCGGCGCAGGATGGCGGTCATGCGGTCTTCGGGCCATGTCTTGCTCTCAAGCTTGGCCGTGACGCCCACAAGGAGGACGGGCCGGCTGAAGTCGATGCCCTGCTGCTGCATGTAGCTGCGGAAGCGCTGCTTCTCAGCATCGGTGATGCTCAGCGAGAGGTTTCTTTCCACCTTCCTCTTTCCTCTCTCCTCTTTCCTCTCTCCTCTTTCCTCTCTCCCCTCCAAGAGCGGCTCTGCGAGCCTGAGGTTATGGCTGATCATGCTCTCGTTGTCGTCGCAGCCGGGGTAGCGGCGGTTGAAGACTGCCCAGGTGTAGGGCTTGCTGATGCCTATGCGCCAGCGGCTGCGCAGCGAGCAGAGGGCGAAGAGCATAGTGTTGAGGGTGGAGCGCATGTCGATGATGGCATCGTAGTGCGTCTCGTGTACGGTGCGCCACACTTTTCTTATATAGGTGAGGGGAGCATGACGCTCGTCGTCGGTGAACGTGATGACGCGGCTGATGGCGGGATGGCCCTCGAAGAGCGGGGCTATGCGCTCGTTGAGCACAAAGTCGATCTGCGCATCGGGGTAGTTGGCCCTGAGCGTCGAGAGCAGGGGAGTGGCGAGTATGGCATCGCCCATCTGCCGGAATCTGACGACGAGTATCTTCATACTATCTCCTCAATGGTGGTCTGCTTATAGGGTCGGTTCAGGTCGAGACGGAAGAAATGGTGCTGTATCTGCTTCTCCACAGGCGGCAGCTGCATGTAGTCGCCGTACTTCGTGGAGAGGTATTCGTCGTAGTGCTCCACACCCAGGAACTCGCAGTCCTCGAAGGCATAGGGCTGGGGAGTGCCCAGCACGCGCTTCTCGATGCAGCCGCGCAGGCCGTCGTCGTAGTCGCAGACGTAGGAGGACTGCTCGTAGTCGTACTTCGCCATGTAGCTGCGCACCTTGCGCTGGAGCTTCTCGAGTGAGTAGCACTTGTGGAGCAGCCAGGGCAGCCATGAGCGCGGTCCGTGGCCATGCTTGAAGGGGTCGCGGCCTCGCAGGAAGAGCAGATGGCGCCAGAAGTGATAGCGGCGGAAGTGGTGACGGCGCTGACGCTCGTCGGTGGGCACTCCGTCGATGGGGAACACATCGATATAGACTCCCTCGAGGAACTTGAAGTCGGGGCGCTCGAGGACGGTGGTCGAGGCATCTTCGATCTTGGCGAAGGGGTAGGGATAGGTGGGGTCGGTCTCGGCAGCGATGACCTCATAGGGCTGTGGCAGCCACTCGCGCCAGTGGGCGATGAGCTGCTCGTAGTCGGGTCGCGGCATGCAGATGTCCATGTCGTCGTCCCAGGGTATGAAGCCCTTGTGGCGCACGGCTCCGAGCATGGTGCCTGCCCAGAGGTAATAGCGCAGATGATGCTCGCGGCAGAGGCGGTCGACGGCCTGCAGGTTGCCGATGATTTTCTGCTGGAGGATGCGGATGTCGTAGTTGGTTTCGTTATGCAGTCTCATAGCTCGAGTTTGAATTCCATTTCACGTTTCTTCTGATAGCGTCGCCAGAAAGCGGCCCGGGCCTTCATGGCGATGTCGAGGCAGGCCGCAGGGTCGAAGCCGCGCTGACGGGCATACTCCTCGACGAGCAGCTGGATGAACCGCTTGGGTCCCCACAGGCGGGCGAAGCTCCTGGCTCCGTCGGCCATTGACACGGGGCCGAAGCGCATGCGGTTGATATCGACGATGGAGAAGCGGAATGACGTTTTGTCGTCTTGCTGCCCATATTCCCACAGTATGTTGCCTGGCGAGAAGTCGCGATGGAGCACCTCCTGCTCGTGCATGTGGGCAGCGAAGCGGGCCAGTGCCTGGGCCATGGGCTCGTAGACACGGGGCTGGGCATCGCCCATCTCGTAGAGCAGATGAGAATAGGGGCACTGGATGCTGACGAAATAGCACTGCCTGAGCAGATGCAGGGCATTGCGCTCCTCGATGTAGGCCACGGCCTCGGGTGTCTCGATGCCTTTGGCCAGCAGCTGTGCGGGATAGGTGAAGGCACGCTGGCCCTTGGGCTGGCGGATGCCTGTGGAGTAGATGAGGCGGTTGGGCAGGCGCGGCTGACAGAAGCGCTTCACGTTGAGCTGTGTGCCGTCGGGGGCCTCCATGCTGACGATGAGATTGCGCCGTCCGCCATAGATATACCTCCCCTCACTCTCCATCGTAGCGGGGATCTGCTCTATGAACGCACGCAGGTGCTCATAGCGTGGATTGACGGTCAGCCTGCTCATGATCATGCTTAGTGGCTGCAAAGGTACGAAAAAGTTTGGTAATTGGCAAACTTTTTCGTACCTTTGCAGCCCAAATGAAACATATCATATCCTTTTTGCTCTGCATCGTCGTAGGATGCCAGCTCTCACATGCCCAGCGCAGCGACAACTATCGTGGCAACCTGCGCAACCGCAACGTGAAGGTGGATGCTACCAATCTGCCCATTGTCTTCCTGAATGTCAGCGGAAAGATGATACTGCGCGACAGCTATATCCTGGCCAAGATGAAAATCATAGACAACGGCGAGGGCATGCAGAATCACGGCGACACCGTGGCCTATCCCGGCCAGCATGTGGACCACGAAGGATGGATAGCCCTGAGATACAGGGGTAACAGCTCGTTTGATGCCTCTGACAAGAAGCCCTTCGCCTTCCGTACGCTGGAGACGAACGTGCTGCCCGACAATGGGGGCAACAAGAAGAAGGTGAAGCTGCTGGGCATGCCGAAGGACAACAAGTGGTGCTTCATTGCTCCGTGGTGCGACGAGACGATGTTCCGCGACGTGCTGTCGTTCGAGCTGGCACGCCCGTGGTTCGACTGGGTTCCCAATGCCCGCATGTGTGAGCTGTTTCTTGACGGCACTTACTACGGCGTGTTCGTGCTGTGCGAGCAGGTGTCGAAGGGTAAGCACAGGCTGAACCTCGACGATCCTGGCTCTACCGACGGTGACCTCACCGGCGACTATCATGTCATCGTGGATCATGGCTACGACCCTTACTTCGTGTCGAAGTATCATCCCTGGCAGTCGCTCGACGGCAGCCGTGTGGCCACATGGTATGACATCAAATACGAATACGGCGATCCTGACGACGACGAGTTCTGGCAGCTGCCCACAGGTACTCGTCAGGCACTGCACAAGGAGGTGGAGAAAATGGAGGATGCCTTCATGGCTCCCGACTGGCAGGCTCCTGACGGCGGCTACAGGAGGGTGGTCGACGTCACTTCGTTCATCGATTATATGCTGGCCACCGAGCTGTCGATGAATATCGACGGCTACCGTCTCAGTACACATCTTTATAAGCACGGAGAGAAGCGGGCGGAAGCCGAAGGGCTGGACACTCGCTGGAAGACCACCCTCTGGGACTTCAACATAGCCTGGGGCAATGCCAACTACTATGACGGCAGCCGCACCGACCGGTGGCAATACCAGATGAACATCAAGCATACGGGCGACAACTGTCCGGTGCCGTTCTACTGGTACAGGATGCTGCAGGACACGGCATACGTCAGCCAGCTCCGGCTGCGATGGCAGGAATACCGGCAGAGCAACCACTCAGACGAGCGGCTGATGCAGACGGTGGACTCGCTGGCGACGCTCATCCAGGCAGGAGGTGCAGCCGAGCGTAACGAGCGGGCATGGGGCATCTACTCGCGCACCGACATCTGGCCGTTGCCTTATTATGCCTCCAGCTATGCTGATGCAGTCAGATACCTGAAGGACTGGATCCGCAACCGACTGCACTTCATGGACAAGCACTTGCTGCCTCCTCGCATCATCGAGACCGAGCCAGTGATGATAGCTTCGGGATGGAATGCCGACATCATAGCCGAGTCGCTGCCGGCATCGAGCTATACCACACGGGCCGTGGACGGATCAGAGCGCACTTTCTATTCTGCCTCACTGCGCAGCAGCGGCGGACTGCCCAGCGACCACGAGCTGACGTCGGCCAATGAGAATGTGCTCTTCAGGCTGGGGTCGTATGCGCAGAACAATGCCCTGAGCCTGCAACGGCAGGGACAGCAGGGAACACTGAGGTTTGAGCATGCCATCGAGACCAGCGAGCTCTTCGTGCTGGCAACGAGCGGCAATGGCGAATCGCAGCTCACGGTGCACTTGAATTATGCCGACGGCACCTCTGTCAATGCTGGCTCCTACAATGTGCGCGACTGGTCGGTGAGGAAAGATGCACTGCAGGGCACGGAAGCCATCATCAACCTGGGCAACATCCGCAGGGATAACAACACTTACAGCAGTGACAATCATTATTGTCTGTTCGACTTCTCCGTGCCTGTCGACAAGAACCGACAGTTGCAGTCTGTCACGTTCACCACATGGAGTAGCGGCTATGCCGCCGTCATGGCCGTGTCAATGCTGCAGAGCATACCTGATGGCATCGAGGAAATGATGATGGCAGACGAACAGCCCTTGCGGCTCCAGCCGGCAGACGTATATTCACTGGGAGGCATACAGCAGAAGGGCATAGGAAGGGGCATCAACATCCTTCGATATCCTGACGGACGTGTGAGAAAGAGGGTAGGGCGCTAGGCCGCATGCTGAACGACAGCTGCCGCAAGGGAAAGTGGGAAGATGTGCGAGAGAGGTCAGAAGCGCATGGAGTGTGACAGCACATGCCTGCTCATCACTACGGGAAGGATATACCACTTCTGGGGCTTGAAAAGCAACTGGATGGTCAGTATGGTCTGAAATATCAGCGAGGTGAACCCGCCATGATATTTCTTGTAAGTGTAAATCTTGGATACGTAGTTCTCGCGTAATGCCTGTTTCCGTATGGCCGATGTGGAAGCATCGTGCACGTGGAGAAACGTGTACTGGGGATGCACCATGCGCTTCCAACCCTTCATTTGCAGGCGCTTGGCCAGGTCGTACTCCTCATAGTAGAGGAAGATGCTGGTGTCAAAGCCCCCAATAGCCCAGAATTTCTTGGCAGGAAAGAGCATGAACGAGCCGTTGATCTGCATCACGCTGACGGGTTCGGTGCTCTTCTTGAGAATGCTGTCGCGCGGCGGATATTTCTTGGGAAAGAGCCTTTCACGGATGCTGTCACCCACCAGCTCATGCCAGATGCCCGTGTCATGACGGAATGAGCGTGAGCGGCGGCCGTCAGCCTTCTGCTGTACAGGGGTGATACACCCCGCGTCAGGATGACTATCTAGATAACGGCAGAGAGGCGTGACACAATCCTCCACCAGGAACACATCGCTATTGAGGAAACAGAGATAGTCGCCTTGAGCATGGCTTGCCCCCATTATGTTGCCCGTTCCGAAGCCAGTGTTTACGTCCATGCGTACTATATGACAGCTTTCGCTCTCCTGTCCATCCAAGAGGGCAAACTCTTCGGGACGGCTGCCATTGTCGACAACGATTATCTCGTAGTTGTCGTCAGTCATGAACTCCTGAATGCTGGCGATACATTTCTTGGTCAGTAGGCTGCTGTTGAAGTTTAAAATAACAAATGATACCATTCCTCACTTCATTATTGCTTCACAGAATCGTCTAAGTTCTCTCTTGGTATCGCCTTGCCGTTGACCATCACATATTGCCTGTCAAACTCCTCGTGGGTGCGCTTCCAGCGGTTATGCGTCCATAGGTAGAAAGCCGGCTGGCGACGGATGGACTCTTCCAACATCTCGAAAGAGCGGCGGGTGATGAAAAACTCTTCCTCCTTGGCGGCCTCAGCGGTGATCAGCTTAAAGGTAAAGGTGTAGTAGCCTCGGCGCGGCCGCTCGATATCGACATAGAACACGGCATCGTCCATCTTCTTCATGATGCGCTCACCACCGGTGAAGACGGGTGTGTCGTGATTCAGGAACGGCAACCACAGGTGGATATTATGCCAACGGGGGGCCTGATCGTTGACATAGTTAAAGAGATAGTGACGCTGCTCGCGCTTCAAGGTCACTAAATGGCGCAGAATGTCTTGCTTGGGTACGCAGGTGCCGCCATGAGCCGAGCGGATGTCTATGAAAAGACGGTCGAAGGCGTCGTTGTAGAGCGGATGGTAGATGAGTCCCAGCACAGCATCACGATGGCGCTTCATAGTGAGCGTCAGACCACCGTACCACTCCCAGTTGCAATAATGACCTGAGATAGCCGAGCAGTTGCGTCCCTCGTCGAAGAACTTCTCCACTTCTTCCACGCCCCTGTACTCGACGCGCTTCAGCAAATTCTTGTCGCTGATACTGAGCAGCTTCACTGTCTCCACAGCATAGTCGCAGAGCCAATGATAGAAGCGACGCTCCGTCTGCTTGATATCATGCTCACTCATCTCCGGGAAAGATGACGTGAGGTTGTTGCGAACAATTTTGCGCCGGTATCTGACAATATAATATACCAGCACAAAAAAGCCGTCGGACACTCCGTAGAGCATCCAGAACGGCAAGAGTGACAGGCCATAGGCCGTGGCTCGTAGCAGGTAATAGGACAGTTTCTTCATTTGTGGTGCAAAGATAGCGTTTTTTTTGCAGCCCACCAAATGAAACAACCGAAATTATTATCTGCGAAGCACTTTACGGGTCTTTCCGTCGGCTGACCTGATGATGACCATCTGTCCTTGGCGCACATTGTCAACATGTCGTCCACTGAGATCGTAGACCGTCGTGGCAGTGCCTTCCGACGGCTGCTGAGTGGCAATGATGCCGCTGGCCACTACGGAGTTAACCCGACATTCCAGCAGCAGGAACTCGTCGAGGCCGCTGCTCTGGCTCTCGTTGGTGAAACTGATGACATAGTTCGAGGCCTTCGCGATGGTGAATGGCAGTTCGCGCAGCTGGGCTGACTTCACATTGGCCGAGGAGCTTCCGTTTGCATTGGGAGTGGCGGTAAAGGTTTGCGACACAGCCACTTGCTCACCCGCAGAGAGGTCGAGCACCTGTACCTTGTACTTGGGTGTGCCCTTCCAGGCTGCCATTGCATAAGTAAGCTTATAGTCGCCGGGCTCCAGTGTGAGTCGATAGGCAGTCTGACGACCATATTCTGCACAGTCCTCACGCCAGTAGAGAGCTTTGCCCTGATAGCCGTTGAAACCGGCAAAGGTGCGTGCTCCCTGTCCATAGGAGTTGGGATACTGATGCACTTCATTGTTCTCTTGCAAGCAGCGCCATCCCTGAGGTATGGTACCATTGTCCACACCCGTGAAGTCCAGCTTGTAGCGTGACGTCATATCGGTGAAGACGGGCTGGATGGTGACGTTGTCGTTGGGCATGACGAAGGTCACGTCGCCGTCGCCTGTGATGGCGATGGTCTTCTCCCAGGCATAGTAGACGGAGTTAACCAGACGCAGCTCCGTCAGCCGGAATCCTTCGGCAGGCTTGACGCTGAGGGTGATGGTGTCGCCCTCATAAGCCTCGTCGGTGCTGGGGGTGACGGTGCCGTTCTCAGCCTCCCTCACGGTGACGTAATAGGTGAAGTCGCTGACGTCGACAGGGCGATAGACCACCTGGTCGATGTACATAGGCAGAGCACCCGTGTTGGCGATGAGCAGCTGGTTGGTGCCTTCCTTCAATGTGGCATTGATGCTGACCCTGCGCCATTCGTTGGTAGCGGTCTTCTCGCATTTCACTGTCTGCCGGGTGCCGTTGACCGTGATGGCCACATTGCCGGCTTTCGTGGCACAGGTATAGCGCATGGTGATGATGTAGTCGCCCTCCTGTCCTGCCTGGAGCTTCAGCTGATGGCGCAGACCGGCCGATGAGTTGGGACCCATGTCGATGAATCCGTTGCCGGCATGACCTCTGACGCTGGGATAGGCTCCGTAGGGGTCGGTGACACAGCTCTTGACGCTCTTGAAGTCCATATCCTCTGCCTCGATGATGATCTGCCCGTGATAGGCTGCAGGAAGCTGAGGCTGTGGCAGATGGCCGATGGCTATAGGAGCGGGCTGCTCGGCATCGCGAGTGGCATTGCCGCTGCACTTGACGGTGATATCCACGCCGCCGTTGTGCTTCACGGTGAGGGTGTAGACTCCTTCGTTATAGCTGGCCTGAGCGCTGGCGCTGACCGTTGTCGTGCCCACCTTATGCTTCTTCATGGTGAACGTCGGCTCTTCCTTCGCACCACGGATTGTGATGATATCAGTGCGCTGGGCAGTGGAGTCACTGCGGTAGTTGTTGAGGTAGAAGTCGATGCTGTCGGCATATTCGCGGATAAGGCCAGCCGAAAGCTTGCCGTACTCCAGCTCAAGCGTGTCGCAGGTGTTATACTGCAGGGGGATGACGGCCGAGGCCGTGGTCTTCTTATTAAGATAGGTGTAGGGAGTGTAGGTCACGAGCTGGTTGCGGTAGCGATTGACATAGAGGTCGCCCTTCGACACCTCAGGATACTGCGCATTGAAATCGGCCACCTTCTTGGCCTGCGTGCCCCAGCGGGAGGAGCGCTGCGACTTCTTCACCACTACGGGGATGCTCTTCGCTGCATCGTCATAGAGTCCGGCGACCAGGGGAATGGTACCATAGCGACCTGTGCTCTTGAAGTAGCAGAAATTGTCCATCCACTGGCCGTTGCCACGGTTGAAGGGATCGGTCTGCTTATAGAGCCCGTTGTAGAGGTCGCCCCATGTGGCATACTTGTCCTCGTCGTTGCCGCTGCTCACATCATTCTGCACTACGATCTTGGTCTTTTCCACTACCTCCTCGCGAGTGGGAATATACATGGTGCCGTCGAGAATCTTCTGGAACATGTCGAGCCACACTCCGTTGAAGTTGGTGAAGCGCTGCCAGTTACGACGTGTGTAGCCGTCGACTGTCGACCTGTTAACCTCGTGGAAGCACTCCTCGCGCCAGGTCAGTTCAGGACCGTCCCAGACGGCACCGCCATTCACGCACGACTGCTCCATCACCGTTCCGATACCGGCGGCGGCAGGGTATTTCTTGCCGTGGTTTTCGCCCAGGATGGCATCCAGGGCTCCGTTCCAACCGCAGTTGTCATAGCGCACGCCATAGTTCTTCGTCAGACCCGAGATGAAGGGGCCGAAAGTGACGCTCTCATTATTATAGAAGCAGCTCGATGTAGTGTACTTATATAGCCAGAGCATATTCTCGGGATATTTCTTGCAAGCCTGCAGCAGGTTGCTGTTGCGCTTCAGCTCGCCAATGGGGTTCAGCGGGTGCGACCAGATGTTGCCGCAGAAGCTGACTGTGAGGAAACCTCCGTACTGGTGCGACATCTCCACAAGCTTGGCAAACAGTTCCCAGCGTGTGCTCTGAGTGCTCGAGCTCTTGTCGCCGGCCTCGTCGAAGCCCCAGAACTGCTCGGCATAGTTCCATCCGAGGAAGTTGGGGAATTTCTTGAAGAAGTACTCGAAAGTCACCAGATCGTTATCCTGGATGTGTGTGTGTCCGCCGCTGGCAGGCTGGCAGGTGAACCACATGCCGTTTTGCTGGCATACCGTGCCCCACGACTTGTAGGTCTGGAAAGCACTCTGCGGCATTTTGTAGACGTTCTTCTCCTTGTCGAAGCCACAGGAGAGGCTCAGGTTCATACACACGTAGGGTTTCACCTCGTCGGGTATGAGATCAATGATTTTCTGTGGGTCGGCCTTGTACCATACATCGACATGAATGAACCACAGGGGGTGCTGCGAGTCGATGGGACGGCGCTGCTGGGCCGTCATACTTTGTGCTGCTGTCAGAAGCAGAAGGGTAAGCAGTAAATGGAATGTTTTTCTCATTTTGAGTAGAATTATGATTTTCGGGTGCAAAGGTACGACAAAAAGCCCAAACGCTGTTGGACTTTTGTTGCATGATGTTTATTAATTGTCTCACAGGTGTCTGCCACTACGGCTCAGCCTGCCATATCCCCATCGGCAGAGGAAGTAGAACAATGTGCCAGCTGGGATGCCGGCAATGGCATCGATGGCATAATGTGCCTGGATGTAGAAAGTAGCGAAGAACATCAGGATGGCCAGCACCAGCAGGCATAGGAACAGCCAGCGCGAGCGTGCTTCCCATGCCAGCCAAAGCAGCACCACCGAGATTCCTACATGACTTGAAGGAAAGGCTGCCGTGGGTCGCTCACCTGCATTGTGGGCCTGCTGCACCAGGTCGTGGAACACACCGTCGGCTCCTGGTATGGGCATTGACTCCTGATGAGTCATGAAATAATGGCCAATATCGGGAAACACTCCCTTTGCCACTTGGTCGAGTCCCACTGCCTCATAGTAGAACTGTGGTCCGGCTACGGGCAGGAAGATGAATACGATGTAAAACAGAAAGAATGAGGCTAGGATGACGAACGTGGCATAGGTGAAACGCTCGTAGTGCCTGAACAGATAATAGGCTGCTACGGCTCCTATCATCGGATAGTAGCTGACATAGCCCAGACTCAGCGGTTCGGTTATCCAGGGTGAGGTCACCTGCTGAGAGAATAGCAGTGCCGGCTGATAACCGAAGAGCCACTGCTCGCAGGAGGCGAAGGCATGGTCGAGGTTAGGCAGCAGACGGTTGAACTCGTAGGTATCGGGATACCACCATCCCAGCAGCATCAGTTGTCCCATGACGCGCAGCACCATCGTCCAGCGGCTGGGCTTCCAGCGGTACAGCTGCCAAAGTGCTAATGTCCCGACAATGATGGCCAGTCTGCCTGTCAACATCGGTACAGGGTTCACCAGCTGTCCCCACCATATTGCCATCAGCAGCAGGGTCAGTACCGCATATCCCAGTACCGCCCACTCGAATAGGCAAAGGCCTTTTAGTTCATTTCTCATCTTTCCTCTTTCCTCTCCTCTCTCACAGCCATCCGTTGTCCTTATACCAGCGGATGGTCATTCGTACGCCCTGCTCCAGTGGATAGAGGGGCTCGTAGCCCAGTTCCTTACGGGCTGGCTCAATGTCGCAGCGCCAGTTGCGCTGCTTCAGGATATGGTACTTGTCGTTGTTAAGGGCTGTCACCTTGCCCGTCAGATGACCTATTTTGTCGCCGAAGAAGGTGACCACACGCAGCACCCATACAGGCGCTTTGATGCGGATCCACCAAGGATGGCCCAGCTCTTCGCGAATGAGATCGCTGAAGGTTGTTGACTGATAGACTTCACCGTCGCTGAGGAAGTACTTGCGTCCTGTCTGGCCCCACTCGCAGGCCAGGAACACGGCCTGCACCACATCGAGCACGTAGACGAACGTGATGTCCTGACGCTTGAAGCCAACGGCAAAGTCAGAGTGCTGCTTGATGCTCTTTGCCATGAGGAAATAGTCGCGTTCGCGTGGGCCGTAGACTCCCGTTGGGCGCAGCACCACATAGGGCAGCTCGCCCACCTTCTCGCGGTAGTTGCGGCTCTCATCGCTGCTGTTCAAGGCATCGAGCCATTGTTCTGCCTCGAGTTTGCTTCGTCCGTAGGCAGTATTAGGCTTTGGTGTGTCGTCTTCACGGATATCCTGATAGGGCTGTTGCTCACGAATGGCACCAAAGACGCTGAGTGAGCTGATGTAGACGAAGCGCTCCAGAGGCATCTCTAAGGCCATCAGTGCACGTACGAGGTTTTTCGTGCCTTCAGTGTTCACTCGCCGGAAGTCCTCTTTCTTCAGGCATTTCGTCACGCCTGCGGCATGCACCACATAGTCGAACTGATGGCCCTTAAGCTGCATTTCCAGCTCTTCTTGGCTCGAAAGGTTCAGCTCGATGAAATGGATACGCTCGTCCTGCAGGTATTGGCGTGAGCTGCTGCCACGTACTGCTGCCCATGTCTCCATGCCCTGTCGCAGTGCTTCTTCCACGATGAACGAGCCGATGAAACCGCTCGCTCCTGTCACTAGAATCCTCTTGCTCATTGCTCTATGTTTTTGTTTTCTGGGTGCAAAGGTAGTGCAAATCGAGCGAAATGCAAAGAAAAATCATCTTTTTCTTTCATCTTGGGAATGCTTCCTGCCATCGGGAGGAAACCAAAGTCAGTCACTCGTTAAAGTAAAACAAGTTGTTTTACTCGTCAAAGAGGCCGTTTTTGGTAACCAAAGTAGGCCTCTAAGCTGACCAAAACAACTTGTTTTACTTTTGCGGGACAGCTACTTTCTATTGCAAAGTCCCATGCTGACTATTGCAAAGTCCCATATCATGGCTTTCCTCAAAGCGGCATGCTGTCAGGGTAGAACCATATCAACAATTCTCGTAGCGTCTGAGATGGTGATGTTTCCATCTTTGTTGACGTCGGCTGCAGGCTTGACGAAACTTGCGGGTTGCTGGCCGATGATATAGTCTGCGACAGCGACAGCATCGGCTATGTCTACTGTTCCGTCAGCATTAACATCACCAGGTGATACTGGGTTCTTCAGGGTGAGGACAAAGGGAGCATTTTTTGTTCCAACGATTCCGTTTGATACATAGTTGAGCTCCTCGTCTGTGTCTGCCACGTAGATTTTCCCATTGAAATAGACCTGAAAGACGAGTGGTACGGTGCTTTCACCATAGACCATAAGATACACCAAGTTGTCGGCAGTAGGGTCGGGGATGTCCTTTCCCCTGATACCGTCTGCGGCATATGCTGCCACTATGGCATTGCTCACTCTTGCGCCGTCCTTTTCCACCACGGCCGTGATGCTCATGTTGTTGCTGTAGATCCCTGCGTCAACAAAGTCAAAGATGTGGTTGGGATCCACCGCCTGTTCATGCGCCACGTCATCCGGGTGGTAATCCTGGGCACTGGCTGCGGCAGGCCAAAGGAGCAGGCCTGCCAGCAGCGTCATGCTAAATAATGCTATTTTCTTCATATTGATTGGTTTTGGTTATTTCTTTACTCGCTTCTGTCCGTTTTCGATGTAGACGCCCTTCTTCAGCGTTGAGCGCTGCACACCCTCAGCCTGACGGTAGACTCGGCGGCCCTGGAGGTCGTATATCTCACTGCCAGCCGTGTTCGTGTTCAAGTTGCTGATGCCTGTCACAATGGCGTTGAGGATGAAAGGCTCGTCGATGGTGCCAATGATGGCATTGCTGCTATAGTTGAGCGTTTCATCGCAGTCAATGTAGCTGCTGCCATCGGCAATGCGGAAGGTCAGCTCTGTCGCAGCATCGCCAGGTATGGTCAGGAATACCATTCCTTCATCGTCGCTTATGCCAGCCGCACGACATTCGTCGCCGGCAAAGACACCCACTTCCATGCCAGCCGTAGGCAAGCCGTAAAGCTGCACACGTGCGATGACTGTCATGTTGTCGGCATAGTTGCTATAGTCGACGGGGGTGAAGAACGTGGGTTGCTCCTCATAGGCCTTTGCCATTCTGGCGTTGGCTGTTGCCGTGGACTTCGGATAGTGGAAGGTACGGTTGGTGGCACTCTGTATCATGTAACCTTGACCGGGGACAAGCGCTTCGAGCAGACCCTTCCATTTGCCGTTATTATACGTGGCAAAGCTGTTTTGGCTTTTCACGTAGTCGCCATTCTGTGGTTCCATGTCGGCAAGAGCGTCGGTGATGCTCATTGTCTGCGAGCCATTATAGGCCACCCAGTTCCATCCTGCAGCCAGTGTGATGGGCTTCTCCTGCGGGTTGACCTTCTTACCTGTAAGATTGATGGTCCGCGATTCGCTCATCTTCACCTGATACATCGACTGGTTGTTCAGCGAGAAGTTTCTTCCTGTCCATGCGTTGTCTGAGTAAGCCATGAAGTTTCTCTGACTCTTCACCATGCCGACCACGTCCTTCACTGGTCCGAAGATGATAGGTACCGACATGTCATCGGGTTCCACGTAGAGCGAAATCCACGACCAACCCTTGCCCAGCTTCAGCATCTGTTCCTGCATGTCGATAGCCGATAGTAGTATCGGATTCTCAAAGGCACCAGCCAGACTATGTGGTATGTAACTGATATCCTGTGCGGTTTCCACTATGGCGTAGGTCTCACCCGTCGAGGCATCGTAGGCCTTGAAGGTCACTTCTTTACTGCTTTCATCGTCATTACCGTAGATGGTCATGATTACGATGTGAGAGTCGTAGTCGGCATCATACTTCGGGTGTGCTATGCCGCGACACTCGCCGTCTACGAATGCAGCCACGATGTCGTCGCTGTCCTCACTCGGGATGCCGAGAATATCCAATGTACCAATCAGATTCATCGAGCTTTCGAAGTCGCTTGCATTTACTGCCCATTTGGGTTCCTCACCGCGTACGGTAACAGAGATGGTCAGCGGCACGTCGATGCCATCGGTGCTGGTCAGGTAGATTGTCTCCTCATACTTGCCGACGGGCGTCGACTCAGTAACGGTGAAGGTTACCTTCGTCTCGGCCAGCGGATTGGTGGTGCCGCTCTCGGTGCTGGCCTGCATCCATGCCGGCATGCCGCTCAGCGTCCACATCTGCATCGTGCCGCCCTTGTTCACCACGCTAGTGGTGACTGTGGCTGCGGTGCCTGCCTGCAAATCTGCGGCCAGCGCGTCGTCCTTCCAGAGAAGCGTGTTGCAGTTGATGAAGGCGCTCCAGACGGCAGGCTCGGAGTAGTTGCCATTCTCGTCGCGTACGGCGTGTACGCTGAAGTTGAGCGTGCAACCTTCGATGACCGCAGGCTCCTCATCGATCGTGATGACCACCTTCGTGTCGGAGGCGACATACGAGAAACTGACGTTCGTCTCGGTGGGCTTCGTGCGGAGGGCGGGAGCCTCGTCTGTGTAGCTGAGCGTTGAGAGTTGAGTGTTGAGCGTTGAGAGTTGTGCTTGGAGACCGCTGCCCGTGAGGTCGTCGGGATGGCCTATGGTGTGTACTTGGTTGTTTTTGTCAAGGGTCTTGATTTCAAAGGGGTAGTAGGCCACGAGGCCGTCCTCGCTTCCCGTGAGGCGCATGCGGCGCTGTTTGCTGAGCAGGTCGGCACTCATCGATGCCCCCCAAATGCGGACCTCGTCCACCTCGCCCTTAAATACACGGTCGTAGTCGTAGGTGCCTGTCTCTGCTGAGAAGGTGGTGCGCTTGACGCCTACGAGCAGCTTATCAGAGGCAATGCTTCCCACATTGGCCGCATTCGTCGTAAGCACTCGCTTACCGTCTACAAAGACGGCAGCAGCTCCCTGACGGAGGATATTCAGGGCAATGTGGTGCCAAGCATTGTCGAGGATGTCGCCGCTGCTGGTGGCCAGGGTGGATGACTGATCAGCGGGCAGGTAGGCTCCCTTGCCTGTCAGCTGGAGCACACCCTGAGCGTTTATCCATAGGGCTATCTCGCCTACCTGGGCGAGCTGAGCCTCAGCATTCTGCTTTTCGCCTCTCATCCAGAATTCCAGCGCGTAGTCGTCACCCTCGAAGGTTTGCAGCTGCGATGTGTTGATGACCATGTAGTGGCTGCCATCCAGGCTGACGGCCATGTTCTCATTGTTCAGATACCACGTCTCGGCTGGCATGGTCATGTGGCGGTTGCGAGCGTAGTCACGGATAGTGGTGCCCTCGCCCTCGTCCATCTTCCAGTAGCCGATGAGGTGGCGTGTCGACGGGTTCTTTGTCCTTGAACGGTTCATCAGGGCCGTGCTCATGTCGTGAGCCTCGTCCCAAAGCAGCAGCTCATGGATGGCACCGCTCAGGTTGCGGCCCACGGCGAGCGGCCCGTTGCCCTCGTACTTCACGACGGGCAGACCGCTGAAGAGTGAAGTGGTCTCACTGCCAGAGGCAGCGGTGGCATTCAGCTCGCCACCCTCCTCTGTGTTCTTGTAGGAGAGGGTAAGGAATGCCCACTTGTTTTTCGGCATAACTTTCGTCGAGGTATAGGTGTTGTTGCCGATACTGACCGTCAGCTTGCCGCTGACATCAGTGCCTACCGTCATTTTCGAGGTGCCTGCTCCGTGGCTGAGGATGGTTCCTGGCCCCTGGATGTTCACCCACATGTCGGCCGAGAAGTCCTTGCCTGCCAGGGTGATGCTGGCTTCGGTGGCAGCCGTCGTCTCCGTGTTCTGCATGGAGAGCGCCGTCTCGTGCGCCACCTCAGCGCCGTTGAGCACACCCGTCACGCTGAAGTTGCGTTCCTTGGTGAACTCGCCCTTGACGATGGGTTCGTTGAAGGTGACGCTGATCTCATCGCCTGCCTGCAGGATGCCGTCGGCGGGCTCAGGCAGTCCGAGCGGGGTGGGGCGCTGCATGTCCTTCACGAAGGCAATCTCGTCGCTATAACGGTAGACCTCTTCGTTACCATAGGTGCTTGCCGATACGCAGCGGAACAGGTAGTTGCCGTCGGCGAACGAGGCCATGGACTTCGTGTAGCTGACCGCTGAGCCAGTCTTGGGCAGCAGTTCGTTGTTCGGGGTGACGGCCGTGGAGTCGGTGACGTATTCGTGCAGCTGAGTCCAGTCGGTGCTGCCCTGCGGCTTGTATTGTAGTCGGAAGGCCTTCAGCCCGCGGTAGTTGCGGTCGAAGCCCGAGAAGGTGAGTACGAGGTTGGTGCCCGTCTGGGTGTTCATCTGCGTGTTGGAGAGGGCCAGGTCGACAGCCGACGACGATGGCACGAAGTGGGCTGAGATGCGTACGGTGTCGGTGATGACGTCCCATGTGCTTGTTGGGTCGTACTGGCACTGCGAAGCGAGCACCACGGCGATGTCCTCATAGTCGAGGATGCTGGTGTTAGTCTGCTTCAGTTGCATGGCCTTGGTGACAGTCTGTCCGGCGGGAATCTTGATGACGCGGCTGTCGGTGACAGGCTTGCCGTCAATCATGATATTGGCACCGTTGGGATTCGACTCGTCGTCGACGAGCAGACGGTAGTAGACGTCCTCGTCAATCTCGGATGCGTTCGAGAGACGCAGTGTGTAGTCCGCCGTGCCGCCAGTGGGGACATCGGTCAAGATGGGCACGTCGACCGTAATCTGCGGCACTTCAATCTGCATCGTAGCCTCCATGATGGTGGTGCCTGGTTGGAAGTACTTTGTCACCGTCTTTCCCTCGTAGGGGCAGCAGGTCTGGCCACCACGGGTGTGGAAGATGGGTCCGTAGGCATCGTATTGCAGCACGTCGACCGAGAGTGCGTCGTCGTCGCCGTCCTCAGCCAGCGTGTAGCTGAACGAGGTCACGGTCGATTCGCTGTCCTCATCGGTCTCATGGCGTCCGCCCGTGGTCTCGTCCTCGATGGTGCAGTCTAGACCGAACTTGTTGATTTCAAATCCGAAGCTGTTCTCCACGACGAGTCCTGCCGAGACGTTCCAGTCCCAGGTGTTGGTGGTGCTGCTCTCCGTCTCGGTCGACGAGCTGATGGTCGTACCCGAGTCGAAGGAGATGTTGTCGCCGACGAGGTATTTCTTGCGGTCTTTGAAGGCCTTCACCTTTGCCTCCTCGTTCTGAGAAAGGTATTTCGTCCAGTTCTCAATCTGGCTGTTCACCCACTTCACGCTGTCGGCTACGAGTGCGCCGTTCTCCAGCAGGAACTCCCACGCCTTCAGGGGGTCAGCATAGGTGGAGGCAGGCTTGTTGAGCTTCGGCGGGAATACGGTGTAGGTGCCGTTGGCTCCGTAGTCCGCATCGTCAGCCGAGAGCAGGGTGAGGTATACCGTGTTCTTGCTGTTGTTGACGTAACTGTCGATCTCGGCCTGCGACTGTACGGTAGTAAGCAGTCCCTTGCGGATGAGCTCGAAGTTGGGCATGAGCACGTTTTCAATGTAGTTCTGTGTGTAGCTGAACATGGTGTTGAAGTCCACGCCCGTGGAGACAATGTCCTCCAGCCCCAGCTTTACCTCGCTAGTCGACGAGATGCGCTGGAAGCCGACGTTGCGGGCCTTGCCGAAGATGAGGTTCGTGCTTGTTCCCACGAATACGTCGCCCTGTGCACCCACATACTCAGGGGCAGCCGAGGTGCCGATGGTGCGGGTCACCGTGGTGGTGGTGGTCTTCGTCACCGAGTTCTCGCCCGATGACTCCATCTTCGTTCCGAGGGTGAGGTCGTCCTTGGCCTCCACCACATTCACTGTGCCCACGCCGGGCGTGCCGACGATGGCATTAGTGGTGAGTCCGAAGCGGTGCTGGAACTTCACACCGAAGTTCTCGGTAAAGGTGTTGCCGCGCACGGTTGATGTCGTCGTGCTGCTGCCGCTGGTCCACTCGGCGAAGGAGTTGGTGCCTGGCGGGTCGCGCAGGATCATAAGCAACTTGTCGGGGCCTGCGGTGACGAAGTTGTTGCCCGTGGGCAGGTCGCCCAGGATGATGCCCGCCATGCCACTGCCGCTCCACTGGGTGGGGCGTCCTTCAATGTCGTAGGTGATGGAGATGGTGCGTGTGAAGTCCCCGGCGATGTTGGGCAGTCCGGCCTTCCAAGTATAGGTAGCCTGTCCGAGGCTGTCCAGACGCAGCTGGTTCTCCTTCAGGTCGGCCACCTGTCCGGCCTCCACCGTCTGTCCGTCGACGGAGCCGCCCTCCACGTAGACGCCACGGTCGGCCGAGAGTTCATTGTTGATGGTGACGATGTTTCCGTCCAGAGGCACATGGTCGTGCTCGCCGTTGTCGGCATTGGTGTAGTCCTCATAACCTTCGATGAGGAAGGTGTAGTCATCCTCCTTGACGAAGAGCGGACCGCCGTACTTGTAGACAGGCTTGCCGTCGGCACCGATGCTGTAGATGTCGCTTACTGTCAGCTTGCCCAGCTCGTCGGAGTAGTCATAGCTGCTGATGCCGAACGAGCCGTCTTCGCGGCCCTTCTGGCTGACAGTGAACGTGGCATCGGCATGGTAGGTCTGCCGTAGTATGGTGTTGTAGCTGTAGAGCTGGTCGCCGTCGGTGCCATGTAACGTATCGGAGAGCTCTATCAGTGGGTTGCTCATGTCGATGGTGATGGGGGTCTGCCCTACGCTGAGTGTTGAAGCCTTTACTTGCATGCTCTTGATGCTGTATTCCAGCGGGGGAAGCATGGCTGAGAACTCACCGGTGGCAGGGTCGGTGAGGATAAAGAACTTGTTGCAGTCGGCATCGCCTGTTCCGCGCCAAGCCTTGCTGTTGATTCGGTCAGTAGCCGAGATGACAGGCAATGAATCGTTGCTGGGCTTGAAGTCGTAGCTGCTCTCGCCCGAAGGCTTCTTGAGGTTCATTATGTACTGATCGCTCGTCGGTACCAGGATGAGCTCGGCCACGCCGATGTTGTTGGTGCTCAGACCGAAGCCTACGGGCTTGTCGCCCTGGATGCTGCCGCCCACGATGCGGCCGGTGAAGTTGACCAGCGTCTCGTCCTGGAAGTCCAGATTCTTGATCTCATTGTCGAAGGGGATACGCTCTCCCGTGTTGTTCGGGTCGGCAGGATAACGGCCTCCGTCGGGAAACACGTGGCCGTTCTTCTCGATGCGGATGAAGTGCTCGCCGATGGGCACGCTGATGGTGTAGGAACCGTCACTAGCCGTCTGAATCACCTCGCCGTCCTTCGAGCAGATGGTACCGTCGACGTAGAACGTCACGCCCTCCACGGGATGGTTGGTGTTGGCATAGAAGATCTTGCCGCTGACGGGGAACGACGACACATCCTCGAAGTCGACGCCCGAGTGGTTGAGCGACGAAGAACTGACGAATCGCGACTGTGCAGAGGGCGAGAATTCGTGGATGCCCAGCTGCGGGATGATGCTGTAGCTTGTGCCTTCGCCCGAGAAGGGCACACCGCGCACGGTGTAGTTACCGTCTGTGTCGGTGTAAGTCATCAGGCTCAGCTGGTCCTCTGAGGGCAGATAGTCGGTCGAGGCAGCAGCAACCTTGGCCGTGGCGTGACGGCCGTTGGCCACGCCGTTGGTCTTCGAGAAGTCGTAGGCCATGGTCTGAGAGGGGATGCCCTCGTCGAAGGGGTAGTAGATGGCCAGTCCACTCTCGTTGCCTGCCAGTGGGTGGTTGTAGTTGCGCAGGATGTCCTGCTCGCTCAGGGCACGGGTGAAGAAGCGGAACTCGTCGAGATAGCCGTTATAGAATTCCGTTCCATTGTAGGAGGCATTGTTGGCGAATGAGATGCAGTTGGCTGACTTGGCAATGACAGGGTCGACGGTGACGGCCGTGCCGTTATTGGTAATCACTTCCGACTGCACGCTGTCGCCCTTCATCAGGTAGAATGTCGTTCCTGTGCCCTGTTTGTGCACGCAGGCGATGTTGACCCATTCGTTGGGGTGTACGTTCAGCGACGTGACATAGTCTTTCCCCTGGAGGTAAATGCCCGGATGATAGACAACGTTCGTTGCATCATAGCGCAGGAAGAGCGTGAAGCTGGTATACACATCTAACAACTGGTAGCGTTTGTTGCCGTTCATGATGGTGTTGTCGGGGTTGATGTACATCTGGATGGAAAAGTCGCTGCCGAAGAGACGCTGCAGCGTCGTGGTGTCGCAATCGTACTTAAAGCCCTGGCCTGTGCCGCTGAGCTTCACCGAGTGCATGCCTCTGACCGTTGTGCTGTCGCCCGTCTGCTGCTTTAGTGTCACCTTGGCATTGCTGACAGCCGTTCCGGTGCCATAGGTGATGCGTCCGCTGATAACGCCGGTTGACACGCTGAAGCCGTCGGCAGTAGTCTCTGAGCCGGGCATTCGAGTGGAGCCGTTCATCATCCACACGGCCACCTTATATTCGTTGAAGCTGCCCGGCAGGGCAGTAACGTCGTCATAGCTGTAGGAGGCAGCTGTGCCTGAGGTGGAGTGGATTTCAGCCCAGTCGCGCTCGTCGGCACTGCCCAGGGGACGGCGGTAGAGCGTGAAGTAGGTTGTCGTGGTGCCCACCTGATTCACCAGCCACTTCAGTTTCACCATCGAGCTGTAGGTGCCCCTAGTGGCAGTGAACTCCGTCACCGTCGACATGCCTTTGAGCTGGCCTGTGACATACCCCGACTCGTAAGTCTTGCCCATGACGTTGATGCGCAGGCGGTAGTAGTAGGTCACGAATGACTGCAGGCCGTTGGCGTTGGTGTCCTCATACGAGCCGCTGTTGGTCTCGCTGTTGTCGATGGCGATGGTCTTCAGGGTAGTCCAGTTCTGCAAGTCGGTCGAGCGCTCCACCGTCAGGTTGACGGGGGTGGAGCCGCTGGCGTTGGCGATGCTCGGGTGTGCCCACGAGAAGATGATCTTGTTGTCGTAGTTTTTGGTAGCCGACAGGTTCGAGAAGAACGTGGCGGGCCGTTCGAGCTTTGCCGCTTTCTCCGTCGTCAGATCGCTGCGGACGGTTCCTGAAGGCGACTGGCTGGGCACGAACACCACCTTGTAGGTGTACTGGGTGTCGTAGGCGGGCACATTGCTGTCGGTATAGCTCGTTGTCTCACAGTCAAGTCCGCTTGATACCAGCGTGGTTCCCCGATAGATGCTCCACGTGCCGTTCTTGCTGCCGTTGCCCGACTCGTCGACAGTCCAAGTGAGGGTGATGGCCTTGTTCCACAGGTCGGTGGTGTAATTCAGGTTATTGGCCTTCACGAAGCCAGGCACCTTAACGTTGAACCACTGGTGTATCAGAACGTCGAACTGGTCCTCCTGAGGCAGGTTCGGGTTGCTGATGGGCTCTACGATGACATACTCAACGGGTTTTGACTGGCTGTCAAAGAAGTCGGTGCGTGAAAAGGCCAGCGACAGGTTGGAGAAATTCTGCGTGCCCTTGCCGTACTGAAGCCTGTCGGTGTTGAGCGCTTCCGGGGCCACAGGCTGCAGGCTGCCCCAGGTGGCGTCGTTGGTCGTACCGACGGTGGTAGGTCCGTGGCTGCTGTTCAGCGTGCCGCTGACCAGCATGTGACCGTAGTCACCCATCACTGCCGACGGACTGCCCGTGTAGGGGGTGGCGAACTTATTAGTTGTCAGCGTCACCTCCTCCAAGTCGGTTTTGGTGTCGTTGATGCGCCAGGTGCCCTTGATCTTCACCTTGTGCGTCTCGCCTACATGCCATTTCTTCAGGTAGACGTGCATGTAGCAGGTGTACTGGCCTTCATTACTCTTAGCTGGATTCCAAAACTTCACCAGATACTTCTGGCCGGTTGTGGTATTTGTCTTGGTGTATGACTTGGTTGCATTGTCTTTTTCATTATACCACCATTCTTCTACGCCTCTTTGTTTTTCTACTTTATCGCTTGACCCTGATCCACTTCCGGGCCATGCCAACTGCCAGTCAGGCGAACAGACGTATTCGTCGTCAATGTAGACGGCGGGTCCGTCATGGCCCGGCTCGGTTTGCGTGTGCATGAAGAAGCCGTCATGGCCATTGGGATCGTAGAACATCACGCGCAACACGATCCATGGCTCGTTGACCGTGGGCTGGTGCTGGATCCACGTACCTCCGGCATCGAAGCGTTCGCCTGCCCATGTAGGACTGCTACCTCCGAGGAGGCATGCAAGAAGCAACAGCAGCACTCGCCACCAGTGCTTCGATTTTAGTAGTCTTCTTTCCATATTGCAAATAGTTTAAAAAAGTGATGACTGTATAAAGAATTGTTCAAAAATCATGGTGCAAAGATAGGATATTTTCCTTAAGCGCGCAATAGTTCAGACGAATTATCGGACGTTTTCAGACGAATTCGCGGATGAAAAGACGAATTCACGGATGATTTCAGACGAATTCGCGGATGCTGTTCGTGGCAATCCCAATGAAAAAGCCCACCCCTGCAACAGGGTGGGCTTTCGCTATGAGGTCTGTCAGTCCTTCGTTATGGACTTAGTACCAGTCTTCGTCTTCATCCTCTTCGTCGTCCCAGATCCTTCTGTTACGATATCGGCTGAAGTTATCGCCAGTGTATTGTGTGGGGTCTGCACTGATAACCTCTAGTACGCTGGTGGCTGTGCGCAGGGTGACGATGTCCATTCCCGGTCTTATATAGTTCTTTTTCATGACTTTACTTTTTAATGGTCAATATTCAATGATAAATGACTATCTGACTATGTATTTCCTGCCGTTACGGATGTAGATGCCGGGCTTGAGCGTGTTGACTCGCCGTCCCTGCAGGTCGTATACGACGGCATCCGTGGCATCCGTTCCTTTCACCTCGGCGACAGCCGTCAGGGTAAGGTCATCGAAGCTCACGCCACGCGATCCGGCCGTGAAGTCGGCGATGTAGGCCCTGTTGGCAGCGATGGTGGTACCCGTGTAGCACCAGAATCCCAGCTTCTTCTCCCCGTCCTTGGTGGTGTAACCCAGGGTGAGCACGCTTTTGGCTTCTACATCTTTTGGCTCGAGTGTTCCCACGAACTTGTTGGCACTGACATCAGCTGTAGGCTCGGCAACGGTAGTGCCCCATGTGATGCTCTCGCCGCTTGCTTTGACGAGTACACCCGTCTCCTTGGGAATCACACCGCCTGTGATCTTCTCCAGCTCAAGCTTGTCGTCTACGAGCCCCTTGGCACAGAATGCTGAGACACCGTCGGGGATCCTGGTGTTGAAGGGCAGGCATGTGGTAGCATAGCCCTCTTCTGTGAGCTTGCTGGTGATGGGGGCGGTCAGGTTGATGGCATAGGGGGCATAAATTTGTCCCTGAACACCGTCGACAGTAAACTTAAGCCCTTGGTTCACTTCGATGATACAACCACTGACGAACACTCTGAAATGGAGTTCCTCGCCGCCATTGCCCCACGGAGTGATGATGGCAAGGTGCTTATCACTTTCAATCCGCTCCTTTCCCCTTATCTCGTCGCCGGCATAGACTGCCACGATGCCTTCCTCCTGGAGCGTACCGTCGATGAATACCTGTGCACATACGGTCATGTTGTTTGAGCTCTGCTCTGATGTGGGCTCCGGGAACGGGTCGTTGTCCTGCTGTGCCTTCAGGCTGGTGCTCCCCATGATGAGGAGCGCCAGCAACCAGTTGAATTTCTTCATTGCTTTCATTTTCGTATTTTATGTGATTACTTCTTTACTCTCTTCTGGCCGTCCTCGATATAGACACCCTTCTTCAGCGTAGAGCGCTGTACGCCTTCCGCCTGTCGGTATACGCGTCGTCCCTGGAGGTCATAGAGCATGCTGTCGCTGTCTTGCTGTGTAAGGGTCTCTATGCCGGTCGGCGAGACGCTGACGATGAACGGACTGCGCCGTGAGCCTTGGATGGCATCGTTCTCGTAGGGGAGCGTCTCGTTGCATGCTGCAGTCAGGCTGCCGTCATAGACACGGAACGTCATTGTGGCGTGACCGTCGCCGGGGATGGTCAGCACTGCAAGCCCGTCTGCATCGGTGACGGCTGCAGCCCTGCACTCCTCCTTGTCGAACACTCCAACCTCGATGCCGGCGGCAGGGACTCCATTGACGAGCACCTGTGCCACGACAGTCATATTGCTGGGATAGAGGTGGCAGTCGACAGGCGTGAAGTGACTTGGAGCCTCATCGTAGCTGGTCATCATTCGTGCACCCGCTGCAGAGACTGCCTTCGGATAGCGGAACGTACGTGCGTCAGTGGTCTGAATCATGTATCCCTGGCCGGGGACAAGCGACTTGAGGCCGCCGAACCACTCGTAGCCGTCGTACATGGCCGTACCACGCTGCCCCTTCACCACGTCGCCGTCGCGAGGATCCATGTCGGCCATTGCGTCAGTGATGCTGATGGTCTGCGATCCGTTGTATGCCACCCAGTTCCATCCAGCGACGAGCGTGATGGGCGTTGCCTGAGGATCGACCTTCTTGCCCATGATATGGAGGTTGTCGGCCTGGCTCATCTGCACCTTGTACATCTCCGAGTTGTTGAGTCCGATGGACTGGCCGTACCAGGTGCCGTCGTAGTTCATCATGGAGATCTTCTTGTTCTTCACCAGTGCAGTGCTGGCCGAGAGGTCCTTGAACACGACAGGAACGGTCATCTCGTCGAGGGTGACGTTCAGCGAGAGCCAGTTCCATCCCTTGGCGAGCGCCGTGAACTGCTCCTGGATGTCGACAGCTGAGAGTATCACGGGAACGGCAGGCTTGCCGTACATTCTGTCGACCTGGAAGTTCACATCCTCGCTGGTGACGATCACGGGATAGGTGACACCCGTGGAGGCATCGTATGCCTTGAAGGTCACATCCTTGTCCAGTTCGTCGTTATTGCCGTAGATGTCCATAGAGAGCAGGTGGCGGTCGTAGCGCTGGTTGTATTCCGGACGTGCCAGGCCTCGGCACTCGCCGTCTACGAATGCAGCCACGATGTCGTCGCTGTCCTCACTGGGCACACCCAGAATCTCAAGGGTACCGATGAGGATCATAGAGCCTTCAAAATCGTTCTCGTTCACTGCCCAGTCAGGCTCCTTGCCCTTGACTGTGACGCGGATTGTCAGCGGTGTCTCGATGCCGTCGGTGCTTGTGAGATAGATGGTCTCCTCATACTTGCCGATGGGTGTCGACTCGGTGACGGTGAAGGTCACCTTCGTCTCGGCCAGCGGATTGGTGGTGCCACTCTCGGCGCTTGCCTGTAGCCATGCCGGCATGCCACTTAGCGTCCACATCTGCATGCTGCCGCCCTTGTTGACGATGGTAGCGCTCATTGTACTGGATGTGTTAGCTGGCTGTTCTACGGCCAGTTCGTCATCCTTCCAGACAAGCTGCTTGCAGTTGACGAAGGCACTCCATGTCGTTGGTAGCGAGTAGTTGCCGTTGAGGTCGCTGACATCGCGTACTGTGAAGTTCAGTGTACAGCCTTCGATGGTGGCAGGGTCCTCGTCGACGGTGATGACGATCTTGTTGTCAGAAGCCGTGAAGGAGAATCCTACATTGGTCTCGACAGGCTTGGTGCGCAGGGCGGGAGCGTCGGGTGAGTAGGTCGGGGTAACATCTCCTCCGGCTGCCGAGGGAGCTACGATAGTAAGGGGGATGAGCTGTGCCTTGATACCAGTTCCCGTGAGGTCTTCGTCGTTGCCGTCGGTGACGATCTGGCTGTAGCTGTCAATGGTTTTCTTCTCGAAGGGGAAGTAGGCCATCAGTCCGTCCTCTGTTCCCGTGAGGCGCATCTTCCGCTGTTTAGCGAGGAGGTCGGCATTCATGGATGCACTCCAGAGCCGCAGCTCGTCGATGGTGCCCTTGAAGGGCCGTTCGAAGGCGTATTGGCCGATCTCGTCGGACATGACTGAGGTGCGCTTAGCGCCTACGATGAGCTGGTTGGTGTTGATGGTTCCAACGTTAGCGGCGTTGGTGGTGAGCACGCGCTTGCCATCGACATAGACGGCGGCGGCACCTTGGCGGAGCACACTGAGAGCGATGTGGTGCCAGGCGTTGTCGAGGATGTTTCCGGCAGAGGTGGACATGGCTGTGGCGTCAGCGTCGGGCGCGTAGGCGTTCTTGCCGTTGAGCTGCAGCTGTCCGTCGGTATTGACCCATAGTGCGATGTCGCCCATCTGCAGGAGCTGTGCCTCGGCTTGCTGCTTTTCGCCGCGCATCCAGAATTCGAGTGCGTAGTCGTCGTTAGGCAGGAGCTGCAGGGCGGAGGCTTCGATGCTGATGCGATGCTCTCCGTCGAGCGTTACGCCGATGTTCTCGTTGTTGAGATACCAGTTCTCTGTGGGCATGGTCATGTGTCGGTTGCGTGCGTAGTCGCGGATGGTGGTTCCTTCGCCCTCGTTCATCTTCCAGTATCCGATGAGGTGGCGCGTGGAGGGACTCTTGGTGACGGAGCGGTCGGCCAAGGCGGTGGTGAGGTCGTGTGCCTCGTCCCAGAGCAGGAGCTCGTGGATGGCACCGTTGAGGCCCTTGCCTACGGCAAGCGGTCCGTCTCCATCGTACTTAGCGACGGGCTTGTCGTTGAAGAAGTGTATGGTCTCGCTGTCGGCAGCTACGGCAGCGGAGAGCTTTCCGCCGTCGTCGGCCTGCTGGTAGCTGACGGTGAGGAATACCCATTTGTCAGTGGGTATGGTCGGTGCCGGTGATTGCCCATCACCTTGAGCGGTGTAGGTGTCGTTGCCGAGTGTGACAATGAGATGGGCCTGGTCGTCGGTGGCGATAGTCATCTTCGACGTGCCGATTCCGTGGCTGAGCAGTGTGCCTGCCCCCTGGACATTGACCCACATATCGATGGCAAAGTCCTTACCTGACAGGGTGACACCAGCCTCCGTCTGTGCTGTCGGACTCTCGCCGCCGGTAGCGCGCAGTGCTGTCTCGTGGGCTACTGGTGAGCCGTTGAGTATACCTGTCAGCTTGAAGTTGGCGGTCTTGGTGAGTGCGCCTTTCACGACGTTTTCGTTGAAGGTGATGCTGACATCCTCGCCGGCCTCGAGTATGCCGTCGGAAGGCTCGGGCAGTCCGAGCGGCGTGGGCCGCTGCATGTCCTTGGTCAGGGCTATCTCGTCGCTGTAGCAATAGACCTCGCTGGTGCCGTAGGTGCTGGCTGAGACGACTCGGAAGAGATAGCTGCCGTCGTTGAACTGAGCCATGGGCAGTGTGTAGCTGACGGAGGCCCCTGTTGCGGGCAGTATCTCGTTGTTGGTTGTCACGTCAGCAGTGTTGACCACGTATTCGTGGAACTGTATCCAGTCGGCAGCTCCCTGCGGCATGTACTGCAGTCGGAAGGCTTTCAGTCCTCGGTAGTTGCGGTTGAAGCCGGAGAATGTCAGGGTGAGGTCGGAGCCCGTCTCGGTGTTCATCAGCGTGTTGGATAGTGCGAGATCCACCTCCGACGATGATGGCACGAAGTGGGCCGAGATCTTGACGGTGTCGGCGATGACGTCCCAGGTGCTGGTCGGGTCGAATTGGCACTGCGATGCGAGCACGAGCGCGATGTCCTCGTAGTCGAGGATGCTGGTGTTGGTCTGCTTGAGCTGTAGCGCCTTGGTGACCGTCTGTCCTGCGGGAATCTTGATGACGCGGCTGTCGGTGACGGGCTTTCCGTCAATCGTCAGGTTGGCGCCGTCGGGGTTGGACTCGTCGTCGACGAGCAGCCGGTAGTAGACGTCCTCGTCGATATCGGATGCGTTGGAGAGCCGCAGCGTGTAGTCGGCCGTGCCGCCAGTGGGTATGTCGCTTAGGATGGGCACGTCGACGTTGATCTGTGGCACTTCAATCTGCATCGTAGCCTCCATGATGACGGGATGATTTCCCTTGTCGTCTACGTAGTACTTGGTACGTTCCTCTCCCTCATACGGACAGCAGGTCTGTCCACCGCGGGTGTGGAAAATAGGTCCGAAGCCGTCGTATCCCAGCACGTCCACCGACAATGCGTCGTCGTCGCCGTCCTCTGCCAGGGTGTAGCTGAATGTCGTTGTTTCGGTGGTGCCGTCGGAGTGTACCTCGTGTCGTCCGCCCATGGTCTCGTCTTGCAGATGCACCTCGAGTCCGAAGCCCTTGATGTTTAATCCGAAGGTGTTATCGACGACCAGTCCTGCTTTGACGCTCCATTCGCGCGTGGTGGTGTTTTCGTCCGCCACCTCTACTTCGTAGCTGTAGGAGGTTCCGCTGTCAAATGAGATATTGTCGCCTATGAGGTAGTCTTTCCTCTTATCGAAGGCGTTCACCTTGGCCTCTTCGTTGCCAGCGATGAATTCGTGCCAGTTTTCGATTTCGGTGTTGTAGGTGAGCACGTTGTCGTTGGCCGTTCCACTGACATTCATGGGGTCGGGCTCGAAGGTCTTGAATGTCCCGGTCTCGCCGAAGTGCGGGTCGTCCTTGCCGAGTGTGGTGAGATAGACGTAGTGGTCGGTGTTGTTGGTATAGCTGTCGATGGTAGCCTGGTCGGTAGTGGTGATGAGGCTGTTGCGCAGCAGCTCATAATTGGGTATGAGAACGTTTTCAATGTAGTTCTGCGTGTACATGAACATGGTGCCGAAGTCCATGCTGGTGGTGGTGATGTCCTCCAGGCCTATCTTCATGCTGTTGTCCGACTGGCGCTGGAAACCTACGTTGCGAGCCTTGCCGAAGACGAGGTTGGTGGAGCGTCCCACGTAGACGTCGCCCTGTGCACCAACGTACTCGGGTGCTGCCGATGTGCTGATGGTCTGTGTGACGGTGGTGGTGGACACGTAGGTCTTGCTGTCCTCGAGTTCCGACTCCATCTTGGCGCCTACCTCAAGGTCGTCCTTCGACTCGATTTCCTCGAGCGTACCTGCTGCAGGTGTGCCGATGATGATGTTCTGCTTGAATCCGAACCTGTGCTTGACGCCTGCCGAGAAGTTCTCCACCATGGTGTTGCCCAGCACCGTAGTACTGGTGGTGGCGCTGCCCTTCTTCCATTCTGCGAACGAGTTGGTGCCTGGCGGGTCGCGCAGGATCATTTCCAGTTTCTGCGGTCCGGTGGTCACGAAGTTGTTGCCTGTTCCCAGCTCGCCCAGTACGATGCCTTCCATGCCGTTGCCGACCCACTCGTGGGTACGTCCGTCGATGTCGTAGGTCATGGAGATGGTGCGGGTGTATGGCTCTGCGATGTTGGGCAGTCCGGCCTTCCACTTGTAGGTGGCCTTGCCCTCGTCATCGAGCTGCAGCTGGTTGCTCTTCAAGTCGACCACCTGTCCGGGTTCGACGTTCTCGCCGTTGACTGTTCCCGACTCAACATATACGCTCTGTGCCGACGAGAGTGCGTTGCTGATGGTGACGATGCTGCCAGCCAGTGGCACGTGGTCGGCCTGGCCGTTGTCGGCATTGACGTACTCCTCGTAGCCTTCGAGCAGGAAGGTGTAGTTATCCTTCATCACGAACAGGGGTGCCTTGTGGCCGTCGACGCCGTAGTTGTAGGTCACCAGTCCGTTCTCGGCCGTGTAGATGTCGTCGATGGTCTGTTCGCTGACTTCGTCGGAGTACTTATAGCTGCTGATGCCGAACGAGCCGTCGGTGCGGCCCTGCTGCCGCACGCTGAACGTGGGCTTGCTGTGGTAGATCTGCTTCAGGCAGGTGTTGTACTCGTACAGCTGGTAGTTCTCGCGGCTCTCGTCGTAGAGCGTGTCGGCTAAGACGATGTTCGGGTTGGAGAGGTCGACTACCTGCAGGTCGCCGAAATCGATGGCGGAGTTTTTCATTACCGTCATGCTGCTGATATCGTATTTGATGGGTGGCAGCATGGCAGAGAACTCGCCCGTCTCGGGGTCGGTCTGTATGACGATCTTCTGACAGTCGGCGATTGTTTTGCCTCCTTTGCGGACCGAGTTACTGTTGATGCGTTCGGTGGCCGATGCTACGGGGACGTCGTCCTTGTTGTTCTGGATGTCGATCACGCCCTCTTTCTTTTGCACGTCCACGTTCATGCGGTAGTTGCCGTTGCCCGATGGTGTGAGCACCAACTCGGTCACGCCGATGTTGTTGTTGCTCAGCCCGAAGCCTACGGGCTTGTCGCCCTGGATGCTGCCACCCACGATGCGTCCGGTGAAGTTGACCAGTGTCTCGTCGGAGAACTCCAGATTGGTGACTTTGCCATTGAACGGCTCTTTATTTTCGTTCAGTCCGCTGGGGTCTTCAGGGAAGCGTCCGCCTTTGGCAAACACATGTCCGCTCTTGGCTACGGTGATGAAGTGGTCGCCGATGGGCACGTTGATTTCAAAAACACCGTTGGCGTCGGTCTGGATGATTTCGCCATTGCGCGAGCACACGCTGCCGTCGACGTAGAGGGTGACGCCCTCCACGGGGAAGTCGGTGCCGGCGTAATGGACGTATCCGCTGACGGGGAACGACGAGATGTCCTCGAAGTTGGTGTTGTTGTGTACCAGCGAGTTGCTGCTCACGTAGCGCAGTTGCTGTGTGGGGTTGAACTCGTGGATGCCCAGCTGCGGAATGACGGCGTAGGTAGTGCCTTCGCCTGAGAAGGGCACGCCCTGGATGATGTAGTTGCCGTCCACGTCAGTCTTGGCTTTCAGTGCCAGGCGCTCGGGAGTGCGGGTGTCGGGCTTGGCGTTGCTGCCTATCTTGCCGTGGTGGTTGTTATAAACGGTACCGTCGCGTGAGTAGTCGAAGAACTGAGAGTTCAGACCCTCGTCAAAGGTCCAGTAAGTCTCCAGGTTCTTCTCGTTGCCCACGAGCAGCCGGTCGTAATTACGCTTAATCTCATCTTCGGTCAGGCACTTCGTCCAAAGTCTGAACTCATCGACATATCCCTTGAAGTATCCCAAGTTAAACTCACCGGTATCTCCGAGGTCGAGGTTTCCATTAAGTGTTTGCGTGTCCTTGGTCACCTTTGCGTTGCCGTCGCCATCGAGCACCACGAGATAGCACGTCAAGGTGTTGCCCTGTCGCGTCAGCGTCACATGGTTGTATTCATTCTTCGTCAGGTAGAGGTTGAAGGGATAGTTGTCACTTCCGTCGAAGAAGTCCAGCTGTCCCGTATTGAACATACTCAGTCCGCATGCCGGCGATGACTTGCGGAATCGGGCGAACCAGACATCGCGGAAGGCTTCGGGCAATATCCACAACTGCATGGAGAAGTCTCCGCCGTTGAACTTGTCGCGGGCGTAGTTGACCGATGGATACAGCCAGCTCACGGTACCGTTGTCGGCTGTGAAGCGAATGGCATGATACTGTGACTCGTCGTCTGCCGAATCGCCCGTTTTCTTAGCAACAACGTCGACGTCAGCCACCGCCACACCCGATGTGCCATAGGTGATACGTCCGCTCATGGTGCCAGTGGTCTGTGCGAATCCGATGTTCGTCAACTCCGTCGTGATCTCCTGACCGTTGTCGCACTTGTCCACGAGCGACAGTTGGTAATCGTAAAAGACTCCAGGCAGAGGCGTCTCGTCGGTGAAGAACACATATTCGTCGGCGCTCGTCATGCGCTGCAGTGTGGTCCACTCCTCATTCTTCTCAGCCCTCTTTCGCTGAATGACGTAAGTCTTCGAGCCAGGGTTGCTGAGCACGTCAACATGCCACGACAGCTTCACAATTCCGGGATAGCTGCCCTTGCTAGTCTCGAACTCATAGATCCTTGTGCCGCTATTCACGGCCTTGTTGCTCACCGATGCATCTTCGAACTCCTTGCCGTCGATCACACCCACGATGCGGTAGCTATGCGGCAAACAGGCGCTCAACGGCTCCTCTACGTAGTACACGCCCGTTTTTGGGTCAATCTTTGACTGCCTGTCGGCATGCTGGTCGGTCGATCGGTGCTCCCACTGAAAAACCTCCCCGTCTTTGCCTTCCGGCGTAATGGTGGCGATGGGGTCTGTCTCCTTGTCCACATAGATATTGAATATGTTGCCCCAACCTTTGGGATATTTGTCCGACGTCCAGGTGAACACGATGCGGTCGGACTGGCTGTCAGCCGTCAGGTCCTTCACAGGCACCTCTCGCGTGGTATTCACTTTCACCGATAAACAGCATTTATCCTTCTTAGTATCCTCGTTCCAGGTGTTGGAAACGTAATAGACGTAGTAGATATACTCCGTTTCATTTTCGAAACCAGTATCCGTAAATGTACGTGGTGCATTCGACGACACCGTTCCTAGCTTCTCTTCACCCCGATACACCACCCATTTGTAATTGGTGTAGTCGCCAGCAATGGATCCCACGGTCCACGTCAGCTGCACGCTCCTTGCCTCTTGGTTGAAATTGCCGTTGAGGCTCGATGGCTGCGCTGTAGGCGGGCTGATGGTCACTGTCTTGCTCGACTCGGCGCTGTTGTTGGCATATGAGCCGCCGTTGAGGCGGTATTTCACCGTGTGGCTGCCAACGGTTTTCGCCGTGGGGCTGGTGGTCCACGAGCCGCCGTCGACGCTGTATTCCATCGTTCCGTAGTTCGAGGGCGTTGTTTTCAGCAGTCCCTGATCCTTGCCGTTATAGACAAGGTCTTCATAGAACTCAGGATGATTCTTGATAACCAGCGTCTGCTCCTTAAAGTATAACCTGAGGTAGATGAATTTGCCACCAGCACCTTTGTTCAGGTCACAGGGCCCGCTGAAGGTTTCACACCAGTACACGGGACCATAGTTCTCATTGCCGTTACCGTCGCTGCTGTTGGTGTTTTCCGAAGTGGCAAGTTTGTTGAGCACACGTTTCGTACCGTAATGGCCACTCAGGTTAGTACGTTCGCGCGTATAATAAAGGTATATGAATTCGCCATCAGCACCCTCGTTTAGGTCGCCGTTACCTCCATCATGGGGAATTTGATACCACGTTCTATTCCATTTGGAGAAAGAACTCTTGTTGTTTGTCGAGGCAATGATGTCGGTGACGTAACCTGTATTCGGGTCGGCCGAATCACTCGTCTTGTATGCCAAGTATATCCACTTACCTCCGGCTTCTTGGTTCAAATCCTGTTGAACAATTGTCCAACCTTGGTTCTGATAAGATTCCTTTACTTTCTTGATGTCGCCTTCGGAGCCTCTTGATAGAATTTTCAGTTCGGTGATATAGCTTTCAGCCTTCACCGATGGCAGAGCCGCGAAGAACATGACGAGCAGAAGCAAGAGCCTGTTCCTCACGCCAACATTGTCCCTAAGCAGCCTCAGCAATCTGCTGCGCTGCCTACACACTAATCCTGCGTTTGCAGGAGGTGAGTCGTTGTGTCTTGTAGTTTCCATAACGTTTTGATTTAGTGAGTTGATAATAGGTTTTATTGTCAATAGTGTATGTTTGTGGATTGCTAATTCGTCAATTTATAATCAGCCGGCGCCGAAGCTCGTCGCGGAGCTCGACATTCTCACGGATCTCGCGGATGATGGCATCGTTCTTGTCGCGCAGCTCCTGCTGGTTGCGCATATTGCGCCACATTAGCACGCAGACAAGGACGACGAGCGCTGCGATGATACCGATGAGTAGGATGGCTGTCTCTGATGGCATACGTACGTAGTTTTTGATGGTGCAAAGATAGGTATTTTTTTTAATGCGCGCAATAGTTTAGACGAATAATCGGACATTTTCAGACGAATTCACGGATGAAAAGACGAATTCACGGATGTCTCAGACAAATTCGCGGAAGGAAATCAAGGCGATGAGACATCAAGAAAACAAGATGGAGGATATCAAGACAACAAGACGATGGGACATCAAGACTAACAAGACAACAAAATAAGCAAGACATCAAGACGGTCTGTTTCGTGTCCTGATGTCTTGTTGTCAACTCTTATTGTCTTGATGTCTTGATGTCAAGTTATGTGGTTTTGATGTCAACTTGCTCCCGGAACTGAGTGGGGGTGAGGGCGTACTTCTGCTTGAAGTTGCGGCCGAAGGTGTCGGCACTGGAGAATCCGCTCTGACGAGCTACGTCGGCAATGGGTAGATCGGGCTGGTCGGTGAGGAGCTTGGCTGCGTAGGGCAGGCGGCAGTCGGTGAGGAAGTCGATGAGCGACTTGAACGGGCTGCCTTTGCTGAAGGCGGCACCGATGCGCTCCTTGGGCAGGTTGAAACGCTCTACGAGTGCCTGACGGCCGAGCATCGGGTCAAGGTAGAGCTGCTCACGCAGGATGACTTCACGGAGCTTCTGGTAGAGGACGGAGTCGGAATCTTCTTCATTCTCGGGAGCTACTTCTGCTGCTTGCGAGAGAACCTGACCAGTGCCAGGAGTATCCCCATCGGGGGGTGACAGAGTGGCTCTGTTGGCATTTGCGTTCTCCCACATCTCTTTATACTTGATGGCTTCGGCTATCTCGCGTGCCAGCACATGGTTCTTCTTGTTGGTCTCACGCCGCTTGTAGAAGATATACACGGAGAAGGCGATGGCTGCCAGCAGTCCTGCGATGATGGCTATAGTCAGCAGGCGGAGGAAACGGGCGTCAGCCTCAGCTTCCTTGCGTGCGAGCTGCTCTTCCTGCAGGTGATAGACGGTGGCCAGCTCATTAAGCTGCTCACGCTGGTTGCGAGCATCCAGGCTGTCGCGCACGATACTGGCTCGCTCCAGGTATTCGATGGCTTCGCTGAGGCGACCGCGCATCTTTGCTGCCACGCAACATGAGGTGAGACGAATGAAATTGTTGACGTTGATAGTATCATCTCCCATCTTGGCAGCAATGAGGTCCATAGCTTTATCAAACCGTTCGAACTCTCCCATAAAGTGGTATACACCGCTCATCATGCGTTCGCAGTCGAGGGTTTTACTCCAAGGTAGGCGCTGCAAGTTGGCTTCAGTAGCCCGGGCTTTTGCCAAATACTGTGGTCCCATACCGTCGCCGGCAGAATTGGCTAGCCGTGCGTAGGCAGCAGCAAGGAAGACAAGTGCCTGACCTTCGGCCATATCAGTGAATTCCGAGGTGTCGAAACCCTCGGCGATGCCGCTGAAACGGTCGGGATGGTCGCGCAGCTCTCTGACGCGCTTGAGCATAGCTTCACACACGGGTATCATCTTGGTCAGCCGATCATTCTCTACCAGGATGTGAAGTAGGTGCTTCGCAGTGTTCGTGTAGACAACGACTCCTTGGAATGAGTCTTCCTCTTGCAGCTCTTCAAGGATGGCATCCAGACGGTCGATGCCTTCGTCTGTCCTGCCGGTATGAGCCATAGCCTTAGCTATGGAACTTTCGGAAGAAGCGATGTCGCTGAAATCTCCACTGCTATGTGCAAGTCGCGATGCCTCTGTGGCATAGCGTATGGCTGCGGGATAGTTGCCTGAGGAGTGTTCAATGGTTGTCAGAAGCTGGTAGACGCGTAACAAGGTGACGGAGTCGACTTCTGTCTTTTTTCGACTCAGCGTTTCGCTGTTAGCTTTCTGGTCGATGTCGTCCAGCAGTTGGAGGCATGTCTGTCGTGCCAAGGGATAATTGTCTAATCCGCCATATTGAGTGATAGCCTTCAGGTACTCGCCACGCATCGGGGTGATGTTGCCCACTATGACAGCCGAATCAATCATCACCAAAGCCCGTTCCGGATTATTGCGATGAATGCTCATGGCCTTTGGCTCGGTGTAGACGGTGTCGGCGCCATCAGGACGGCTGCTGTCGTCTGCGGACTGCTGGCAGCAGGTCAGCAGCATCGCCATGAAGCTGCATAAAAATGTGAGCTTCCGCTGTTTCATTGGTCGAACGGTTTTTGGACTCATATATGTTTCGATGGTAGTTCTTTCGGACTATTTCTCTCGTCGGGTGCAAAGATACGAAATTCTAAGCTTTCTACCAAATATTTCTGTACTTTTCTTTCTGAGGAAGTTGTTGTGGCATAGGTCTTCTGCTTCTACAAAGTCGGTGTGTAGGTGCTACTAAGGAAGCCTGTAAGCACTACCAATAGAGCACCGACTCAAGTTTAAAGTGAATTCAATCATGGCGTTCGCTTTATTCAACAAGTAGTCTGGAATAGTCTTTACAAATGCCCTCGTGAGAAGGATCCTCCTGCGCATCTGTGACCATTGGGACGAAAATATGCGAGTTTGGGTGTGTTTTTTAAGTGCCTATAAATAAGTGCGTTATGTGTTTGATTCCTCTTTGCTAGTCTAAAAAAATGCCCAAAAAGGGCGTTTTGGGGCCCCAAAATGGTGATTTTGGGAAGCGTTTTTTGCGAAAAAACAGCAAACTAGATAGGACATCGTGGTCGCTAATAGCTGAGTTTGCGGTCGTTAGTACGTAACTTTGCTATCGTTCCCATGCAGGGAACGTTAGCAAAGTCGGCTACTTTCGTGTCATTCCCAGCGTGGGAACGATGTCAAGCTCCGCAACTAGCGACTGTAAACTCACTTTTGGAGCTTTTCAAACCCATTTTCGCCTCAATCGGGCTTGCTTGATGCTGATTTTCCCTGTCTCATCTTCTAGAATGCATCGTCCGCAAGACCCATTTTTGGCCATTTTTCTTTACGTGAGCAGATTATTTTGAAGGACAATTTATCCCTAAATGGTCGTTAGGACAAATAAACTCCCTAAGGTTTATTGTCTAACGACCATTTGGGGAATAACTCTTCACTCCTCACCCTTCAGAATCCTGTTGACAATAGCTACAGCATCTGAGATTGTAATAGCCTTATCGCCATTCATGTCGGCAGCACTGAACACGAAGTTACCCGTAGGATGGCCGTTGGTGAGGATGTAGTTCACCACAGCTATAGCATCCTTGATGGTGACACTGCCGTCGCCATTGACATCGCCTGCGACTGCAGGTTGGGTGATGCCGAGACGAATATGGTTCTTCATATCCATCACTGTCCCACTATTGCTGCCAGGATCTGTCGGGTCGAAGTTTATGTTATTGTCGTAAGTGTTGTTGAATAATAAGGCCTGACCGGGGGCATCGAAAGTTTCGAAATCCAACCAATAACTAGTTTCCTCCGTGTTGTCGTCAACAACAAGCACTACATTACTTTGACCATCATAAACGTAGGAGGTATTCAACACAATAGGAGTCCAAGCATCCTGTGCAAAGATTATCTCGCCGCTAAACACCTTGTCGGCTGCAGTGACGCTAATCCAGTCGCTGCCACTTTCGAAATTGTTCTTGTTAGAGCTTACCAGATAGATGTCTAGGTTGCGGGACCTTTCGGAGCCTGCGTTGTAGAAGTCGATGCTTGAAATAGTTCCCGCTGTGCCTATTTCAGCAGCGGTATAGATTTGCTGTGACATAGAATACACTGAATTGAGGAAGCAAGGTAGGTGATAGTCGGTGTAAGTACCACAGCCGATATTGATTTTTGCTGACGGATAGAATTTGACCTTTTCACTCCATCGGCTTACCCCATCATCAGCTGTGACGGCACGCACCTTGGCGGTATAGAGCACCTCTTCAGTAAGGCCTGTCAAGGTATAAGGATTTGAAGTAACTGTAATAAGGTTCTCCTCATCGTCGTTTACACAGATTTGCCATTTCGTGGCGTTGCCTCTCTCAGTCCAGCTGAGCGTGGCTGTGGTGGGGCTGTCATCTGTGCAGGTCAACGCATTAGGCCTTGGTATAGTGGCAATAGTGCCTGTGGTTATGCCGAGGCGCAGCTGGTTCTTGACAGAATATCGACTTCCAGATCTTTCCAGAATCTCAGACGAGGTAGGATCCAAATTGGTGCCGTCATTATAATGGAGGGCTTGGTTGGCACCTGCGTCATAGGTATAGAAATAATATGTAGAGCCCGAACTATTGCTTGTGTTGTCGTCAACTATAAGCACCACATTTCTCTGACCGTCATACACAAAGGGAGAATCGAGATAGATAGTACTCCAAACTCCTTCGTTGAAGGTAACATTGCCACTGAACACCAAGTCGGCTTCCGTTGCACTAACACCTTTATAATCGTCAAAATTACTCTTGTCAGTGTAGACTATGTAGATGTCCAGGTTGCGGGAAAACTCTTTGCCTTTGTTGAAGAAATCAAGGCTTGTGATAGTACCAGCCATACCAATGTCAGAAGCTGTGTAGATTTGTTCAGACATACAATAATTACTAGTAGATGAAATGGGCAGGTAGTTATTAGCAGCTTCTCCAGTACCAATACGGAGCTTGTCTGAAGGCTGGAAGCTGACCTTACTGCTCCAGTAGCTGCCTTCACCGTTAGCGACGGCGCGCACCTTGGCGGTATAGGGAGTCTCTTCGGTAAGTCCTGTTAAGGTATAGGGATTGGTGTTAGCCGTGATGGGATGCTCATCATCGTCGTTTAGACAGATCTCCCAGGTGGTGGCTGATCCGTTCTCCGTCCAACTCAACGTGGCCGTAGTCTTAGTGTAGCCTGTACAGGCCAGCTCGGTTGGTCTTGCAATGATGGAGATACTACTTGGAGTGAAGCCAAGGCGAATCTGGTTTTTATAGGGCATCATACCACCACCCGACGGCTTGGCCGGGTCGTAGTTGTTACCTCCACTCATATACACTAATTGATAGTCATAAGTTTGAAGAGCGTAGCAACGTATAGGCTCTCCTGGGAAGCTGCTGCCTGTGTTGTCGTCGACGACAATAGCCACATTGCTTTTACCATCATAGGAGAAGTCTTTGTCAAAATTGATGACCGTCCAATCGTCTTGTAGGAAGGTTACATTACCGCTAAACACCAAGTCAGTTTCGCTGACGCTGATATACTCGGTTGGGTTATTGAAGCAACTTTTGTCGGTATGAACCAGATAGATGTCCAAGTTGCGTGTTTGCTCGGGAGCAGTGTTATAGAAATCAATACTTGTAATCACTCCTGCACCAGCCCCTGCATCACCTATTTCCTCACTAGTGTAGATTTGCTCTGTCAAGGAATAAGGTGACGAGGTCATAGATGGCATGTTGTATTGTGTATATGTACCCGTACCGATTCTTATTTTTCCTAAGGGTCCAAAGCTGACGCTTTTGCTCCAGTCGCTAACCTCATTACCGCTGACGGCACGCACCTTGGCGGTGTATGTCCCAGGAGCAAGGCTGGCGATCGTAAAGGTATTCGTGTCGGCATCGATGAGGTTGTACTCGTCATTGTTCAGACAAATCTGCCAAGACGTGGCTTCGCCGCTCTCCGTCCAGCTTAGTGTGGCGGTGTTGAAGGTGAAGTCTTTGCAAACCAGATCCTTGGGTCTTGGGACTGAGCTTCCCGTGGCATAGCCTAGGCGAATCTGGTTCTTCCTTTTTTGGGGATTGCCATAGCAATTTGGATTAGTCGGGTCAACGTTTCCGTAATAGTAGTAGGTTGACTGGCATTCATTAACATCGAAGACATAGAAATCATTAGGTGGATTGCTATTGTTATCGTAGCTACCTGTGTTGTCGTCAATAACAATCATCACATTCTTTTCTCCGTTATAATTGAAGAATTCGTCAAAATCGATGGTTGTCCAAATGTTCTTTGAGAAAGTCACGTCACCGCTGAAAACTTTGTCATCCGCAGTAACCCTAATCCAATCATCTTTATCCTCAAAACAGTTTTTATCAGTATGAACCATGTAAATGTCCAAGTTGCGGGTGCAAGGGGAGGAAGTAGAGAAGAAATCAATGCTAGAGATGATTCCTGCACTGCCCATTTCAGCTGCAGTGTAGATTTGCTCAGACAGAGAGTAACTACTCTTGTTAAAAGTGGGCAGGAAGTTGTTAGTACCACTGCCTGTTCCAATGCGACGTTTACTAGTAGGCTCAAAGCTGACATTCCTACTCCATTCGCTAAACTTATTGCCACTGACGGCACGCACTTTAGCAGTGTAAACCACATCGGGAGAGAGGTCGGTTAGTATATAAGGATTGGTAGTGACATCGATGAGGTCGTTTTCGTTATCATTCAAGCATAACTGCCAAGCGGTGGCAGTACCGTTTTCAGTCCAACTGAGTGTGGCTGTTGAGCCAGTGACCTCAGTGCAGGTCAGGAAACCAGGTCGGAGTACCTCGCCTTCTTCAGCAACGCCAAGGCGAATCTCATTCTTTCTATAATATGTACTGCCGTATTGCTCTGACAGCTTTGTAATATCAAAGTTGTTGCCATGCGAACCAAGTGACATGCATGTTGAAATACTGAAGACACTGAATTGTGCAGGGGAAGTGCCGTTACTACCGAGGCTGCTGCCCGTATTGTCATCGACGGCAATCACCACATTTTGTTGGCCATCATAAGAGAACAGATGGTCCAACTCGATAGTTGTCCATGCGCCTTTTACGAAGGTTACGTTGCCACTGAATACTTTGTCGGCTTCTGTGACACTGACCCAGCCATAACTGCCATCGAAACTGTTCTTGTCAGTGTAAGCCATGTAAATATCCAAGTTGCGGGTACATGCATTAGCTACGTTGTAAAAATCAATGCTAGTAAAGATTCCTGCGCTTCCTAGTTCGGCTGCCGTATAGATTTGCTCCGTCAGACTAAATGAGTTGTATGTGGCCGTCGGCAGGTTATACTCAGTGCCAGAAGAAGAGCCGATGTGACGTTTGGCACTCGGCAGGAAGCTGATGTTGTTTGTCCACCGGCTCTGTCCGTCAGAACCGTAGGCACGGACCTTGGCTTTGTAAATCTTTTCAGGAGTAAGTCCATTCAGCGTATATGGGATGGTGCTGACATTGATAAGGTTGTTTTCATCATCGTCTAGGCAGATTTGCCAGGCAGTGGCAGAGGCTTTCTCCGTCCAGCTGAGTGTGGCGGTAGTGGCGGAGACTTTTGTACAGGTCAGCTCAGTGGGCATCTTGTAGGGGTTGATAAGGCAATCGACGGTGTAGGTGTAAAGAATTGTGCCAGTATTCATATTATAATTTCCGGCACCAGAAAAGATTTCATCGCCATTGACATCGTATACCGTCCACGAACAATAATTTGGACTGTCACCCAATACCCATCGGAAATTGATTTCCCTGCCAGCAGGAACTAGAACAACTTCATGTGTAGTGATGGGAGTATAAAAAATATCATCACTTACTTGAGAATCGTTTGTGACTGTACCGAGGAGGAAGCCTGTCTGGGCATCTACGACCTCGATAGCGTTGCCTAACCACAAGTAGCCTGAAGAATTAGTGAGGTCAAAACTGATGTTGCACATGTTCTCCCTCTCGCAGAAGTCCGTTGCGAAATTGATGACATTAGTCCAGTCACTATAGTTGCCATTGCCACAGTTGGTGCGCATCTTTATCGCATAGCTTGTGGCAAATTCAAGGCCAGTCAGCGTGTAGGGATTTGTAGTGACATCGATGATGCGGTCGCTCTTTCCATCATTTATGCATATCTGCCAAGCCGTTTGACCTTCCGAGCCATTGGCCCAGCTAAGCGAGGCAGTTTTTCCTCCTGTGTAGTCGATGGCGATATCATGAGGCTTGAAGCAGGTCGGCAAATCGTCAATTGACAAAAGGAGCTGGTTCTTTTGTTGAGTGCCATGACCATTTGCAGGTCTTTTCGGGTTATATTCTGGGTAGGTTGAACTCGCATCAGCAGATTGATATGTATCTACCGAATAGGCGCGGAAGTTCAAACTAGATGAATTCTCTACTGCTGTCTTGTCATAGATCATAATCGCCACGTTGTGTTGCCCATCATATACAAAAGGCATATCAAGGGGAATTTCCGTCCAGTCGTCTTTCAAGAAAGTGACGTTACCGCGGAACACTAAATCTTCGACAGTGTCTACGGGAACCCACTCTTCTACATAGTATTCTCCTGAATCTATATTATAGGAACTTCTATCGGTAAGTGTCATGTAGATTTCCAAGTTGCGGCTGCAACCTTGTTTCGTATTGTAAAAGCCAATGCTCTTTATGGTTTTGGCGTCACCAAGTTCAGTGGTTGTATAAATCTGCTGTGACAAACTGTATTTATTTTGAACGTCTGTGGGACAGTCACTTATGGAACTATTCGCGTTGCCAATCTCGAAATAGTCCTCTACATCGAAAGTAAAGCTCTTCGTACCTGTGTATTTGCCTATTCCATTGAAGGTCATCTTATAGGTGCCCTTGTCCTTCACCTCTTGCACGATGCTGCCGCCTCTGGTGTATGTCACCTCGTAATCCGTTCCCTGGGTCAATATGTCTCCTTCTAGAGATGTCACGGTGTGGCTGATATTGATGGCGCTGCCCGTGTAATTATATCTTTTGGCTATGCCGTCGACGGTGAGGTATAGGAAATCGCGGAACACGCGGGGCGTCGTATAGAATTGCAACTCTGCCAGTTGGAACTCATTGCTCTTTGTAGCCTCAAAGCGGAAGTATTGGTAGGAATTGCTGTTGTTAATGTAGAACGATGTTGCAGTTTCATTGGCCATAGGCAGCTTGTCGCCGTTGCTGTTATTCACTGTTGCCAGAGTGGTCCACCCTGTGTCGCCCTCATTCTTGGCCTTGATGGTCCATGAACGTGGGTTACGTTTGCCTTCTTGATCGTTGGCTGTCCAGAGGACATAGCCTTTCACAGGGATGGGGTAACTGTAATGGAACTCAACCCAGGGATCATAATTGGAAAGGCCGTATTTAGTGGACAGGTTGCCATCCACTAATTTGTCGTAGCTTTCATTTGAACCAGAACTAGTCCAATTGGTTGCCTGTCCACCATCGACAGTGAAGCCGCCGCTGATGAGCTCAGGGATAGCAATGACTTCGAAACCTTGTGTCAGCGCCCCCGTATAGTTGCTTATGCCCGTAATGGTTAGGGTATAGTTGCCGGCTTCTGTGATTGTGGTCACCTCGGTGTTCTCAGTCCCTTTGGTAATCTTAGCGGTGTAGTCGGTACCCTTCGTGAGAGTAGTGCCTCCGTGGGTCACAGTATAGCTGAGGTTGATAGGGGTGTCTGTATAATAGTAAGTAGGCTCAATGCCACTGATGGAAGCACTGGTCAAGCTTAGGGCTACGACACTGAAGTTTACACTTTTCGTGTTCATATAGAAGTCCTTACCTGTCAAGGTCAGGGTGTAGTCGCCCACATCCTTGACTTCCGTAACGGCTACACCGTCCTTGATGATTTGGGCAGTATAGTCGGTGCCTGCTGACAGCGTGTTGCCGTTATAGGTTACGGTGTAATTGATGTTGATGGGGCTGCCCGTGTAGTTGTAGGTGCTCGATATGCCGCTGACGGTAGCATCCGCAATACTATATCTTAATGGCACAATCTTCTTGCCGTTGATGTTGCTGGTGGTGGCAATGGTCGTCGTGCCGTCGAGCATAAACTGCTTGCCCTCCGCGAAACTCATGGTTGCTGCCGAGTAAGTGTCGGCTTTGATGAAGTCGGTATAATTTGTCCAGCCCATCACCAGTGTGCCGAAAGGCCCATTAGGATTATTGCTTGAGTTTCCTATCCTGTCGGCCGTTACCTGTCCACCGTTGATGGTAATGCTCTTGAAATACCCGTAATTTCCTCCCCATTCTGTTGCTCCACCGCCGATACCTGCGGCCTCATGTAAACCAGAAGCATAAGGATTTGTGCGGTAGACGCTGCCAGTGGCATTGACCACACCTCCATTGATGATAATATCACCACCCGAGCTGGCATGCCTATTACCACCGATACCTGCACCGCCATTTTTGCCTTTTGCCGTGACGTTGCCACCATTGATGATGATGTTGCCAAATGAAACGCGAGCACCAATACCCGCTTGTCCATTTCCTTCTACATCATTGTTTGAGGCCTGGGCAACGAGAGAACCTGTGCCGTCAATAATCAGTGTAGCTCCTGTTGGCACTTCAATACCATCGTTGGCGGTGAGTGTTGCGCCTTCGCCGAGAATCAGGTTGACCGTTCCGCTAATCTGGATGCGCTCGCTGATAGTGACATTGCTGTCCACCTGGTAGGTGCCGTTCGTCATCGTCGTGGTTGTCGAGGAGACAGAAACGTTTTCGGGTGCTATCAGAAATGCAAACTCTGCCAGTTGGAGTTCTGTGTTATTTCTGCTAGTAAACTCCAGTCGGAAATACTGATAAGTGTTGGTGTTTGACAGTTTATATGTGCAGTCAGTGGTATTCTTAAATGGTACGAGGTCGTCGTTGGTAACATCAGTTAGCGTCGTCCACGAGTCACTCCCGTTGGCTTTGGCCTTGATGACCAGTCTCTTCGGGTTGCGCCCTAAATTGTCAGGGTATGTGTCGGCAGCGGTAGTCATCACATAGCCCGTCGGAATGATGGGTGAGGAGCTATAGAACTCGATGTAAGGCGAGCCTGAGTTGACGCACCATTTGGAACTCTTGTCGCCATCCACCAGGTTTCCGTAGTTCTCTAAGGAATAACCGTTGGTGCCGCTTGTAGCGGTGTAGGTGATGTCGCCAGCCCATGCTCCTATGGAGGTGAACATGGCGAGGATCAGCGTCAGGACTGTCTGCGCTGCAAAGGTTTTTGTGATAGAATTCTTTTTCATATTTCTGTTGCTTTTATTGTTTTCGATATGTCTTTGGGGTACAAAGTTACAAAAAAAGGAGCATAAGGCACAAAAAACAATGCACTCATTTGGGCTTCGGACCAAATGAGCGCATCATAAAGGCAATTTTTCCCGATTTCATCGGCCTTTTTTGTATTCTGTAGGAGTGATTCCGTAGCGCTTTTTGAATTGTTGGCGGAGGTTTGAGGGGGTGAAACCTACGGCAACTGCGACATCAGAGAGCGACCTTCCTCCGTCTTGATGGAGCAAGTGCAGGGCTTCTTCAATACGGATATTGTTAATGTAGGTTGTGAACGAAGGCTCCTCGGTAAACTCTGCCAGGAGCTGGTTGAGGGTGTGCCGTCCAATGCCGAAATGGTCGATTATCGTTTGTCGCTGCAGGTTGAGGTCGGCATATAAATGTTCGTTGCGTATATAAGCATCGATTCGGTCAAAGAGTTCACGGTCGGGCTTAGCTTTTCCCTCTTTGGCATTGTCTGTGAAGTGTTGTGTCTGCAGTTCGCTAATGAGCTTCACTAGGACATGATTTTTTCTGTCTACAATATGTTTTTGCCAGAAGAACCAGACAAGGAAGAGGATGGCGGCAAAGAGTCCGATGGTCAGCGCAATATTGATGATGTGTGTTTTCTGAGCTTCAGCCTCTTTCTGTTGGAGGGCAAGCTGTTCTTCTTGCAGATGATAGACAGTGGCGAGCTCGTTGAGCTGTTCGCGCTGGTTGCGGCGGTCAAGACTGTCGCGGATGACGTTGGCACGCTTTAAAAAGCTAAGGGCCTCTGCCGTTCGACCTCGCATCTCAGCAGCTGTGCAGCGCAAGTGCAGGCCTGTCAGGTAGTTGGAGTTGAGTGTGTCATGCATGGAGGCTTCGATGCGATCCATAGCTTCGTCGAAACGCTGAAACTCACCCATATGGTGGAGCGCGGCAGTTATCATGCGGTCGTAATCAGGGGTCTGACTCCAATGTGTGCGTCGTGCCTCGCTGTCAGTGGCGCGAGCCATAGCCAGAAGAATATTCTTCCGTTCGGAGGGGGCACTCAGTGCTGTAGCCTGACGAGCGTAAGATGTGGTGAGGAAGGTAAGTGCCTGTCCGCGAGCATAGTCAATGAACTCTGTGGTGTTGAAGCCGTCGGGTATGCCGCTGAAAAGTTCAGGATGGAACTCGAGCTCATCAATGCGCTCAAGCATGGCCTCGCAGACTGGCACCATCTCAGCAAAACGGTTGTTGTCAATCAGGATATGGAGGAGTTTTTTGGCTGTACTATGATAGGCAGTGACACCATTGAATGAGTTCATCTGTCGCAGTTCGTTGATAGTTGCTTGCAGCTGTTGGATGCCTTCGTCGGTCTTTCCTGTTTCTGCCATAACATGAGCTATATAACCTTTCATGTTACCGATGTCATTTGGCAGGTTGAGGGTATGGGCCAGCCTCGAGGCTTCTGTAGCATAGCGAACAGTGGTAGCATAGTTGCCTTGGCTGTATTCAATGGCTGTCAACAAGGTGTAGATGTTCTCCACAGTGTTGGAGTCGGATGGAGATTTGGCTAATAGGTCGATGCAGGTTTGGCGGGCCAATGGGCTGTTTTTCAGACCGCTATATTGTGTGACAGCCTTCAGGTATTCGCCGCGCTCCCAAGTTATGTTGCCTGCAATGACAGCTGAGTCAATCAACATCAAGGCACGTTCTGGTTCTGTAACGTGTAAACTCATGGCTTTAGCCTCGGTGTAGATTGTGTCATTTGTGAATGACTCACGTTGTTGTTTATTGCTTGAGCAGGAAAAGGTAAGGAGTGCCAGCAGGATAGCAATCAGCGGAAAGAATCTGTTATTCATGGACGGCCTTGTATTGATAATAAGAGCTATTACAGCTCCTCAGTGAGCACTGCCTCGAGTTCCTCAGCAGAGAGACGCAGGCGGAAGGCACCTTTGGAGGCGATGGAGATGCTGCCCGTCTCTTCAGAGACGATGACGACAAGGGCATCGCTCTCTTGCGACATGCCTAGGGCGGCGCGATGGCGCAGACCAAGCTCCTTGGGGATGTCGAGATTGTGGCTGACGGGCAGGATGCAGCCGGCGGCGAGGATGCGGTGCTGGCTGATAATCATAGCTCCGTCGTGGAGAGGCGAGTTCTTGAAGAAGATGTTCTCGATGAGCCGTTGGTTGATGTTCGCATTGATGGTCTCGCCAGTGCTGATGATATCGGTCAGCGAGGCATCGCGCTGGATGACGATGAGTGCTCCCACCTTGCCCTTCGACATCTGCATGCATGCCATCACGATGGGCATGATGTCGCGCTTGAGCTGCTCCCGGTCTTTGTCCTTGGTGTGCTTGGGCATGAAGTACTTCAGGAGGCGTCGCATACGCTGGTGTGCGCCGAGGTTGTAAAGGAACTTGCGGATGTCCTCCTGGAAGATGACGATGATGGCGATGAATCCCACTGAGACGAGCTTGTCGAGAATGGTGCCCAGAAGCTTCATCTCGAGCACTTGTGATACGAAGAGCCAAACGACGATGAAGATGGTGATGCCCACGAAGACGTTGAGCGAGCGTGACTCGCGCATCAGCCGGTAGACATAGTAAAGCATCATGCCTACGAGCAGGATATCGATGACGTCTTTGATGCCGAAGTTGAAAAACATCTTTGTTATTTGCGATTTTCGGTTTACAATTTATGGTTTGGTGATCGACATATTATGAATTCTCACACACTCCACAGCAGGACGGACATCGTGGACACGGAGGATGGAGGCTCCTTTCATTAGTGCAATGGTGTGGAGGACCGTGGTGCCGTTGAGTGAGTCATCGGGAGTGATGTCCAGCAGTCTGTAGATCATCGACTTGCGTGAAACACCCACGAGAATCGGCAGCTCCATCACCTGCAGGCACTCGAGCTGTGACGTAAGTGCATAATTCTGCTCCAGCGTCTTACCGAAACCGAAGCCTGGGTCGAGAATGATGTCGTGATGGCCCATGTCGCGTAGGCGCTGAACTTGTTCGGCAAAGAACAAAAGTGTGTCGCTGAGAGTGGGCTCAGATGACATTAATATATAAGGTACGCGCAGGCGCGAGACCATTCGCATCATGGCAAGACGTTTGGCTGGGTCTGGGTTGCCAACATCGTTGATGATGTCGACACCAAGCTCCTCGACAGCCATGCGGGCCACGTCTGGGCGGAAGGTGTCGACGGACAGAGGGGCAAAAGGCAGCTCACGGCGCACCACTTCGAGGGCTGTGCGCAGGCGCTCCATCTCTTCCTGCTCGCTGACTGGTGTAGAGTTTGGACGTGTGGAGCAGGCTCCGACATCGATGAATGTGGCTCCTTCGGCCATAATCTGGTTAGCACGGCGAGCAATCTCGTCGGCTGTCTGCATGCGGCTGCTAGCATAAAACGAGTCGGGCGTCACATTCAGGATGCCCATCACTCGTGGCTCCCCAAGGTTTAGGAGCTGACCTTTGATGTTGATGGTATAGTCCATAATCGCTTGCAAAGATAGTGAAAAGTTTGGGAGTTACCAAACTTTTTTGTACCTTTGCGGCGAAAAACGTTAATAATTATGGAAATCAAGGAACTCTATAAGCTGTATACACAGCATCCATGCATCACTACTGACAGCCGTAACTGTCCTGAAGGAAGTATCTTTGTGGCACTGAAAGGTGAAAAGTTCGATGGCAACCAGTTTGCCCCCCAGGCACTAAGGCAGGGTTGTGCCTATGCCATTGTGCAGACCTTGCCTGATTCCATCGAAGGAGGGGAGCAGTATCCTGTCTATACCGATAAGGTCCCTACTGATGGTGATAGCAAAGGCCTTATCCTCGTGGATGACACCCTGCAGACACTGAAGGATTTGGCTCGTGAACATCGCCGTCAGTTTGACATTCCTGTAATCGCCATCACTGGCACCAATGGCAAGACGACAACGAAGGAACTTGTGAAAGCTGTGCTGAGCGAGAAGTATAATGTGATGGCTACGGAGGGCAACTTCAATAATGATGTGGGTGTGCCCAAGACTTTACTGCGGCTGCGGCCCGAGCATGAGATAGCTGTAGTAGAGATGGGGGCCAGCCATCCTGGTGACATCAAGACACTGGCGGAGACAGCCGAGCCCACCTGTGGCATCATCACCAATGTGGGACGAGCCCACTTGCAGGGTTTCGGCTCGTTTGAAGGCGTGGTGCATACGAAGGGTGAGCTGTACGACTACCTGCGTACGCGTGAAGACGGGTTGGTGTTCCTCGATGCCGACAACGACTATCTGGTGGACATGATCACTGACGAGATGTGGGTCACCCCCTATAGTACTGACCCCGAGAAGCAGTATTCGTGTATCTCAGGCGAAGTAGTGGCAGGTGAGGCTGATAGTCCCTTCCTAAAGTTCCGCTGGCGTAAGCCGCTGATGGAATTAGAAGAGACGGGTGAGAGCCAGAAATGGCATAAGGTGCAGACACATCTTGTGGGCAGTTACAATGTTCAGAACCTGCTGGCAGCTGTGGCCGTGGGTATCAATTTCGGTGTAGACCGCAAGGCCATCTGTCGTGCCCTCGAGAGCTATGTCCCCACGAACAATCGTTCGCAGTTTGTTGACACTGGGCACAACCATCTCATCGTGGATGCTTATAATGCCAATCCTACCAGCATGATGGCTGCCCTCGAGAACTTCTGTTCGATAGAGGAATCCGGCTCACAACAGCCTTCGTCCTCCAAGATGCTCATCTTGGGCGATATGCGGGAGCTGGGTGAGGAGAGTGAGAAGGAGCATCAGCAGATAGTGGACGTTATCCAAGAGACGGGTATCAACGACGTGTGGCTCGTTGGTTCGGAGTTTGGGAAGACTGACTGCCCCTTTCGTAAGTTCGGCAGTGTCGATGAGGTTAAGGCTGAGCTACAGAAAAGCCGCCCCGAGGGACGGCTCATCTTAGTCAAGGGCAGCAATAGCACACGTCTCTATCAGCTGCCTGAATTTCTATAGCGTTACTTGAGGTATTGGCCTTCGGCCGATGCCTTGCTGCGCTCAGACATGCTCATGCAAAGCATGGCAGGTCCCTCGCTTGCACCAGGTATTGACCTTCAGCCGATGCCTTGCTGCGCTCGGACATGCTCATGCAAAGCATGGCAAGTCTCTCGCTTGCACCAGGTATTCACCAATCTGAACGGCATTCAAGGCAGCACCCTTGCGAATCTGGTCGCCAGAGAGCCAGAACGTCAGTCCGTTGTCATCGGCCAGGTCCTTGCGTACACGACCCACGAAGACATCGTCCTTGCCGGCGGTATCTAATGGCATGGGGTAGGTGAGGGTCGAGGGATCGTCAACCAACTGGCAGCCAGGAGCATTAGCGATAGCCTGTTGAGCCTCTTCTACGCTGAGGGGGCGCTCGGTCTCGATCCACACACTCTCAGAATGGCTGCGCAGCGACGACACACGCACGCACATCGCTGAGCAACGGGCATCGGTGTGCATGATCTTGCGGGTCTCGTTGAACATCTTCATCTCTTCCTTTGTATAGCCATTGGGCTGGAACACATCAATCTGGGGAATGACATTATAAGCCAACTGGTGGGGGAACTTCTTGATGGTCTTCACCTCGCCAGTCTCAACAATCTCCTTGTACTGCTGCTGCAGCTCCTGCATGGCAGCAGCGCCGGCACCAGAGGCACTCTGATAGGATGCGACGTGGATGCGGCGGATATGGCTAAGCTGCTCCAAGGGCTGAAGCACTACCACCATCATGATCGTCGTGCAGTTGGGATTGGCAATAATGCCACGTGGCCTGTTCAGGGCATCCTTCGCATTGCACTCGGGCACCACCAAGGGCACATCATCGTCCATGCGGAACGCACTGGAGTTGTCGATCATCACACAGCCGTATTTCGTAATGGTCTCAGCAAATTCCTTTGACGTGCCGGCACCTGCAGAGGTGAAGGCAATGTCGATGTCGCGGAAATCGTCGTTGTGCTGAAGCAGCTTCACTGTCAGCTCCTTACCCTGAAAAATGTACTTACGCCCTGCAGAACGCTCTGAACCGAAGAGCACCAGTTCGTCCATAGGGAAATGTCTCTCGTCGAGCAGCCGCAGAAACTCCTGCCCCACTGCTCCGCTTGCGCCAACAATTGCTACTTTCATCAGTCAAAAAACTATTAATTCTACGATTTTGGGTGCAAAAGTAATAAAAATCCGTGTAATAAGTGCCATTCGTGACAAAAAAATTGTAACTTTGCACTCGAAATGACAATTCTCTTGGCTGCAAAACCCCTGATAAGCGATCCCACGATGATTTTCTTCGTGGTGTTGCTCATCATACTCTTTGCTCCTATCATCATGAGTAAGCTGCGCATCCCGCATATCATAGGCATGGTGCTGGCAGGTGTGCTTGTGGGGCCCTTCGGACTGAATATCCTGGCACGAGGCAGTTCCTTCGAGATCTTCGGACAGGTGGGCATATACTATATCATGTTCTTGGCAGGACTGGAGATGGACATGGAAAGTGTGAAGCGCCACTCTCGTCATTTCCTCATCTTTGGCATCCTTACCTGCTTTGTTCCGCTTGTCATGACGTATGCAATGGCGAAGCTTGTCCTTGGTTATAGCGATGCTACGTCGTTCTTGCTAGGGTGTATCATGGCATCGAATACGCTGGTGGCTTATCCCATTATTGGGCGCTACGGCTTGCAGCAACATCATTCTGTGGGGCTGAGTGTGGGTTCGTCGATGATCTCGCTTTTCATGGCGCTTGTCATGATTGCCGGGCTATCTGCAACGATGGGTGGTAAGGGCCTTCCTGTCGACATACAGCTGCCTTCATGGGCAACTCAGTTGCTGTTCCTGCTGTTCTTCCTCCTGAAATTGGCGGCCTTTATGATTGGCGCCGTGCTGCTCATTCCACGTCTGACACGCTATTTCCTTCGTCGCTATAGTGACTCGGTGATGCAGTATATCTATGTGTTGTCAGTGATGTTCCTCAGTGCTGCATTGACAACACTTATAGGGTTGGAGGGCATCTTCGGCGCATTTTTCTCGGGACTAGTATTAAATAGGTATATTCCTCAGGTGTCACCGCTGATGAATCGCATCGAATTTATCGGCAACGCCATCTTCATACCCTATTTCCTTATTGGTGTGGGTATGCTCATCAATGTTCGGACACTGTTGCAGGGTGGCGAGGTGGTGTGGATCGTACTGCTTATTGCTTTCTTCGGCACCTTTGGCAAGGCCGTAGCTGCCTATTTCTCCAGTCTCCTCTTCCGATTGACACAGCGTGACGGCAATATGATGTTTGGCCTCACTTCGGCTCATGCAGCAGGTGCTATCGCTATGGTGATGGTGGGCATGCGCCTTGATTTGGTCAACGATGATATGCTGAATGGTGTGGTCATGATGATTCTGGTCACTTGTATCGTTTCAACACTAGTCACTGAGCGGGCTGCTAAGAAGATTGTGCTGAACGAGAAAATGCATCTGCAGCCTGCCAACACTAATGAGGACGACGAAAAGATATTGCTTTGCGTAAAATATCCCGACATTGCGCCACAGCTGCTCAGTCTCTCTCTGCTCATGCGAAATGCCAAGCTCAATCGTGACTTGGTGGCGCTGAATGTAGTGTATGATGACCATAAGAGCAGCTCAGGACAGGAGCAGGGGATACGTCTGCTGTCACAACTTCAACAACAGGCAGTGGCGGCAGAGGTGCGAGTGGTGACACAGGTGCGCCTGGCTACGAACATTGCCAACGGTATTAAACATGCTTTCCGAGAATATGCCTGCTCAGAGATCGTGATGGGTATGCATGTCCATACCGACGTCAATCCCAAGTTCTGGGGAGAGTTCATACAAAGCCTCTACAACGGGCTGAACCGTCAGATTATCCTCACACGCTTCGTGCAGCCTCTTAACACCTTGCGACGTATTCAGGTGGCCGTGCCATCGAGGGCAGAATATGAACCGGGTTTTCATCGTTGGCTGGAACGTCTGTGCCGATTTGCCGGACAGCTCGACTGTCGTATCGAGTTTCACGGACGCCAGGAGTCTACGGAACTGATCGCCAACTATTTGCACCTGCGCCATCCTAGTGTGCGTGCTGGTTATACACTGATGGAGCACTGGAACGAGCTGCCACAGTTGGCATCGCATATAGCTGAAGACCATATGTTCGTGGTGGTTACAGCTCGTAAAGGCACCATTTCCTACAAGAATGCCTTGGAGCGGCTGCCCGATGAGCTGCAGGAGTACTTTAGTGGTAAGAATCTTATGATTATCTTCCCCGATCAGTATGGTGCAGAAACCAAGGACGACAGCATGAGCTTCACGGAGGCACAGCATAAGGAGGAAAGCAGTATTTACGATGCCATCCTCCGTCGCCTGCATAGAAAATAATAGATTATCACTCAAATCTGAACCTTTCATGATTTCAGTAAAAGACATTACCAAAAGCTTCGGCTCGCTACAGGTGCTCAAAGGCATCAATTTGGAAATAGCTAAAGGCGAGATAGTCAGTATCGTCGGTCCTAGCGGAGCCGGCAAGACCACTCTCCTGCAGATTATCGGTACGCTTGACCGTCCAGACAGCGGTTCTGTATGTGTCGACTCAGTCGACATTACCACCCTCTCACAAAAAGCCCTCAGTGACTTTCGCAACCGCCATCTGGGATTCGTGTTCCAGTTTCATCAGTTGCTGCCAGAGTTCACCGCCATTGAGAATATCATGATTCCTGCATTCATTGCAGGCGAGACCAAGGCGAAAGCCAGTGCCAGAGCTGAAGAACTGTTGCAGTTTATGGGACTCAAAGATCGTGCCCATCATAAGCCTGCGGAACTCTCTGGAGGAGAGAAGCAACGGGTTGCCGTGGCAAGGGCTTTGGTCAACAGTCCTGCCGTAATCCTTGCCGATGAACCATCGGGGTCACTCGACACGCAGAACAAGCAGGAGCTGCACCAGTTGTTCTTCGATCTCCGTGACCGCTTTGGACAGACCTTCGTCATCGTTACGCATGACGAGCAGCTTGCTCAGATTACCGACCGCACCATTCACATGCGCGATGGAGTGCTGGAAAATGCGCCCTCAGAAGCATCTCAAACCACAACGATATGATTATACTTGGCGACTACAACACCCTCACTATCCTCCGCCGTTCCGATCATGGACTCTTTCTTAGCGGAGATGAGAAAAGCGGTGACATACTTTTGCCGCAGCGTTTTGTCACCCCTGCCATGCACGTTGGCGAACAGATTGAAGTGTTTGTGTACCTTGATCAGGAAGAAAGGTTGACTGCCACCACTGAGCGTCCGCTGGCGAAGGTGGGTGAATTCGCTTTTCTGCAGGTGGCATGGACCAATCAGTATGGAGCTTTCCTCCATTGGGGATTGCAGAAAGATCTTTTCTGCCCATTCCGTGAACAGAAACAACGTATGCAGCGTGGTAAAGGCTACATCGTGTATGTGATGGAGGATGATGAGTCTCACCGTCTCATGGCCACTGCAAAGGTGGAAAAGTACCTCTCGCTCCCAGCACTATATGGTGAGATGCCATCGGAACGGCAATCATCGCCAGAGGAAACGGCGTCACCACTCTTGCGGCACGGTGATGCCTGCGACTGCCTCGTATGGCAAAAGACAGATTTGGGTTTCAAGGTTATCATCGATAATCGTTATCAAGGCCAGCTTTATGACAACCAAATCTTCCAGCCGCTGCACACCGGTGACCGTCTGACTGCATATATTGACCATGTACGCCAAGACGGCAAGATAGATGTTACGCTTCAACCTATGGGACGACAGCAGACACTGGACTTTGCTGAGGTACTATTGCGCTTTTTGTACGAGAACGACGGGCACTGTAGCCTTGGTGACCACTCTCCCGCTGAACTGATTGCTGATCGCTTCCAGGTGTCAAAGAAAACGTTCAAGCGTGCTGTTGGTGATCTCTATCGCCGTCGGCTCATAATCGTTGATGATGATGGAATCCGCCTGGTATCGTCTGACTGATACGCTATGTGTCACCTTTTTTAATGGATGAGTAGACATTTTTGCAATTATTCCTCCAAATATTTGGTGGGTAGGAAAAAAAGCAGTATCTTTGCAACTGCTAAGCAAAACCAACCATGCTAACGTTACTTCATATACTTTGAAGAAACACTAAATTTTGGGAGTGCGTCTCGACATCGAAGGCGCACTTCCATGTTAAAAAATGGTAATTGTGCAGGTTTTACGCTAATTATGAGTAATTTTGCACCCCAAATTCGAGTACAATAGTATATTAATAAGGTATAAGAGAGAAATGAACATCCAGTTTGAATGCGCCGACAAGGTGAATGGTCTGATGACTATCACTATTGAACAGGCTGACTACCAAGAGCAGGTAGACAAGAAGTTGAAGGATTATCGTAAGAAGGCCCAGGTGCCGGGATTCCGTCCAGGGATGGTGCCTATGGGACTGATCAAGCGCCAGTATGGCATGGCAGTAAAGGTAGACGAGGTGAACCGTATCTTAAGTGATAAGCTTTTCGAATATGTACGTCAGAATAATATCCAGATGCTGGGTGAGCCGCTGCCTAATGAGGAGCGTCAGCAGCCTCAGGATCTGCAGGGTGACGGACCTTTCGTGTTTGTCTTCGACATCGCCGTAGCTCCTGAGTTTACTGCTGAGCTTACAGACAAGGACAAGATTGACTACTATGACATCAAGGTCGATGACAAGATTATCGATGAGCAGGTGCAGATGTTCCAGTCGCAGACAGGTGAGTTCGTGGAAGTACAGGAGTGGAGTGGCAATGATACCCTGAAGGGTGACCTGCGCCAGCTGGATGCTGAAGGTAACACTTTGGAGGGTGGCCTGGAAGTCGAAGGTGGCATGGTCATGCCTAGCTATGTGAAGGGCGAGGACGAGAAGAAGAAGTTTGAGGGTGCCAAGCCTGGCGACATCATCGTTTTCAACCCCAAGAAAGCTTATCCTGACAATGATGCTGAGGTAGCAGCACTTCTGAAGGTGGACAAGGACCAGGTGAAGGATCTTGAGAGTGACTTCAGCTTCCAGATTACTGAGATTCGTCATTTCCAGCCCCATGCTGTAGATCAGGATCTCTTCGATCGTATCTTCGGCGAGGGTAACGTTACGGATGAAGCTTCATTCCGTCAGAAGATTGCCGATGGGATCAAGCCCCAGTTTGTGGGTAACAGCGACTTCAAGTTCCTGCAGGATGTGCGTAAGTACATGGAGGAGAAAGTGGGCGAACTGCAGTTCCCCGAGGCTATCCTCAAGCGCGTGATGCTGCAGAACAACAAGGATAAGGGTGCTGAATTCGTGGAGAAGAACTTCGAGGGAAGCATCAAGGAACTGAAGTGGCACCTCATCAAGGAGCAGCTGGTGAATGCCTGCCAAGTGAAAGTGGAGGATGCCGACCTGAAGCAGGTGGCTAAGGGTGCCGTACGTCAGCAGTTTGCCCAGTATGGTATGAACAATGTTCCCGACGACGTGCTCGAGAACTATGCTGAGGAGCAGTTGAAGAAGCGTGAGAATATTGAAGGATACGTAGAGCGTGCCATCGACGTGAAGCTCATGCAGGCTTTGAAGCAGGTCGTGAAGCTCAATGTCAAGGAGGTAACATTTGACGAATTCAATAAAATGATGCAGGAGTAGGACATCCCTGCGCCGACAGCGTTAAAATGACAACACATCCCCGCCACGCAGCAGCGCGACGGGGATGTGTTGTTGCTTTGTATACCGAAGTAGCAGCCTTTGCGTTCCGAAGTAGCAGCCTTTGCGTTCCGAAGTAGCGGCCTTTGCGTTCCGAAGTAGCAGTCTTTGCGTTCCAAAGTAGCTGCCTTTGCGTTCCGAAGTAGCAGCCTTCGCGTTCCGAAGTAGCTGGGTTTGCAGATTGCAAGCGTTCGTCCGAAGGCTTTCGGGCGGGCGCTCGAAAGTCGTTTGGCGTCCGCCCGAAAGCTGTCTAGCGTTCGCTCGTAACAGCCACTGCTTGTTTTCAGTCGATTCTTTTGGAGGGAGAGTAGACGAACGTGCCGCCAATCTTTTGGCGGATGAGCCTGGGCTCCTGCCCCCCGCACAGCCCGTCGAGAAAGCGCTTGGCCGAGTCGCGCTTTAGGCCGCTATGATAACAGAAGGCCTTGATGGTCATGTGACCGGTGGTTTTCAAAGCATTCTTCAAGGCTTTGTCCATAGCCTTGGGGTCATACATCTGGCCATTCCCCACCCGCGTATTCAGCTTCTCGCACCCTGCGAAGTGCTCTTTGATAATGTTATTGAGCGTCCCCGACGGTATGAACTCCACACCTGCCAAGGATGCAGAGGCGTTACGCACGAGAGCCGGATCGGTTGCCGGGAGCGTCATCTTCAGCTTGGGGGCAAATGAGCCGAGGGGCGTCACGATGCGATAGCCTTCTGCGATGTACTTCCCAGCCAACTGAGCGAACACCTCAAACAGGCGCTTGAACTCGCCCATCGAGTAGTTGGCATACCCTCGGATGTCGAGTTCCAATTCGTTGAGGGTCAGCTTTCTGGTGGGATCCAGCTGGGCGTAAAGCAGCGGCTTGCCGTCAGGACCCTTTGCTGGCCCTGGCTGCAGCACGAATGGTATTCTGGCTTTGTTTCTTCTCATAATTCGGTCGGATGATTGTGCAATTATGCAATTTCGGCTCAAAGGTACGAAACTTTTCTCTCATCGGCAAGTGTTTTGACGAAAAAAAAACTCGAAAAAAAACTTAAAAAATGCATGTCTTTCGATTTTTTTCCCTAATTTTGTATCTCCAAGTGAAAAATCAAGAAATAAGGACTATGAATGATTTCAGAAAATATGCAACTCAGCACCTGAGTATGAATGGCCAGGTGCTCGACGATGTGATGAAGGCTCAGGCCCAGTATCTCAACCCCTACATCCTGGAGGAGCGTCAGTTGAACGTGACGCAGATGGATGTCTTCAGCCGCCTGATGATGGACCGCATCATCTTCCTTGGCACACAGATTGACGACTATACAGCCAACACGCTTCAGGCTCAGCTGCTCTACCTGGACTCTGTGGACCCGGGCAAGGACATCTCTATTTATATCAACTCTCCTGGTGGCAGCGTACATGCCGGACTGGGCATCTACGACACCATGCAGTTTATTACCTCTGATGTGGCCACTATCTGCACGGGTATGGCAGCTTCGATGGCAGCAGTATTGCTGGTGGCTGGTCAGGAGGGCAAACGCTCGGCTCTGACGCATAGCCGCGTGATGATTCACCAGCCTCTGGGTGGTGTTCAGGGTCAGGCATCTGACATTGAGATTGAGGCGCGTGAGATACAGAAGTTGAAGAAAGAGTTGTATACTATCATTGCTGAACACTCACATACTGACTATGACAAGGTATGGGCCGACAGTGACCGTAATTACTGGATGACGGCGGAAGAGGCTCGCGAGTATGGAATGATTGACCAGGTGTTGAAGAAGAAATGAAGAAACAGTGTAGCTTCTGTGGGCGTAGTGACCGTGAAGTGAAATTGCTCATCACGGGAATCAACGGGTACATCTGTGAGGATTGTGCCCAGCAGGCCTATCAGATAGTGAAAGAGCAGGGCTATGACAAGGCATCTGGGAGAGACAGCAATGCCAAGTTCAGCCTGAAGAGGGTGCCTAAGCCCAAGGAGATCAAAGAGCATCTGGACCAGTATGTAATAGGTCAGGATGAGGCAAAGCGTTTCCTTTCGGTCGCTGTGTATAACCACTATAAGCGTCTGCAGCAACCGAAGGATGATAAAGACGGAGTAGAGATAGAGAAATCGAACATCATTCTCGTCGGACCTACCGGCACAGGCAAGACCCTTTTGGCCCGTACAATTGCCAAGCAGCTTGATGTGCCCTTCACTATTGTCGATGCCACTGTATTCACGGAGGCAGGTTATGTGGGTGAGGATGTGGAGAGTATCTTGTCACGACTACTGCAGGTGGCTGACTTCAATGTGGAGACAGCTGAGAGGGGCATCGTGTTCATCGATGAGATTGACAAGATTGCCCGCAAGTCTGATAATCCTTCCATCACACGTGATGTCAGTGGCGAAGGTGTGCAGCAGGGACTGCTGAAACTGCTGGAGGGCACCATCGTGAATGTTCCTCCACAGGGAGGCAGAAAACATCCCGAACAGGAGTATATCCACGTGGACACACGTAATATCCTGTTTATCTGCGGAGGTGCCTTTGACGGCATCGAGCGTAAGATTGCCCAGCGACTGAATACCCATACTGTGGGTTACAACTCTGTGCAGAATGTTCGTAAAATTGACAAGGACGATTTGATGAGGTATGTTCAGCCGCAAGACTTGAAGTCTTTTGGATTGATTCCTGAGATTATCGGTCGTCTGCCGATCCTGACTTATCTGAATCCCCTGGATCGTGATGCCCTCCGTCGCATCTTGATTGAGCCGAAGAACTCCATTGTGAAGCAGTATACCAAGCTGTTTGCTATGGATGGTATTGAACTGACATTCACGGATGACGCGCTGGAGACGATTGTAGACAAGGCGGTGGAGTTTAAGCTTGGTGCCCGTGGTTTGCGCTCTATTGTCGAGAGCGTAATGATGGATGCTATGTTTGAAGTGCCATCGAAGAGAGTAAAGAAATTTGAAGTAACTGCTGAGTATGTGAACAGTCAACTTGACAAGGCATATCTCAAGTAATAATGGCAAGCCTATGACGACAGACAAGAAAGATCTGACAAAAGCCCTGAAACGCTATTTTGGTTTCGATACATTTAAGGGCGACCAAGAAGCCATCATCCGAAATGTGCTTGATGGTAATGATACTTTTGTGTTGATGCCAACAGGTGGCGGCAAGTCATTGTGTTATCAGTTGCCGTCGCTGTTGATGGACGGTGTGGCAATCGTCATCTCACCTCTCATCGCTTTAATGAAGAACCAGGTGGACTTCATCGCCAACCTGAGTGAGGAGGAGGGGACTGCACACTTTCTCAATTCCTCGCTGAACAAGACGGCTATTGACCAAGTGAAGTCCGATATCCGCGAAGGGCGCACCAAACTGCTCTATGTGGCTCCGGAGTCACTGACTAAGGAGGACAATGTGGAGTTCCTTAGGTCAGTGAAAGTTTCATTCTATGCTGTCGATGAGGCACATTGCATATCAGAATGGGGGCATGATTTCCGTCCGGAGTATCGTCGTATCAGGCCAATTATCAATGAGATAGGAAAGGCTCCCGTGATAGCTCTTACTGCTACGGCAACAGATAAGGTGCGTACTGACATCAAGAAGAACCTGGGCATCATCGATGCAAAGGAGTTCAAATCGTCATTTAATCGTCCGAATCTCTATTATGAGGTGCGTCAGAAGACGAAGGAGATAGATAAGGATATCGTACGATTCATCAAACAGCATCCAGGCAAGAGCGGCATTATCTATTGCCTTTCACGCAAAAAGGTGGAAGACCTGGCGGAGGTGTTACGAGCCAATGATATCAAGGCACAGTGCTATCATGCAGGCTTGGATACTGCCACGCGCACCCAGACACAGGACGACTTCCTCATGGAGAAAATAGATGTGATTGTGGCAACCATCGCTTTCGGCATGGGCATCGACAAGCCTGATGTGAGATTTGTCATTCATTATGACATCCCCAAGTCGCTGGAAGGCTATTATCAGGAGACAGGGCGTGCTGGGCGTGACGGAGGAGAAGGCCTCTGCATCGCCTTCTATAGTTATAAGGACCTCCAGAAACTGGATAAGTTCATGGAGGGCAAACCCGTAGCTGAGCAGGATATCGGCCGACAGTTGCTTCAGGAGACGGCAGCCTATGCTGAGACTTCTGTGTGTCGCAGAAAGATGTTGCTCCACTACTTTGGTGAGGAGTACAAAGAAGATAATTGTCATAACTGCGACAACTGCTTGCATCCTGGAGAAAAGATTGAAGCGCGCGACCAGCTGGTTATTGCCATCAATGCTATTCTTGCTATCAAGGAGAACTTCCGCAGTGACTATGTCATTGATTTTATCACAGGACGTGATACTGATGAAATCATTGCTCATAAACACGATGAACTGGATGAGTTCGGTTCGGGAGAGGATGAGAATCCAAAGATCTGGAGCCCTGTCATCCGTCAGGCACTGATTATGGGCTACCTGAAGAAAGAGGTGGAGAACTATGGCTTGCTGAAGGTGACAAGTGCTGGAAAGAAGTTCCTGAAGAATCCACGATCATTCAAGGTGGTTGAGGACCACGAGTTTAGTGAAGATGAAGATGCCATTAACAACGAAGGAGGTACTAGCGCTCTGGATCCTACACTGTCGGCCATGCTTCATGATTTGCGGAAGAAGTGGTCGCGGAAGCTGGAGCGCCCAGGATATGTCATCTTCCAAGACGTGTCGATTGAGCAGATGGCCACCTACTACCCAGTCACACTCGAGGAACTGAAGAACATCCAGGGTGTGGGCGATGGGAAAACGCGTCAGCCCTATGCAAAGGAGTTTGTTGAGCTTATTAAGCGTTATTGCGAAGAGAATGATATTGAACGGCAGACGGACCTGCGCGTACGCACTAAAGCCAAGGACTCGATGCGCAAGCTGAAGATTCTTCAGAATATCGACCGCCGTATTGCTCTCGATGACATTGCCAACGCATTGGGCATAGACTTCGACGAGATGCTCGACGAGCTTGAGGGTATCGTCCTTTATAGTGGTAATAAGATTAACATCGACTACTTCCTCAATGAGATTATGGACCCAGAGGACATACGTGACATCTGTGACTTCTTTGCAGATCAGGAAACCGATGACCTGCAGGCTGCCTACGATGAGTTCGGCAGTGACATCTCAGAGGATGAAATCCGTTTGGTTCGTATCAAGTTCATCTCGGATATGGCAAACTGATAAGATAATTGGGTTTGAGATTTGAGGAATGAGATTTAGGGCATTAGATTGCTTAAAAAGGCATAGCTTGTGTTAAAAAATAACAAGACTGCGTATAAATCTCAAATCTCAAATCTCAAACCTCAATTATTATTTGTACCTTTGCACGCAATAAATAAAAGATTTTCTTATGGCTTCATTTATTGCAGACAAAATCGTGATGGACGGCCTGACTTTTGATGACGTCCTGTTGATTCCCGCTTACTCAGAGGTGCTGCCTAAAACGGTAGAGTTGAAAACGCGCTTCTCGCGCAACATCGAGTTGAACGTGCCCTTTGTGACGGCTGCTATGGACACCGTTACGGAGAGCCAGATGGCTATTGCTATTGCCCGTGAGGGAGGCATAGGCGTCATTCACAAGAACATGTCCATTGAGGAGCAGGCAAGGCAAGTGGCTATCGTCAAGCGTGCTGAGAATGGTATGATCTATGACCCCGTTACTATCCCCCTTGGCTCTACTGTGGCTCAGGCACTCGACATCATGGCCGAGTACCATATCGGAGGTATCCCTGTGGTAGACGAACAGAAACGACTCGTGGGTATCGTGACCAATCGTGACTTGCGTTTCGAGCGACGTTTGGACCGCCCTGTGGAGGATGTCATGACAAAAGAGAATCTGGTGACCACTCATCAGCAGACCAACTTGACGGATGCCGCACAGATTTTGCAGGAGAACAAAATCGAGAAGCTACCTGTTGTCGACAAAGACAATCATCTGGTAGGCTTGATAACTTATAAGGATATCACAAAAGCCAAGGATAAGCCAATGGCTTGCAAGGATGAGAAAGGCCGCCTCCGTGTGGCTGCAGGAGTGGGTGTCACTAGCGATACCCTTGAGCGCATGCAGGCTTTGGTCAATGCTGGTGCTGATGCTATCGTCATTGATACTGCACACGGTCATTCTAAGGGCGTTGTGGAAAAGCTTCGCGAGGCTAAAGCTGCTTTTAAGGATATCGACATCGTCGTTGGTAATATTGCGACAGGAGACGCTGCACGTATGTTAGCTGAAAATGGTGCCGATGCAGTAAAAGTGGGTATCGGCCCTGGAAGTATCTGCACTACTCGTGTGGTGGCAGGTGTTGGCGTGCCCCAGCTTTCTGCCGTCTATGATGTCTACTGCGCTTTGAAGGATACCGGCATTCCTCTTATCGCTGATGGTGGACTACGCTATTCTGGTGATGTGGTCAAAGCTTTGGCTGCAGGTGGCTCAAGCGTCATGATTGGTTCTCTTGTAGCTGGTACTGAGGAAAGCCCAGGTGATACTATTATCTATAACGGCCGTAAGTTCAAGAGCTATCGTGGCATGGGCTCGCTTGAAGCTATGGAACACGGTTCGAAAGACCGCTATTTCCAGGCCGACACGAAGGATACTAAGAAACTTGTTCCGGAAGGCATTGCAGGACGCGTACCTTATAAAGGTACTGTTCAGGAGGTCATTTACCAGCTCACCGGTGGCCTGCGTTCAGGCATGGGCTATTGTGGAGCTCCTAATATCGACCGTCTGCATGAAGCAAGGTTCACGCGCATCACAAATGCGGGTATCATGGAGAGCCATCCTCACGACATCACAATTACCAGTGAAGCTCCTAATTATAGTCGTCCAAATGATTGATTTTATAATAATTTAGATATTTCAATGAAGAAAACAGCAACAGCAGTGATGCTCATGCTTGCAGCCTCCTATACTGTGGAACTGCAGGCACAGACGACAAATGACCCTGTCATTATGACGGTCAACGGCTCTCCCGTGCTGAGGTCAGAGTTCGAGTATTCATATAACAAGAACAATTCTGAAGGTGTTATCGACAAGAAGACTGTGGAAGAATATGTCGACCTTTTCATCAACTATAAGCTCAAGGTCGCCGCAGCCATTGATGCACATTATGACACGCTGACATCGTATAAGAAGGAGTTTGCGCAATATCGTGACCAGCAGGTTATGCCGATGCTCGTGACAGATGAGGACATGGAGGCTGAGGCTCATAAGATTTACGATGAGACGGTGGAGCGCATAGGTCCTGATGGACTGATTAAGACAGCTCATATCTTACTTCGCGCCGACCAGCAGGCACCTCAATCGGAATGGGATGCTGCAAAGGTTCGTATCGACTCCATCTACACAGCCCTGAAGAATGGTGCTGACTTTGCTGACTTGGCCACTCGTCTCTCGCAGGATCCCGGTTCCGCTCGACAGGGTGGAGAACTGCCTTTTGTTCAGCACGGCCAGTTAGTGAAGGAGTATGAGGATGCCGCTTTTGCCTTGCAGCCTGGTGAGATGTCGGGGGTGGTGAAGTCTGCCTATGGCTATCATATCATCTTGATGAAGGAGCGCAAGATGCTGGAGCCGTTTGAGGAGCACCATGATGCTATTTTGCGTTTTATGGAGCAGCGGAACATACGCGACCAGATTGCCCAGCAGAAGGTTGATAAGATGTTGGCAGAGAGTAATGGCCAGATGACTCAGGAACAGCTGATGGAACAGAAAACCAATGAGTTGTCGAAGAACGACATGGAGTTACGTTATCTCATCCAGGAGTATCATGATGGACTGCTGCTCTACGAGATCAGTAATAATTTGGTGTGGGACAAGGCTGCTAAAGACGAGGCTGGGCTGGCCGCTTATTTCAAGAGCCACAAAAACAACTATGCCTGGGATGAGCCACGTTTCAAGGGCATCGCCTATCATGTCAAGGAAAAGGGTGACGTGAAAGCTGTGAAGAACTGCGTGAAAAAACTGCCGTTTGACCATTGGGCAGAGGCTCTTCGGTCCACGTTCAATGCTGACTCGGTCATCCGTATCCGTGTGGAAAAAGGAATCTTTAAGCTTGGTGATAATGCCTATATTGACAAAGTCGTGTTCAAGAAAGACACTACGGTGACTTCCTTGAAAGATTATCCTATTGATGCCCATTTTGGCAAGGTTCTGAAGAAAGGTCCTGAAGACTATACTGACGTACGTGGGCTTGTAGTGGCTGACTATCAGGAGCAGTTGGAAAAGGAATGGGTGGCAGACCTACGTCGCCGCTATTCTTTCCAGGTTAATGAGCAAGTTTTAAAGACAGTGAATAACCACGAATGAAGAAGGTTGCATTATTCCTGTTTGTCCTGTTCCTCCAGTGTTCTCTCTTTGCTGAAGAGAGAGACTCATTGGCAAATATCGTCGATGAGGTGGTATGGGTCGTTGGCGACGAAGCCATCTTGAAAAGCGATATCGAAGTGTCTCGCATACAGGGCGCTATGGAAGGCATGCGTTGGGGGAATGATCCCGACTGTGCCATCCCTGAACAGATAGCTGTGCAGAAACTCTTCTTGCATCAGGCAGTGATTGATAGTGTTGACAAGGATGTCACGGAAAATGATATCGCAGCACAGATAGAACGTAGAATAGAGTACATGGTGGAGCAGATTGGTTCTCGCGAAAAACTCGAAGAATATCGTAAGCAAAGCCTGAGTCAGATACGCCAGTCCATGCACGATGATCTGCGCGACCAATTGCTCATTCAGCGCATGAAACAGAAGCTTGTGGAAAATATTACTGTCACTCCTGCTGAAGTGCGCCGTTATTTCAAGGATCTGCCTGAGGACAGCATTCCTTTTGTACCAACAGAGGTGGAAGTACAGATACTGACGCTGACACCGAGGGTCGCACCTGAGGAAATTAACAGGGTGAAGGATGAGCTACGTGAATATACAGAGCGAATCAATAAAGGAGAGACCTCGTTCTCTACGCTTGCACGTCTGTATTCTGAGGATCCTGGTTCTAGGCGCAATGGAGGCGAGATGGACTATGTGGGCCGCACCATTCTGGATCCTGCTTTTGCTGCAGTCGCGTTTAATCTGACCGATCCCACGAAGGTCTCGAAGATTGTTGAGTCGGAGTTTGGCTATCATATAATTCAGTTGATTGACAAACGCGGAGACAAAGTGAAAGTGCGACATATCCTGCGTAAGCCTGTAGTTGGCGATTCGGCCGTCAATGCTGCCATCCAACGTCTCGACTCTATCGCCACTGATATTCGTACAGGTGTCCCTCCGCAGAGGCTGCAAGAGTTTTTCAATGGTAAATTCACATTTGAAGATGCTGTCGCTGCTTTCTCGGATGATAAGGATACACGCAACAATCGTGGACTCATGGCCAATCGTACGGAAGAGGGTGAACTGAAATCGTCGCGTTTTGAGATGCAGGAGCTGCCTACTGAAGTTGCCCGTGCCGTTGACACGTTGCAGGTTGGCCAGATTTCTGCTCCTTTCCGGATGATTAATGCACGCGGAAAGACAGTCTGCGCAATTGCGAAGTTGAAAAACAGAATACCAGGACATAAGGCTGATGTCACTGCTGACTTTCAGGTGATGAAAGAGTATGTGTTGGACAAGAGACGTACTGAGTTCCTCCATGACTGGGTAGTAGGCAAGATTAAAAGTACTTATGTCAGACTGAATGATCAGTATAAGGACTGTAAATTTGAATACGAAGGGTGGATAAGATAAATAGAGCATGAAACGTAACGGCATAGCAGTCATAAATCGCAGAGGCATCACCACGGTGCTTCTGTGTGCGCTATGTTTGGCGGCATGCGCTGCAATGTCGCTGAGGCTGTCATCTAGTCATGCAGTAGCATCGCAACCTCCTCGTAATGATCCAAAACGGGTGTACCTTGTTCATGCTGACGAGTTGCGTTACGACCGCTTTCGCAATAACGATGCTCAGGTGCTTACTGGGTCTGTGCAGTTTGAGCATGAAGGGGCTCGCTTGTATTGTGATAGCGCAAATTTCTTTGAGGCAACAAACTCCTTTGAAGCATGGGGGCATGTGAGGATGGTGCAGGGAGACACCCTGTCGCTGACCAGCGACCAAGGCTACTATGATGGAAACCAGCAGATGATGGAAGCTCGTGATAATGTGGTTTTGAAGCATCGCACGACGACGCTCTATACCAATGAACTGTATTACGACCGTATTTGGAGCCAAGGCTATTTCCAGAACAGAGGGCACCTTGAGGATAACAATACCCTGCTTTTCAGTGACTGGGGCGAATACCATACCGATACCAAGATGGCAGTTTTTTTCTATGATGTGACTATGCTTGGTGATAACTTCCAGTTAATGACGGACTCACTTTATTATGATACCCAAGTCAAGCGAGCGCATATTATCGGACCGTCGAACATCATTTCAGGAAATAGTCATATCTATTCGGAGAAGGGATATTATAATACTGTGACAGATGAGGCGGAACTGTTAGACCGATCAATACTTGACAACAAGGGACGTAAACTGGTAGGTGACAGCCTATGGCATAGTGGGAAGACGGGCATCAGCGAGGCTTTCGTGAATGTCATCTTTACTGATTCTGTGAACAAAACCATTCTCAAGTGCGAATATGGCCATTATGAGGACAGCGTAGGATATGCCATGTGTACTGACAAAGCGTTGGCTATCGACTACTCGCAGCGTGACTCACTATTTGTGCATGGAGACACAATTAAGGTATTTACTTACAATATTGATACGGATTCTGTTTACCGGGTGATGCATGTATATAATAAGGTACGCGCGTACCGTATTGATATACAGGCAGTGTGCGACTCCCTGGTTTACAATAGCCAGGACTCTTGTATGACTATGTACAAGGATCCTATAACATGGAATATGGATCATCAGTTGGTGGGTGATGAGATTCGGGTTTATATGAAGGACTCTGTCATCGACCATGCTCATGTAGTGGAGAATGCGTTCTCTATAGAGAAACTATTGGTGGAGAAATGCTTTAATCAGGTGTCATCGAAAGAAATGTTTGCCTTTTTCACTGATGGGCAGATGCGCAGGGCTGAGGCAAAGGACAATGTGATAACCATCTATTATCCGGAGGATAAGGCTGACAGTAGCTTTGTAGGGCTTGTGTATATGGAGACAAGTGAGCTTCGAATGTTCATGGATGATCAGAGAAAACTCAGCCGCATCTGGGCTCCAAAGTCTGATGGCACGATGTATCCTATGTCGCAGATTCCTCCAGAGAAGCGGTATTTGGAAGGCTTCGCTTGGTATGACTATGTACGGCCTGTCTCAAAAGACGATATCTTTAATTGGCGAGGAAAAAGAAGAGATGAAAATGAAGAAACCGCGGCCCTTCATCCATAAGCTGATTTACGTCGATGAGCGCCAGGAACGACTGAATGAGATTGAGCAGCGTGCTCGGCAAGAGACTCAGTCTTCTTATGGTTCCGCACACTTGCATGGTGTCTTTGCTGCAGCACAAAAGCGTCAGCAGGGTAGGGGGCAAGCGTGGAGCATTCCGATGCTCCTGTCTTTGCTGCTAATCTTGATTGCCATCGTCTTTATCATTCTTTTTTCAAACGAATAGATTCATGTAAGATGCCTGATTTGATACAACTACTTCCAGACTCAGTGGCCAACCAAATAGCGGCAGGGGAGGTCATACAGCGTCCTGCATCAGTTATTAAGGAACTGGTGGAGAATGCTGTTGATGCTGGGGCAAGCCATGTAAGAGTAATGGTTGTTGACGCAGGACGAACTTCTATTCAGGTTGTGGATGACGGGAGCGGTATGTCGGAAACTGATGCTCGTCTAGCGTTCGAACGTCATGCTACATCGAAAATTCGTAAGGCTGATGACTTGTTCTCGCTTCATACTATGGGCTTTCGTGGGGAGGCACTCCCTTCGATTGCAGCTGTGGCTCAGGTAGAACTGGTGACAAGAATGGCTACCGATGAATTAGGTACGAAACTCGTATTGCAAGGGTCACGTGTGATGTCTCAAGAGCCAGTCGCTTGTCCGGTTGGGAGTAATTTCCGTGTTGATAATCTCTTTTTCAATGTACCGGCACGGAGGAAATTCCTTAAGTCGAATGCCACAGAGATGAACAATATTCTTACGGCCTTCGAACGGATAGTCCTGGTATATCCTGATATTAGTTTTACCCTCTATAGCAACCAGCAAGAACTGCTCAATTTGCGTGCAGGTTCTCTTCGACAGCGAATCGTGGATGTGTTTGGCAAGAAACTCAGCCAAGATTTGCTACCTGTCGATGTGAATACTGGCCTTTGCAAGATTACAGGTTTTGTGGGCAAACCGGAGTCGGCACGTAAAAAAGGTGTGCATGATTACTTTTTTGTCAATGGACGCTTTATGAAGCATTCCTATTTCCACAAAGCAGTGGTTGGTGCCTATGAGCGACTCGTACCGGAGGGCATGCAGGCTCCCTATTTCCTATACTTCGATGTCGCTCCTTCGAATATTGACGTCAATATTCATCCTACCAAGACGGAGATAAAGTTCGAGTATGAGCAGGACATCTTCCAAGTGCTTGCAGCTGCTGTAAAAGATGCATTGGGAAAATTCTGTGGTACTCCCACTATTGTTTTCGATACGGAGGGACGTCCGGATATACCCGTATTTGACCCTCGACGTGATGCCATACAGATGCCTCCGGTGCATTATAATCCTAGTTACAATCCTTTCAATACAGGACATGGTAATACCAGTAGTGTGACTTCAGGGGCCTCTTCTCAGTCTGAGAAAATGTTCATGCCTGTTCCTGAACCCACTGCTCCTTCGATCTTCCCTGATGAGGAGCTGCCGCCGCTTATCTCGGAGAAATCGCCTGAGCATTATCAATACAAGGGCCGTTACATCATGACGGCAGTGAAGTCGGGCTTGATGATTATTGATCAGCACAGGGCAGATTTCCGAATAAAGTATGAGCAGTGCCTGCAGCGTATGAAACGGCAGCAGTCAGAGACCCAGAAGTTGCTCTTTCCGGAAGTCATCCAGTTCTCTCCTTCTGAGACGGTCATGATGCAACGTTTCCTTCCCGACATGTGCGCCATGGGGTTTGATGTCAGTGACTTGGGCGGAGGCAGTTTTGCAGTAAATGGAGTTCCTGCCGATATCGGTGGTGTCGATCCGTTCTTGCTGCTTCGCAATATTGTGGCAGATGCTACGGAACGTGGTACTAGTAGCAGTGGAGAAATGCATGCTGCATTGGCACTCAGTATGGCACGCAATATCGCTATCGACTATGGGCAGGTACTGACGAACGAGGAAATGGAGGCTGTGGTTAATGAACTCTTTGCATGCTCAAATGTGAACTACACACCTGACGGAAAGGCTGTTTTATGCATTCTTCCGCAATACGATATAGAACAACTATTAGGTTAATCAATGATCAGATATGAGAAAACTACTGTTGATAATGCTTTTTTCCGGCATGACGGTGATTACTGGGGCACAATCGAGTGAGATACCATCTGATAAGTATACCGTGGCTATAGGTTCTTTCTGGAGCAACTGGTTTGTACAGGCTAATGTGGCTGCATCATCGTTTTTCGGCGACGTAGGTAATACTTTGGGGGCTGAAGTGTCATCTGGTTTGACAAAAGGTTTCCGCACCAATTGTAACATTTCCGTTGCCTTAGGTAAATGGTTTACGCCAGGGCTTGGCCTGCGGACAAAATGGAGCGGTATCTGGGGACGTTCAGTGGTAAGTGAGAATACCCATCAAAATGCTATGAAATATTGGACACTCAGCGAACAGATGCTTTTCAATGTCTCAAACATGTTTGCCGGATACAACGAACATCGCGTATGGAGTATGATTCCTTACCTAAGTGCTGGCTTGGGGCGGAATATGAGCTGCGATACCTATGCTATGGGGCTGGGTGTTGGCCTGCTGAATCAGTGGAGGCTGAACGATAAGTTTGCGTTGAATTTCGATTTGTCTTGGAGCTATTATGAGCCAGACTTTGATGGGGCAGGCGGATGTGTATTTGCTAGAGGACTGCATGGCAAAGACCGGATAGTCAGTGCAGAGGTGGGTATCACCTATAGTCTGGGCAGTGGAGCCTTCAACCATGTGCCCGACGTGGAAACAATCAACATCCTTACACAAAGCCAAATCGATGCTCTCAACGCCCAGTTGGCCGATGAACAGGCTGAGAATGCACGCTTGCGAGAACAGATGTCACAATCTCAAAAGCAGCAGCCTTGACATCTTTCGAGGAAGAAAAAGCATGAAAAAAGCCTTATATGGGCATAAAAACTATATAATATAGCTATTTTTTGAAAGAAAAATGAACTTTTTCTTGGCAGGTTGTGAAAAAATGCTTAACTTTGCCACGATTTTGCACATAAAGTATTAATATTATAAATTTTAAGTTCATGAAAAAGAAATTTATTAATGGATTGCTCTTGGTAGCCCTTTTTGTGGGCTTCACGGGCTCAATGGTTTCTTGTAAGGACTACGATGATGAGAAAGTCGAGGACCTAAGAGCTAAGTTGAACGACGCAGAGACCAGTCTAAGAACTGCACTGGAAGCTCAGAAGAAGGCTCTGGAGAGTGAAATTGCTTCTCTGGATGCTGCCCTGAAGAATTGTCAGGAGACTTGCGCATCTTTCCGCACTACCATCAACGAGAAACTGAAGGAGTATCTCACCATTACTCAGTGGACTACCAGCCTGAACGAGTTCCGTACTGAGTTGGGTGGTATTTACTACACTCAGGATTACATCAACAAGACCTTCTATACGAAGGACGAAGTTGACAATCTGTTCAAGAGTCTGAGTAATTACTACACAAAGGAGGAGATTGATAACTTGCTCAATGGCCTTCGCGATGAGATGAAGAAGTACGTTGAAATTAGTTCCCTTGAGCAGACTATCGCCAATATGGTTAGCGAAGGTAAGGACAAACTGACCGATGCTCTTGAGACCTATTTCGTCAACAACGAGACCATTCGTAACTACATCAAAGGTCTTGGCCTGAATGAAAATGATGTTAAGAAGATTGTGGAAGAAGCTCTTGTTAGTGTCAATAGTACTATTCAGGAGGTAAAGGCTACCGCTGATAGCGCTCTTGCTCTGGCTCAGAAGAATGAGGGCAAGATTACTGAACTTCAGGGTACCGTTAACACACTTCAGGGTACTGTGACCACTATTCAGAACAACCTCACCGCTGTTCAGGGCGAAGTTGGCACTCTTAAAGAGACAGCTACTAAGCTTCAGAGCTTGATCGACGGTCTGCAGAGCAGCGTTACTACGCTTCAGAACGACCTCAAGACTCTGCAGGGAACCGTAACGACTCTTCAGGGTACGGTGACCAACCTCCAGCAGTCTGTCGTGAGCTTGGGTGAGCAGTTGGATAAGGTACAGAGCACAGCCAATGAGGCAAAGGCTACCGCTGACGCTAACAGTAAGCTCATTGCCAATCTGCAGTCAAGCTACAACACGCTCAACACCAAGGTTGAAGGTCTGGAAGGCACCGTAGAGGGCTTGAAGTCGATGATTGCCGATGCCAACAAAGAGATTGATGCCCTGAAGGAACAGGTGGCTGCCAATAAGGAAGAAGCCGACAAGCTTCATCGCGAGATGCTGGAAACCATCAGTGGTCTGGCCAGCGGTTTGGACGCACTAGAGGCCAATCTTGGATCGCTGAAGAGCGAGTTCGAGGCTAACAAGGCAGAGGTCAAGGGTGAACTGAAGACCTTGCAGGACAATATCGATGTCGCTAATGCAAATATTGCAAAGAACACGGTTGCTATCGAGAAGTTAGCTGACTTGTTCGAGAATACAATGGCCAAGCTTATTACTGGCATTGAGATCAACTATACTTACAATCCTCTCTTCGGAGGCTTTAATCTTCCCATCGACGTTCGTTCGAATGTACTCGTTGCTTTCCACGGTCTGCTTGACGACTATGGTGTGCGCTTCCCCACAACAAAAGCATCTTACTATGCTCTGCCTGAGTTAGAGCAGTATAATATCATTACAGAGAAGGATCTGGAGATGCTGGGCGTTGAGGATTTGAGCGAGGTTAAGGGCTATGTGAAGCTCAATGGCAACCGTTACATCACTAATCGGGATGATGCTGAGGGCAATGCTGGTAAGGTTTACCTGACAATCAATCCTACAGACCGTGATTTCACTGGAACTGAGTTTACGCTTATTGACAGCCGCAACAACACATCTGTCGTTACCCTGAGCGACCTGAAGAAGAGCGATAAGCTCATCGACTTCGGCTACACCCGTGGTGGAGTTGCTGACCAGAGCCCCAACGGCTTCTACGAGGCTAAGGCTACCTTCAAGGCAGAGGATTTGGAGAAGGGCAATCGTCTCGACTTCGATCTGACCAACATTAAGGAAATTGCCCAAGATTTGAAGAACTGGGAGGGCGAAAATAACCTTACCAGACTAATGACTGTCATCTATCAGAATCTGAATAATGTCCTGCCCGCCAACGCTGTAAAGGCTACATGGACGGATGATTTAGGTACAAAGAGTGTTGTTTCGCAGTATTCAATTGCAGCAACTTCCGTAAGACCGTTGTCGTTCGCTTTCGGAAAGTTTTTTTCTTATGACCGCATACCTGGTTACGATAAGGCAGAGGACTTCATCGATGGTCTTATTGACAAGATCTTCGCTGCTATGCCTGACCTGAGCTTCCTGTGGGACAAGTTTGATATCGACAGGATTGAGATTGATGAGCTCACCGGTGACCTCACCGCTAAGTTCCACGTATATTTCAACACGAGGAGCATCGTTTCCACTGGTCCTAAGTCTGTAACCATTTCCCTGCCATCTTACACACTCAATGGTATCAATGGCGAGAAGGTGACTATCCACCCGAAGAATCCTCAGATTACTGTTACCATTGCTGATAACGATGCTGAGATTATTGTTGAGTACAATATTGAGGCCGAGCTCGAGTACATGGCTCGCTATTGCACAGAGCCTGTGGAGAACATCAAGGCTCAGATTGCTGATTTCCTTGAGGATGTCAACGACTTTATCGATAGCATTACAGGCTTTACCTTCCAGAATGTTGGTGATCAGTTTATTTCAGGTCTCAATGAGTACATGCAGAAGATTACTCAGAACCTGTGGCGCTTCCTCCATCCTAACAGCTTGATGCAGCCCACTATGCTCCTGAAGAACACTGAAACAGGTAAGTATGCAATAATGAGTAGGTCGGGCAAGGTTCCTTCGAAGATGAATAAGACCAACTTCCTGATTATTCCAACTACCTATACTGCTGAGTTGCTTTCGCCTGCCTACAAGAAGTTCGTAGCAGTGACTAATGTCTTCAAGGATGGTGTTAGTGCACAGGATGGAGATGCTGACTGTAAGAGTGTTTTGGATAAGGCCAATGCACAGAGTCGTATCAACGAGGTCATTGAAGGCGGCTTCGACGAGTTCATCCGCTTCGAGGGTCAGAATGGTTATGTCTATGAGTTCCTCTACACGGCTGTGGACTATTCGGGTAAGGTGTTTGCCGAGAAGTACTATGTGAAAGTCAACGAGTAATCATTCACTTGAAAAGGAGAATTGACAATGAATATCAAGAAATCAATACTTTCCTGCATGCTGATGCTGGGCTTCGTCTCAGCATCGGCACAGGGACCTGAGGAGAAGCCAGAGTATGTCTTCAATCCTCACTGGTATGTGCAGGTACAGCCGTTGGGTGGACAGTACACCCTTGGCGAGGTGTCGTTTGGAGATCTGTTTTCATATAATGTGCAGGCTACTCTAGGCTATCAGTTCGATGAGGTGCTTGGCGCTCGTCTTGCTATCAATGCTTGGCAGTCAAAAGGTGGCTCTGAATATGAGGATCCCAGCCAGAAGTTCACATGGGGCTGGAAGTATGTTGCTCCTACTGTCGACCTGACAGCGAATCTCTCGAATCTCTTTGTTGGCTTTAACCCCAAACGGTTGCTTAATGTGAATCTGTTTGTGGGTGTAGGTGCTAACATTGGTTTCAGCAATGATGAAGCTGCTGACGTTGCTGCTCAGGTTCTCAAGCGTTACAATACCAGTGGTGCTGCTCCCATGAGCTATCTTTGGGATGGCAGTAAACCTCGTTTTGTGGGACGTGCCGGCTTGGCTGCTGACTTCCGTTTGAGTGATAAGGTGAGCTTTGGAATCGAAGTAAATGCAAATACACTTAGTGACCGCTACAACTCCAAGCGTGCAGAGAATGCCGACTGGTATTTTAATGCATTGGCTGGACTGAAAATCAATCTTGGTGACACCTATAATCTGTGGGCTCCAGGTATGAAGTTTAAGTCACGTGGCATTTTCAATCGTCAGCCTCGTGTCATAGAGAAAGTTGTCGAGAAGAAGGTTGAAGTGGAGAAGGTGGTTGAGAAACCTGTTTATATCGACAAGATTGTTGAGGTCGAGAAGAAGCAGGAACCGCTGCGCCGCGATGTATTCTTCACTATCAATAGCACTCGTATCGATCCTACCGAGGACCAGAAACTTGACGAGATTGCAAGCTTCCTGAAACTCAATCCTCAGGCCAAGGTGACCATCACCGGTTACGCTGATAAGGGCACGGGCAATGCTCAGATTAATGATCGTCTTGGTAAGAATCGTGCCAAGGTTGTTGCCGACCGTCTCGTACGTCAGTACAAGATTGATCGTTCGCGCATTGTTACCGACAGTAAGGGTGACACCGAGCAGCCGTTTGCCGAGAATGACAAGAACCGTGTGAGCATCTGCATTGCAGAGTAACTGCTCCATGCATTATTAGTAACTTTAAAGTCCTGTCTTGCAGTTTGCCTTTTGGCTAATTGCAAGGCAGGATTCTGATTAAGTACATGGGACTCGATTGCCCTACATTATAAAATTAACTTATTATGAACAGAATACTTACACTTTTTTTCTCACTACTATTAGGCTTGCCTGCCTTATCTCAGTATACGGGCGACGGCTATTATCGTGTGCAGAATATGAAGTCTGAGCGCTATATTGTCATGATTGACAATAAGACTAAGGGCTTTAATATGTCGACAACTTCCTACGATACTGATGCGTTGATGACCATCAAGAAATTTAAGAATGTGGTCTCTGATGCAGGCTCTGTTGTCTATATCGAGAAACAAGAAGGCAATCAGTATAATCTGAAGGCTCAAGGCACCGATGCTCATGCTGTAGTTGGGCGTTATATCACCCTGACACCAAAGGAAGCCAATACTTATTGGGCATCAGCTACTGAAGCGGGCATTACACTCTACCTCTTTGATGTTGCAGGTAATGAGACTGAGGGACGCATAACCACCCAGAAGGAAGGCAGTGAGTTCCTGCGTCGATGGTATATCCTTCCTATTTCTGCTGCTAATGACAATAATTTCTTCGGACTTCCTGCCGAAGTAACTGCTGGAGGGAAACAGTATACCTCGTTCTTTGGTTCTTTCCCCTTTACCTTCGCTTCTTCGGGTATGAAAGCCTACGCAGTTACTAAGGTTGACGGTGACATTGCCGTGATGACTGAAGTTCAAGGAAAGGTGGCTGCCAAATCGCCGGTCATTATTGCTTGTGCCGGTTCTGAGGCTTCTGACAACCGTCTGAATATCGAGATGCAGGACACATCAGCTCCTGCCGGCAACCTGCTTAAAGGTTTGTTCTTCGAGAACTCACAGATAGATTTCATCAATGATAATGAGGAGGCATTCCATTTTAATGCCACTAAGTATGATCCCAATACTATGCGTCTGTTGGGAACTACGTCAGCAGGAAAGCTAGGTTTTGTTAAGGCCGATGTGAAATATGTACCCAAGAACCGTGCTTATCTTGTTGTTCCGGTGGGCTCACCTGATGAGATTACGCTGATGACACAAGAAGAGTACGACGAGGAGATTGCAAAAGATGCTGTGATTGTTACTGCGAAGAGTTACACACGTGAATATGGTGAGGCCAACCCCACGTTTGAATATGAAGTGACCGGAACGGGGACACTCAAGGGACAGCCTGCCATCACCTGTGAGGCAACTCAGTCGTCGCCTGTTGGTGATTATCCTATCTTGGTACGCGTTGGAACAATTACCAACCATAAGTTTACGGGTGTCAATGGAACGCTTACCGTAAGTGCTGCTCCGCTCACTGTCACTGCTCGTAGCTACACTATCCAACAGGGCGCTCCACTACCGCAGTTTGCTTACGATTGCTCGGGCTTCAAACTCGGTGAGACGGAGACAGTGATGACAAATAAACCAGTAGTCACCTGCAGTGCCACTGATAGCTCGACACCAGGCACTTACCCGATCACCATTAGCGGTGCTGTGGCTCCGAACTATAATATTAAATATGTGGCTGGTACTTTGACCATTCAGGAGGCTCCTCTTATCACAGTTCGGGCAACGAGCACTGCAAAGATTTATGGTAATGATGTACCAGAACTGAAGTATACCATTGAGGGTGGTACGCTCACAGGTACTCCAGAGTTGAAGTGTGAGGCTACGAAGGCATCTCCGATAGGCAATTATGAAATCGTAATCAGTAAGGGAACACTTCAGGATTATGCTAATATCCGTTTCGTTAATGGAACACTTACTGTGACGAAAGCTCCGCTCACCGTAAAGGCCCGCAGCTATACTATCGTACAAAGTGAGAACCTGCCAACTTTTGCCTATGACATCACTGGCTTCAAACTGGCCGAGACGGATGCTGTGCTTACCACCAAGCCAGTCGTCAGTTGTGATGTACCTGAGGAAAAAACACCAGGCACTTATACGATTAATGTCAGTGGGGCAACTGCCGATAACTACGACATCACCCATCAGTCTGGTACACTGACTATTAAGCCTGATAATCCCATCATTGTACGTGCAACTAGCGTGACTAAGAATTATGGCGATCCTAACCCCGCTTTCACTTGGACCATCGAAGGAGGTACGCTGACTGGATCTCCCATCATTACTTGCGAGGCTACTCCTGAATCGTTGCCGGGTGTCTATACCATCTCCATCAGTAAAGGCACACTGGAGGATTATCCCAACCTGACTTTCGTTAATGGTACGCTTACCGTGACTAAGGCACCACTGACTATCACTGCTGGCGGACCTTACACAATGAAACAGACGGATCCTCGGCCTGAGTTTAAGCCCACCTTCGAAGGATTCAAACTTGGGCAGGATGAGACGGTGCTCACGAAGCAGCCCGAAATTACCACCAATGCTCCTGATGATAATACTCCTGGCGAATATATCGTCAGTGTCAGCGGTGCAGAATCGGACCTCTACTACTTCCTCTACAGGTCGGGCAAGCTCATCATTACTGAAGCCGACCAGATAGTGATCATGGCAAACGATGCTACGATGGTCTATGGCGACGAGGTGCCGCAGCTTTCCTATATTGTCAGTGGCGGTGAGATCGAGGGTGAGCCGATTCTGTCATGTGTTGTTACCAGCCAGTCTGATGCCGGCACCTATGACATCATCGTCGAGCAAGGCACAATCACTTATCCCAATATCCGTTTGGTCAATGCAACGATGACCGTCAGCAAAGCTCCGCTGACAGCTTCTGTTGGTGATTATACACGTGAGGAGGGAGAGGAGAATCCTGTCTTCGAGATCCTTTATGACGGTTTCCGCAATGGTGACACGCCCGATGTCTTTACTGTAGCTCCTGTGGCAACGACCACGGCTACTGCCGAGAGTGCTCCTGGTATCTATGACATTGTAGTTAGTGGTGGTGAGGCTCGAAACTATGACTTTACCTATGTCAATGGTCGTCTCACCGTCCAGATGCGTGATGGCATTCAGACTCTCGTCTTCGTACATCCTGTTGACATCTATACGGTTACGGGACGAAAGGTGCGTTCTCAAGCTACGACGACCAAGGGCCTCCCACGTGGTGTTTACATCATCGAGGGCCGCAAGATCGTCCTGAAGTAGACAGCTGGATGCTGATGCAGATGATAGAGGTGTGCCGTTTGGCGCACCTCTATCATGATGTTTGTACCCCCTCATTTCGGGCTAGTGGATGAAGATCGTAGGGTTGATGAACTAAAACAATTGTTCTACTTTTTCGGGTGGCCGACTAGCCCCCCTGGATCCATGTGCTTACTGCTATATCATGGCCGTAAAAAATGGTACGCAGCAGCCGCTGCCGATATTATCCCCGGCTGCTGCCGATATCAGCAGCGTCCGCTGCCGATGTTTTTCCCGCCCGCTGCGAATACGAGAGCTCCGTCCTTTCTCCCTGATAGTTCCGTTCTTTCTCCCTTTCAGCCCCGACCTTTTTCCCTAAGATGTACGTCCTACTGCGCCTCTACCCGTAAGGTATAGGTCACGAAGCACTGGCTCTATGAGCCTACTGCCATATCATAGCCTTAGAAAATGCGCTTGGTGATTCTGAGATTCAGTACGGGGAATACCTTGAACTTCTTTACGATGTCGACGTAGTCACCCACTTTGCCCCGGACATTCTCTACATCATTCACCAGGTCAGTCCCATCGTGGGTCACTATGCGCGGAGTTCCACCCCAAAACAAGGCTCCGCAGTCAAACGAGACCTGCCAACTGGGATCTTTCTTCAGTAACTGGCCACCATAGCCGAAACCGAGGTATGGTTTGAAACGCTTCGCATATGCCCAAGCCCTCAGCATACTGTTATTGTCAGGCATCATGCGATAGGCATCGCCCTTATGATACTTGATGTCAGGGCCATGCTCCACACCGTCTTCGTCAACCCATGATGAGCCGTGATAGATAATATCGCCTTCTTCGTAGGCCTTATTGCCGATAAACTGGTCGTATTCAGCGACTACATCTTCATCATAATACACATCGTGTTTGTAGTCGGCCATCCGGATGTTCATGATACCGTACGACATGAACTTCTCCGCTACATCTTGGTTGTAGATGCTCATTTCTCCGTACTCCACGAAAGGCTCTCCTCTCACGGCTTTGTAGTAAAGGCTGTTGTAGATGTTCACGGCCATTGTCGAAGGCATGTCCTCAATCGAGTTCACGGCTTCCGCTACCTTGCTGTTGCCAGCGAAAATACCTGCTGTAAAGTGCCAATGTTTATTGTGGAAAGGCTTCACATCCACCAACAGCTTCCAGTTCCAGTACGTGGGCTTGCCTATCATGTCAACGACATTGTCCACCTTGTTGCCGGTGAAGTCCTCCAGAAGTCCAGCCAATCGCTCAAACTTTGACTGGCTAGTAGCAGGATCCTCACCCACCTGTACGCCAAAATGCATCGCATGCGAGAAGTGGGGCATCGTGGCATAACCGGCACGAAGTGAGAATACGTCGTTTAGAGGCATCGACAAGTCGAAGCCGATGCCCGTGGTGCCACTAGTCAAAGATATGTCGAGGTGCTGAAAGGCTTTCTGCTTGTAGGTGCTTGCCGGCAATATCTCCTCTTGCGCCCACGCCGTAGTGAGCAAGAGAAGTGCTGATACTAGCAGGAGTAGTCGTCGTTTCATGCTGCGTATGAGTGTCTTTATGGTCTGCAAAGGTATTAAATAAAGTTGAGACAGCCAAATGTTGATGTGGATTTTTGCGCTGTCGGGCTTTTTTTTCTTCTTCCTGCGAAAAAAACGCCGAAAAGTTTGGTCGTTTCGCGTTTTTTTACTACCTTTGCACCCGCTTAACAAGGACATAGGTCGAAGCGGGCGTTTAGCTCAGTTGGTTTAGAGCATCTGCCTTACAAGCAGAGGGTCGGCGGTTCGAATCCGTCAACGCCCACATCTTCAAGATAAGGTTCAGTATGTTGCGGCTGTGCCGCAATTTTCATTTAACGAGCAACGAGCACTGCAAAAATATGGAATTATCAGCCCTGACAGCCGTTTCGCCTATTGACGGCCGCTACCGTGGAAAGACCGCTTCCCTCTCTCAGTTTTTCTCTGAGTATGCACTCATCCGCTACCGTGTACGGGTAGAGATTGAGTATTTCATCGCATTGTGCGAACTGCCGTTGCCTCAGCTGGCCACTTTCCCCCATGACCTCTTTCCCCAGCTGCGCGACATCTACCTGAATTTCTCTGAGGACGATGCCCGCCGTGTTAAGGATATTGAGGCTGTCACGAATCATGATGTTAAGGCTGTCGAATATTTCATCAAGGAGCGTTTCGACGACATCTTGGGCACGACGTGTGAAGCCAATGTAGACGCCTTCAAGAATTTCGTCCACTTCGGCCTTACTTCCCAGGACATCAACAACACCTCCGTGCCTCTGTCCATTAAAGAGGCACTCAATCAGGCATATATCCCCCTGCTTGAAGAGCTCATTGAGCAACTGAACGACTATGCTCAGGCTTGGCGCAATGTGCCAATGCTCGCACGCACCCATGGTCAGCCGGCCTCACCGACTCGCCTTGGTAAGGAAATCATGGTCTTTGTCTACCGTTTGGAGGAACAGCTGCGTGCACTTCGCGATATTCCCGTGACTGCTAAGTTTGGAGGTGCTACGGGCAATTTCAACGCTCATCATGTGGCATATCCGCAGTTTGACTGGCAGGCGTTTGCCAATGCTTTTGTTGACGAGAAGCTTGGATTGGAGCGTGAGCAGTACACCACGCAAATCTCGAACTACGACCAGCTCGCAGCACTCTTTGATGCCCTGCGTCGCATCAATACCATTATCATCGACCTCGACCGCGACTTTTGGATGTATATCTCCATGGACTATTTCAAACAGCGTATCAAGGCAGGCGAGGTAGGGTCTAGTGCCATGCCGCATAAAGTTAATCCTATCGACTACGAGAACAGCGAAGGCAACCTTGGCATCGCCAATGCCATCCTCGCCTTTCTGGCACAGAAGCTTCCTGTCAGCCGGCTGCAGCGTGACCTCACCGATTCAACGGTGCTTCGCAATGTAGGTGTGCCCATGGGACATGCGCTCATCGCTTTCCAGTCGACACTCAAAGGACTGCGCAAGCTCATCCTCAACGAGGATAAGCTGCAGTGGGATCTCGACAATACCTGGCCTGTCGTCGCAGAGGCCATACAGACCATCCTCCGTCGTGAGGGATATCCTAACCCCTATGAGACGCTTAAGCAGCTCACACGTACCAATGAGATTATCACTCCCGCTGCTATCCAGCAGTTTATCCAGACCCTTAATGTCAGCGATGACATCAAGGCCGAACTCTCACAAATCACCCCCCAAAACTACACAGGCATCTAGAAAATCCCCCAATTATTACACATTGAAAACCAGCCGCGAGGCCCAAAAACAACAAGCATTTATGGAAAACGAAAACGAAAAGACTCAGGATCAGCTCAATGAAGAGCAGAAGAACCCGACAAGCCATGAAGGCAAGACATTCAGACCAGTAGGACGTTCACCCCGTCCACGTATCAGTACCACAAGCCGCCCAGTAGGAGGATCCTACAACCGGCCGACCTTCAATCGCTACAACAGCGAGGATGAGGGTGGCTTCCGTCCAGAAGGCTTTGGCGCATCTTTGCAAGGCACGCCGTCGCAACGTCCTTATCGCACGCGTACATCTTATAATAATGGAGGCGGCTATTCGCAGCCCCGTCAACAGCAGGGCGGCTATCAGCCTCGCCAGCAACAGGGCGGCTATCAGCCCCGTTCCCGCTATAGTCAGGACGCCGAAGGCCAGCAGGGTGGCTATCAGTCTCGTCCCCGCTATAATCAGCCAAGCGAAGGCTATCGTCCTCGCTACAATCAGGACGCCGAAGGCCAGCAGGGCGGCTATCAGCCCCGTCCCCGTTACAGCCAGCCCCGCCAGCAGGGCGGCTATTCGCAGCAGCCCCGCCAGCAGTATGGTGCTCAGCGTCCTTATAGCAATGCCCGCGGAGGCTACAATAATCCTCGTGGTAATGGCTTTGAGCAGCCTCGTCCCCGTCGTCAGCGTACTGCCGACTACGATCCCAATGCCAAGTACTCGATGAAGAAGCGCATAGAGTATAAGGAGCAGAACTACGATCCCAACGAGCCAATTCGCCTTAACAAGTTCCTTGCTAACGCAGGTGTTTGCAGCCGTCGTGAAGCGGACGAGTTCATACAGGCAGGTGTCATCACCGTTAACGGACAGGTTGTCACAGAGCTTGGCACAAAGGTCCTGCGTACGGACGAGGTGCGTTTCCACGATGATCCCGTCTCCCTCGAGAAGAAGGTGTATGTTCTCTTGAACAAGCCCAAGGACTATGTCACCACCAGTGATGACCCGCAGCAGCGTAAGACTGTCATGGATCTTGTTAAGGATGCTTGCCCTGAGCGTATCTATCCCGTAGGTCGACTCGACCGTAACACTACAGGTGTGCTGCTTCTTACTAATGATGGTGATCTCGCTTCAAAACTTACCCATCCGAAGTATCTCAAGAAGAAGATATACCATGTGTTCCTCGATCGTAACGTTACTGCCCATGATATCCAGCAGATTGCCGAAGGTGTTGTCCTTGAAGACGGCGAGGTGCGTGCCGACGACGTGCAGTATGCTTCGCCAACTGACAAGAAGCAGGTGGGCATCGAGATTCACTCCGGCAAGAACCGCATCGTGCGTCGTATCTTTGAGTCTCTTGGCTACAGGGTTATCAAGCTTGACCGCGTTCAGTTTGCAGGTCTCACCAAGAAGAACCTTCGTCGAGGCGACTGGCGTTACCTCACTGAGGAAGAGGTCGACCGTCTGCGCATGGGCTCTTACGAATAATAAAGCATAGAAAAATGGAAAGAACAAAAATCATCGATATTCTCGGTTGCACCGAATACGGACAGCCTGTCTGTGTCAAGGGATGGGTGCGCACCCATCGTAGCAGCAAGGCCGTCGACTTCATTGCCCTCAACGATGGCTCTACCATCAAGAGCGTACAAATCGTCGTTGATGCCGAAAACTGTCCCGTTAGTTGCGACCTAGTCGCCGCTCCCTCCCTCAAGGATGTCACCACTGGCGCATGCCTCTCTGTTGAGGGAACACTCGTAGAATCGCCAGCTCCCGGACAGCCTTCCGAGATACAGGCTAGTAGCATACACATCTATGGACTCTGCGACAATACCTATCCTATGCAGAAGAAGGGGCAGAGCTTTGAGGTCATGCGTAAGAATGCTCATCTGCGCCTGCGTACCAATACCTTCGGAGCCGTGATGCGTATCCGCCACAACATGGCGATGGCCATCCATACCTACTTCCATGAGCATGGATTCTTCTATTTCCATACGCCTCTGATTACTGCCAGCGACTGTGAAGGTGCCGGAAACATGTTCCAGGTTACTACGAAGAACCTCTACGATTTGAAGAAGGACGACGAGGGAAAGATTATCTACGACGATGACTTCTTTGGCGAGCAGACCAGCCTCACCGTTAGCGGACAGTTGGAGGGTGAACTCGGCGCCACTGCCCTGGGAGCTATCTATACCTTCGGTCCCACCTTCCGTGCTGAGAACAGTAATACTCCGCGTCACCTCGCTGAGTTCTGGATGATTGAGCCGGAAGTGGCCTTCCTCGATCAGGAAGGACTCATGGACCTCGAGGAAGACTTTATCAAGTATTGTGTACGTTGGGCACTTGACAACTGCAAGGATGATCTCGAGTTCCTCAACAAGATGATCGACAAGACTCTCATCGAGCGACTCGAGGGATGTGTCAAGGCCGACTTCGTGCGGCTCACCTATACCGAGGGCATCAACATCCTTCAGCAGGCCATTCGCGACGGACGCAAGTTCGAGTTCCCCTGCCAATGGGGCGATGACCTCGCATCCGAGCATGAGCGCTATCTTGTAGAGGAGCACTTCCGTAAGCCCGTTATCATGACCGACTATCCTTCCTCTATCAAGGCTTTCTATATGAAGCAGAACACTGCAGCCGCTTCTTCGGAGTTTTCCGAGGGCAGCATCGGCTATCGTGGGCAGCAGGCTCCTGGCCCGACCATGCAGGGCACAGATGTGCTCTTCCCGCAGATTGGCGAGATCATCGGAGGCTCAGTTCGTGAGGAGAGTTACGACAAACTCATGGCAGAGATTAATCACCGCAATATGGAGACTGACAAACTGTGGTGGTATCTCGACACACGCCGTTATGGCTCCTGCCCACATGCAGGCTTCGGACTCGGCTTCGAGCGCCTCATCCTCTTCGTCACGGGCATGCAGAACATCCGTGATGTCATACCCTTCCCGCGTACGCCCAAAAGTGCTGACTTCTAGAACACCGTACAGGGCAGCAGCCAACATCGCTGCTGCCCTTGTTAATGTAAAAAGGTCTGCGCGCGCGTACATTATATTATATAATGACACCTTCCAAAGGCTCAAATGCCCGCAAATCCCCTAAAAATCGTACTTTCACAACAGTAAAAACTAAAAAAATCCTCGAAAAATTTGCATAATTCAAAGAAAACCACTACCTTTGCAGGCAAAATTCATAAAAGAAAGGAGATCTATGGTAAGAAAAGCAAATCAGTACGCTGGTATCTACAGGTCGCAACACCCCATTAGCAAAGGGAATCCAATGCAAAATGGTGCGATTTCGCGCGTAAAACGGCATGAAAAGTCCTGCAAAAGCTAATTTTTTTACGTTTTTACAAAAAAATGTTCAAAAATATTTGCATGATTACAGATTTATGCCTATATTTGCAGCGAAATTGTAGCTACTCAGAAGAGATGCGCAGGAAAAAATGTGAATTGAAGTAAAGTAAAAGATGTTAAACAAATTTAGTTTTATTATTAATTTTAATTTTAATCGTATGAAAAAAAGATTAATTGGTTCACTGCTGTTTGGAGCACTCATCATGTCCTCCAGCAGCGTGTTCGTGTCTTGTGCTGACTACGATGACGACATCAACGCCAACAAGGCTGAGATCGTAGCCGCACAAAACGAGATTGCCAAGTTGTCATCGAGCCTCTCCGCCTTGGAGACTGAGCTGAAGACAACGAAGACAAATCTTGAGAGCCAGCTGTCGACTCTGGAGAGCACCTTCAAGACTCAGATTGCTGACGCTGAGGGAAGGCTGAACGCTGCTATTGCTGCCAAGGCCGATCAGACTACGGTCGACAACCTCATCAAGGAGGTGAACGACCTGAAGACTGCCTACGAGGCTAACAAGGCTGCCGTACAGGCCAAGATCGATGCCATCGATAAGGACATCGACACCCTGGAGGCCCTCATCGCCACGAAGGCTGACCAGAGCGCTCTCGATGCAGCAATCCAGACCCTGACTGCTGCCATCAACGGCAAGGTCGACAAGGAGACCTACAACGAGGCCGTCGCCCGCATCTCCGCCCTGGAGACGCAGCTGGCCAGCCTGAAGGACCTCATCAACACGCTGCAGACCGAGAAGGCTGCCCTGACCGAGGTTCAGAACAAGATCGACCTGGTGAACAAGGACATCGAGGCCCTGAAGGAGGCTCTCAATGGCAAGGTTTCCCAGGAGGCTTTCAACTCGCTGAAGGCTACCGTCGACGGTCTGCAGACCACGCTGGCCAATGTGCAGGCTGCTTTCCAGGCTGCTCTTGCCACGAAGGCTGACCAGGCTACCGTTGACGCTTTGAAGGCTGACGTTCAGTCAAAGATTGACGCTCTGAACGAGCAGCTCAAGAACTATGTCACCAATGACACGTTCAATGCTGCCGTTTCACGTCTTGAGACTCTGATTGCCGCCCTTCAGGACAGCAAGGCTGACAAGACTGAGGTTGCCGCTCTGCAGGCTACCCTGCTTACCGTTCAGGCTGCTGTTGCTGACCTTCAGAACAACAAGGCTGACAAGGAGGCTGTGAACGCTGCTCTGGAGTCTCTCCGTAAGGAGGTTGAGGCTCTCGTCGCCAGCAAGGCTGACAAGACTGAGATTGTCCGTCTGGACAACCTGATTGAGAAGCTCGAAGCTCTCGTTATTGCCAAGGAGGCTGCCATCTATAATGAGATGGACGCTCGCGAGGCTGCTATCCAGGCTCTCATCGCTGCTCTGGAGACCAACAAGGCTGACCGTACTGAGCTCGAGGCTGCCAAGACAAGTCTTGAGAATGCTCTGAAAGAGGCAGTTGACAAACTGAACGAGGATATCGCTACTAAGTATGCTGAGCTCAATGGCCGCATCGACAAGGCTTTTGAGGAGCTGGAAGACATCCGTAAGGATATCGTTGGCATCCTTGCCGACCTGGCTGCTGCCACCGGTGAGATCGAGCGCGTGGAGACGAAGTTCGACAAGCTGATTGCTGACCTTCAGGAGGCAGACAAGACTCTCGACGGCAAGATTGCCGCTCTTGAGGGTATCGTCAATGGCCACATTGAGGCTTACGAGATTGCCAAGAAGGCTCTCGACCAGCAGGTTGCAGCTCTGCAGGCTTTCCAGAAGAGCATGGAAGAGACTGTTATCCCCGGCTTGAAGGAGGATCTGAAGAATGCAAGTGATGAGCTGAAGAAGAAGATCGAGGCCGAGGAGGCTGCTCGCAAGGCTGCTATCACCGAGGTGATGAACGATATCTCTGGTATCAAGACCGATATTGCCACGAAGTATGCCGAATTAAAGAAGATCCTCGCTGATAAGGAGATTGAGGCAAAGGCTCTTTACGATGGTCTCGACAAGCGCATCAAGGAGCTTGAGGGCCAGTTTGCTAAGATCGACCAGAAGATTGCTGATGCTATCACCGCTAATGTCGAGAATATTATGGTTTACGTCAGTCACGTGCTGAAGAGCATCTCACTCGTTCCCCAGCTCTACATCGATGGTATCGAAGCTATCGAGTTCAACTCGCTGTCTTATGCTCCTGTGATTAGCGGTAATCGTGATAATAAGAAGTTAGCTTCTGGTAACCCTGCTATTGGCGGTAACGGACATGCCTATAAAGAAGTTAAGAAAGGTATGAAAGCTGCTTCTCACGTCAATCGTGATTATAATAAGGTAGTCACTATTGACGACGGCACTGCTGAGGCTTACTACACGCTGAGTCCTGCCAATGTCGACGTGAATACTATTGATTCCGCAAAGATTTTCTACAAGTCTGCTATTGCTGAGACTCGTGCTGCAGATCCTTACTATGGAACTGAGACTCCCGTTGCATTCGCTGGGGTCGCTAATTGGAGTGTTGAAGGCCAGAAGGGCCTGATCAAGGTCAACCTGAAGAAGACCATTACTTCATCGCTCAACCGCGATAACGGTGAAATCTACATCGTCAATTTGAACGTTCCTCGCAAGGCTCAGGAAGTTGCCGGCGTACCTGTTGATAAGAATGATGAGGCTGTTATCACCTCTGAGAACCACAGGCTGGCTGAGCGTACTTTCTCACCGCGCATCGCTCACTTGCACTGGGCTGACAAGCCTGGCTACTGGAAGGGCGGTAAGGATAAAGAGAAGCTTACTTGGTATGATCCGTTCGACAAAGTTGTGCGTAAGAATGACTATAATGTCCACCATTTCACAGACTCTGCTACTATGTGGGCACAGCCCGTCGATGCTAATGCCAGCAATGAAAGAAGCAATCTGAACATGGTTCTTACAACCGTTGCCTACAACCAGACTCTTGATGTTTCCAAGATTGTGGGTGCATGTGATATTGAGACTCCTATGGACGTTGCAGGTTTTGCTGGTATCGATGATCCCAACAGCAAGGTCTATGTCGAGAACCACGAAGAGCTCGCTCATAAGATTTCTCCCGAAAAGCTGAAGAATTACGGTCTGGAATTCCGCTATGCTATTCCGACTACGGAATATAAGATGGACGTTGATCACAGCACTAACCAGCAGGAATTTGCTGAAATCAATCCTGTTACTGGTATCCTCAGCTCGAAGATTCCTAGCGGCTGGACAGACAACCGTGCCTGCGTCGGTAAGGAGCCTATTATCCGCATCATGCTGATCGACACAAAGAATGGTAATCTTGTTGACGAGCGTTACATGAAAATTAAGTGGGTGGAGCCCACTAAGGGAACAATCGATTTGGAGCCGTATGTTAATCCAACAACAATGCTCAAGCCTTGCGATGAGAATGTATCTGGAGGCCTTACATGGCGTCACGTCATCAATGAGGTTTATGCTAAGGTCGCTCCTACGGGTATGTCACAGTCTACCTTCAAGCAGGTTTACCTGACCAAAGATCCTACGTATGGCTGGAATGGCGAGGATAAAGCCGTTGGCATGTTCTGGAGCTACGATAAGGAAAAGAAGGGAGGCGAACCCGCTTCGCACCTGAGTCTTCTCAAGCCTGCTGCTGATCCTATCGGACCTGAGTATAAGGAGACCACTAATCTGCAGGGTGATGCCATCCTCTTCGAGTGGAATCTGCAGCCTGCTATGATTGCCAATATCTATCCGCGTGGACAGAAAGTATTTGTGACTACGCTTAAGTTCTATTCCGTACTCCCGACGGAGTATCCTGACCTTACTATGGATTGGATCTGGACTATCAAACGTCCAGAAGTACCTTCGATCAATGGCTACTACGACAACTACTGGTTCACGAAGCACTCGCTGCACGATGTGATGGCTGTTCAGTACAACACTGCTCAGTACTTCCTCATCAAGAATGGCACGATCAAACCTGGTCAGAAATTTGTCAACGGTGACTTCACCTATGGTGTCGAGGCTCCTGCTGTTGGAATGCAGATTTACGACAAGAAGAACAACAGTTCAAAATTGCTCGGACCTAATGAGCAGTTTGACTACTGCGTGTTCTACAACCCGATTACCAACCCCTTCACCTATGAGTTGAAGAATAATAATCCTCAGTTTATTGTGAAGAATCTTCTGGGAACTTGCAGCTCATGGGATATGCAGTTCACTTGGACTGGTCCTGATGCTATCACTAAAGACTGGAATTGGATTGAGAAGGTGGATGCAGCAGGAAATGAAGTTGGCGAAGGTAAATGGGAGAAGAAAGACAATACTCCGGGTTACCAGCAGGCTGACTTCTCCAGAGATGGTGAGCACTATACATATCGTCCTTCCAGCAACACTAACAGTCCTGCTTTGAGCGAGATCAACTGGGCTGGTGCAGGTGCTTACAAGCTTGAGAACACTGCTGGCAAGCAGGCTCTGCAGCTCGAGTGGTGGGGTATGATGAACACCGAGACTGGTGTATTCGATCAGAAAGACGGAAATCACGTAGCATGGGATAACGTGACGGTTAATGGCCGGAAGCCTTATAACTATGCTATCCTCTACGCAGACCACCACAACGAAGCTAATCAGAAGCTGCTGAATCCCATCACTCCAAAGGGAATTGGTGTTGAGCCTGTACGCAGTCATAACTATAAGGTGCACATGGGAGTCTGGGGTACTATCAATGAGTGGAACATCGTCCCCGTGAAGGACTATGACTTCTGCCTTGTTGAGCCTCTGGCTATCAACGCTGAACTTGGTGGTGCATTCGAGGAGGGTCATGTATCCGGAACTGCAATCGACTGCGATGATGCATTTACCATGACTGACTTCCGTGGCTATGAGGTGTCTAAGAAGGCTCCTGGAGCCAAGGATGGTGAGTTCCAAAAGTATCGTCGTGACCTCTATAAGTATTACGAGGTTCAAGATCCTGTCTGGAATCTTGATGATGTCAGATACGGTATGAAACCTACCGCAACCGGTATCGTTGCAGATGACAAACTTACTTATGAGCAAGCCATGACGGCTAAGCAAATCAGTAATTACACCAATGGTAACATTCGTCTATCTGTGAAGGAGAAGAAATTTGATGGCGTGAAGTATCTGGTATTCAAGAATAACGGTGGCTCAAATGTTGAGGGAGAGGTCAATATCTTTATCCCTGTAACAGCTGAGTATGGCTTCGGTAAAGTTGAGAAGTTCTCTACAGTACGACTCTATCCTAAGGACACTGCACCTGCTAATGTTGTTATTAAGGACTATCCCGGCCCCGTCGAAGAAACTGAACCTTAATTGATTCATCATTAATAACTGACTTGAGGAGTGCTCCGAGAAACCTCGGGGCACTCTTTGTCAAAAGGAAAGATTTTTAATGAATAAAACTCTGAAGTTTATATTTGGTCTCAGTGTTTTGTGTGCTTCCTTCATCTCATGTAGCCAGAAGAAGGATACCCCTTCCTCCGACAAGTCGGACTGGTATATTGACCAGCGCCAATCAGAGCAGATGGTACGCACTATGACGGACACTTTGGCAGTACTCTATAATGTCAAAAAGTATTTGGACTATCAGAAAGCAAATGAGCTCGACAGTGCATTGAACATGCTTTATATTCCAGATGGTGATGATGTATTACCTTTGCCAGACGAAAAGAAACTGGTAATTCGCCGTACAATGGAAATGTTTCCCATACGTGACTATAAGATTGATCGGTTGAATTTGTTCAGCGAGTCGACATCAGAGGTACATTACACCATCCAATATGGTAATAGTGATGACGCTCTGAGTTCAATGAAGTGCGTGATTGTTCCCGTCCGAGTTGGCTACTATTGGTATCTCACAATTCCTGATGAGAACCATCAGCTTAATCCAGAGACCCTAGGTGAATAACAATAATTAAACGGTTTAAACTATGAAAATAATGAAGACTCTTCTGGTCGGTATGCTGCTCACAGTGAGTGGCTCGGCTATGGCTCAGGCAACCTATACGGATGTCTTTGAGACACGCTATGAGTTCCAGAAGCACTGGTTCATGAATCTTGAGGCTGGTGCTCAGTATACTCGTGGTGAGGCAAAGTTCAGTAAGCTGATCTCTCCCAACTTCCAGCTGGGACTTGGTTATCAGTTCTCACCCGTTATCGCTGCTCGTCTGCAGGGTAACCTCTATCAGTCGAAGGGCGGTTGGAACGGATATCAGGTAGCTAATGAGACTCCTTACACTCGTACCTACTCTTATTTCTATGCTGCTCCTGGTCTCGACCTGATGTTTAATCTGTCGAACCTGTTTGCAGGCTACAATCCTACTCGCATCTTCAACCTGTCGGCTCTCGTAGGCGGTGGTGCAAACTTCGCTTGGCACAATGGTGAGGTGAACCGTATCGCTATGGATATCGAGAACCACGGTCTGTCGAAGCAGCAGTTCCTTCTGGAGTACCTCTGGGATGGTTCCAAGGTTCGCCCCTTCGGCCGCTTTGGCCTTGAGGCTGCCTTCCGTCTTGGCAGCGATGTTGCTCTGACCATTGAGGGTAATGCCAATATCCTCTCTGACCACTACAACTCAAAGAAGGCTGGCAACCCTGACTGGTACTTCAATGCACTGGCAGGTCTGCGCATCAACCTTGGCAAGAGCTACAAGAAGTATGTGAAGGAGATTGTTCCCGTCAACCCATGGGGTGATGGTCCTGCTCGTACCGATACCGTTTACATCACAAAGACCCTGAAGGACACTGTTTATGTTGAGAAGCCCGAGGCTCTGCGCCGCGACATCTTCTTCACCATCAACAAGTGGGACATCCGTCCGTCTGAGCAGCAGAAGGTGGCTGATATCGCCAACTATCTGCAGCGTTATCCCAATGCAAAGGTTAGCCTCTGTGGCTATGCTGACGTGCAGACTGGTAACGATCGCATCAACGACAACCTGGGTGTGCAGCGTGTGAACGCCGTTAAGCAGGAGCTTATCTCTAAGTATGGCATTGCCGAGTATCGTATCTCGACTGATTCAAAGGGCGCTCGCGTACAACCGTTCTCTGTGAACGAACAGAACCGCGTCACTATTGCCATCGCTGAGTAAACTACTGATCAGTTTAACTCGAAACAGGGATAGGATGTATTTATTTGAAAATAGACATTTCTTTCCCACATCTCTTAAGTCCTTCTTCTGTTATCAGAGGAAGGACTTTGTTAAAAATGAAATGGTAATGAAAAAATTAATGTTGTCTGTGTGCGCTCTGTTTATGATTGTGGCGTGCACAAATTCTCCAGCTCAAAAAGCTGAAGCTCTCATCAAAAGTAGTAAGACGATAGCTAAAGGAACCACTTATGAAGTGATACAAACTACCGTTGACAGTGCTTTTACTCCGCAAGATGATCCGGATTTCTTTAAGCAGATGGAAGAGGCTACGCAGATGAATGAAAGATATAATGCTTTGCAGAAAGAATTCTCTGAGTTGAAAGACTCCATCGCTAAAATCAGTAATCGTCCTGAATTAAAGAAAGAATGCGAAGATCTAATCCAGAAGCAGAAAAATATCGATTGGGAGATTGACCTAATTAAGGATAAAGGCCATGAGAAATATACTCAACTCATGGAGATCGCTGCCTCTGAACCTAGGTTCATCGGATTTAAGGCTATGCACACCTACAGGATTCATAACGAGGCAGGCAGTACGCTGCCGATAACAGAGTTCTATCTTTTGGATACCGAAATGACTAAGATTAAGTATTCTTGTGATAGCATCTATTATGCTGAAGCTCAGGAGGGTATTCATAATCTGGTAATTGCTAAAGCCATAAAGGATGACAGGGAAGGTAAATAGCAGACCATATTTCCAAATGTCTTAACGCAATAAGAGGATGTGCCAATTTGCGGCATACCCTCTTTTTTTACGCTTTGTCCAAAATAGTAGCGTTATTTGGGATGAACCAACTTTTCCCGCCGCAAATATTTGCATAATTCAGATAATTCTTGTATATTTGCAAGCAAAAATCTGAATAAAGATGAAAAGAGTATTTGCAACTATGATGATGGGCGTGGCAGTGATGGCTGTCATGGCACAGATATCGGAACGGAAGTCGGTGCTGACTAGCGGAACTACCGCACGTGAGGAACTCAGCCAGAACCCTTGGCTGGCAGGGTCGAACTACCTTGACTACGACCGTCAGCTGCCAGATTTTAACTATACGCCTGCTCCCGAAGGCTATGTGCCTTTCTATATGTCCCACTATGGACGTCACGGCTCTCGCTGGCTCATCGGTGAGAACGACTATGAACGCGTGATACGTCCTATGCGACTTGCCCGTAAGGAGGGAAAGCTGACGCGTGAGGGTCAGGAGACTCTGCGACGGCTTGAGCTATTCAATAAGACTACATATAAGCGACTGGGTGACCTGACTACCGTCGGTGAGCGTCAGCATCATGGTATTGGCCGCCGTATGGCCGAGCATTTCCCTGAGATCTTCAAGAGTCCTGATGTGCCTATTGATGCCCGCTCTACTACGGTGAACCGCTGTATACTCTCGATGGTGGCAGAGTGCGAGGAACTGATGGCAGCCAATCCTACTGCTCATATCCATAATGATGTGAGCGATGCCTTGCAGTACTACCTCAACCAGGAGCGCGAGGGAAAGGTGAAGGAGAATGCAGGGAAGGGCGATCGCGTCTCTCGGGAGTTCAATCGCAACCACACTCATCCCCAGCGTCTCATGGTGGTGCTGTTCAATGATGCCCAGTGGGTTGCTGACAGCGTGAATGCCAATCGGCTGATGAACCAGTTGTTTGAGGTTGCCATCAATATGCAGAGTCACGATGATGCCCCCGACCTGCTTCATCTTTTTACTGCTGACGAAATCTACGACATGTGGCGCATACAGAATGTCGGCTGGTATCAGAACTATGGCCCTTCGCCCTATACCAACAGCATCATGCCTTTCTCACAGGCCAACCTGCTGGAGAATATCATTCAGACGGCAGACACCTGTGTTGCCCTTCAAAAGCCACAGGCTACGCTCCGCTTCGGACATGAGGTCTGTGTCATGCCTTTGGCCTGCCTGCTTGAGCTAGATAACTGCGGAGCGGTTGTTGAGGATATGGAGAAGCTCGACGAGCAGTGGCGCAACTATCGCATCTTCCCAATGGCCTGCAACATCCAGCTCATCTTCTACCGTCCTGAGAAAGGTAAAGGTCAGATCCTCATGAAGGCACTTCTGAACGAGCGTGAGGTATCGCTGCCAGTAGACACCGATACCTATCCCTACTACCGTTGGCGTGACGTACGCAAGTACTGGACTCAAAAACTCCGCCGTTTCAAGGACTAGCAGGAGAGGGCGGTAAATGTCGTTAAAGGACACCGCTTTGGAGAGAGAAATGACGGAAGAAGGAATGGTAAGTGACGGAACAAGGATTGGTAAGTGGCGTAATAAGAAATGGAAAGTGGGCCTCTGCTGAAAGTAAAACAAGTTGTTTTACTTATCAAAGTGGCCGACTTTGCTGACCAAAGTAGCCGACTTTCGAAGGTAAAACAAGTTGTTTTACTTTAACGCATCTATGCCTTTGATGTCGAAGTTCGGCCACTAAGCAGCCCGACTTGAGCTATTAGTATGTCGAAGAAGAGCTATTAGCATGTCTAGGAAGAGCTATTAGCATGCCTAGGAAGAGCTATTAGCATGTCGAAGAAGAGCTATTAGCATGCCTAGGAAGAGCTATTAGCATGTCGAAGAAGGTCTTCGGGTAGTTTCAAAGTATGGTTTGCCGAGCTGCTAATACCACTGCACTGAGTTGGAGTAGGACGAGCGCTTGTCGTACTTCAAGGCATCGGTGAGGGTGGCGGCATTACAGCGGAATGAGAAATTATAGCTGGTGTAAGGTGCCAGCGTGATGGAGCACGACATGCTGAAGCAGTGCAGGTCGCGGCTGAGTGATGCCGTCGTCATCGATATTTTCTTGTAATCGAAGTCGTAACCCGAGGAGAAAGATATGTTCCAGCCATCGGAGATGCGGATGTTACCGCTGACGTTCAGGTTCTGCGTGAACTTGTAGGGATAGCGCATAGTATTATAGTTGAAGCGCTTCACATCGTTGTCCTCACGCATGGTGATACCATAGCCGAAGCTGAGCGACCAGGGCAGTGAGAAGGGAAGGTAACCGTCCTCGTCGGTCTCGGCATCGGTGGCCGCTTTGCGCTTAGCTCCGTGCTTTCCTTTCTCCAGATCGTGGTCGATATTGGTCTCTACCTCGTTCTCATCCTCTTCGTCGTATTCGTCGTCCTCATCGCTGTTTCGCTTTCTCTTGCTCTTCTCGTCCTCGTCGCGCTCACCCTTGAGCCATTTGATGATCTTGGCCACCTTCTCATTGCTGATAGAGTAGCTCAGGTTCTGCGACATACCCTGGAACCGTCCGATCTTGCCCATGCCCCAGTAAGTCTGTGTGTCGCTGACACGCGGTGTGGCTCCTACAGAGTCGGCCTCATAGACATAGCTGGCGAAGACAGCGTTGAGGTTGAAGGTGTAGCTCTTGGTGATCTTCAGTCGCAGACGTGTGCTGAGGTCACTCCAGGGGCGAGTCTTTGCCGAGAGGTTGTAGGACATCGATGCTCCCAGCTCGTCGATGATTGACACTTTCTTGAAGCCGCTGATGGTGTCCTCGTCGTTCTTGATTTTCATCTCGATGTTGTTCGACATGTCGAAGGAAATGCTTCCCGTCTTTCCCTTTCCAGGCACGCCAAACATGCCGCTGGTGTAGGGTGAGTACTCAACGAGGGTGACGTTGCCTTCGGCATCGGTCTTCTGGTAGGTCTGATAGTAGCCGTAGCGGTCGGCGCTGAAGTCGGGCGCATAGCTGAAGCTGAGACTAGGGGTGAAGACGTGGCGTATGCGGTCGATCTTGTCGCCGAAGATCTTGCGGGAGGGGATGTATGATCCGTAGAGCTTAGTGGATGCGGATAGTGACAGGTTCCAGTTGTAGACATTGTAGAATCCGTAGACGGTGTCGTTGACCTCCTGGTTCCTGACGTTGTCCCACGACTTCATGATCTTGTTGGAATAGGTGCGGTCGGTGAAGTTGAACGACGGGTTGACGTTGATGTATTCAAGTATGGAGAAGTTGGCGCTGATGGGTATGGAGTGCTGCATGCCGTTCTTCCAGTCCTTGATGATGTTCGAATGCATGAGCTTGTCTTCCTTAGTGTTGATCGAGTTGGATATCTTTCCGGTGTAGCTCATGGATATCTTCTCGTACCATCGCTCCTTACCAGCCATTTTCTTGCGCTTGAAGGGATAGAATCGTGAGATGGTAATGTTAAGGTCGGGCAAGGTAAGAGCTATGGTCGAGTCCTTCATGTTCTGGTTGAGGTTCATCGTCGTCGACAATGTCATACCGATGCTCGAAAAGTTGGTGCTGTAGGATACAGACGATGTACGCGTCGACTGCGTCATCGACTGCGGGTTGTACATCGACGTGAGGTTATTGCGCTCGTAGCTCGACGTTGCGAAGTTCACCGATGCTGATAGGTTGCTGAAGGGGTTGGCCTTGGCGTCCTGTCGGTGGCTCCATTGTATCTTGAAGCTAGTCTGCTTGGAATAGTCAGGCATGTTCTTCTCGCCGTTGATGGTGTTCTGGTAGCTGGCATAGACCGATCCGCTGTAGCGGTAGCGCTTGCGGTAGTTGCTGGCCACAGAGGCACCCCATGAGCCCTTGGTATAGATCTCTCCGAGGAGCTTGAGGTCCATTTTGTCGCTGACGGCGAAGTAATATCCTCCGTCGCGCAGGTAGAATCCTCGTTCCGTCTCGTCACCATAGGTAGGCATGATGAATCCCGAGGAGTAGCTCTGGGTGAAGGGGAAGAAGCCATAGGGAACGGCCAGCGGCAGCGGCACGTCGCATACGACGAGGTAAGTAGGTCCGAAGACCACGTCCTTTCCGGGACGTACCTTAGCCCTCGACATAGCGAAGTAGAAGTCGGGGTGGGGGGCATCGCAGGTGGTATAGCGTCCTTTTCCCAGGAAGAGCTCGCCGTTGGCACCTCGCTTTGCTATCTCTGCGGTGAGGAATCCCTCCTCCTGCTCCGTGTACACCTGCTTGATGAGTCCTTTCTTCGTCTTGAAGTTGAAGGCCATCGTGTCGTTCTCATAAGTGTCGCTGCCCATCTTGAACACAGGCGTTCCCTGCAGCATTCCGGTGGTGTCGCGACTGCCCGTTGCATGTACGAGCGAGGAGTCAAGGCACATGTATATCTTGTCGCTCTGCAGGTCCATGTTCTGGTATTCCACGTGGCTGTCGCCGAAGAGGTGGGCCATACCCGTAGCAGCCTCGTAGATGAGCGAGTCCTTGGCCGAGAACACCACAGGCGCATCGATGCCGTTCTTCTTCTGACGGTTCAGGGAGTCGAGTCGCAGCGAGTCGTCAATCACCTTATTGTATTTATAGATGGCCAGCTCGAGCGAGTCCATTGTGGTAGTGTCGCGCTTCAGGGCGGCGTGGGCAGGACGATTGATGTCGACAGGGGCTTCGATGCTGTCGCTGAGGGCCTGCGTAGCCGTGCTGTCAGCAAGGATACTGTCTGTGAGAATGCTGTCAGCAGGAATGCTGTCGGCAAGAATGCTGTCGGTGGGAATGACCTCAACGGGGATGGTGTCCTTGGGGACAGTATCGGCCGGCAGATCCTTCGTCGGGGTCTTCAGACTATCATCCGGAGTGCTTTGGGTAGGATTGTCGGGAGGTAACACCGTTCCAGTCGTCTCCTTCTGGGATCCACCCTTGAAGAGCGACGACGGCGTGCAGGCCCACAGAAGCATGAAGGCCAGCACGAAGATTAGTGTACCCGTTCTTTGTTTCACGGCTGCAAAATTACATCAAAAATCCCGAATATCGCCCCGTTTACGATAGTTTAACGCATCAATCCAAGCATTTCCCAAGAAATAGCAATTGATTCGTCGCCGATTTGTGGGGATTTTCGGTGTTAAGAGATCTTTTGAAGAGTGGTTATTCCAGCATTTCTGCCCAGCTGAGGAACTTCTCCACGCCTTCGTGTCCGAACTTCTCGAGGCTCTGTGCTGCCTGGTCGACAGTGAGGATGCGGTCGGGACGGGACTTGGAGTAGAACTTGTCGGCATAGCAGATGATGATTTCCTCGATGCTGACGGGCTGATAGTCGGCGGGCGGCAAGGGCAGGTGCTGACGTTCTATCTGTTCGATGGTGATGCCTGTACCAGTATGACGTTCGCAGACACGAGCGTGCCGCTCGTAACCCTCTTGCCGCAGCAGCTCTGCTCCGATGAGTCCGTGACGGATGTATGGTTCCGTGCCCTCGCAGAAGATGGAAGGGGCATGACACCAGCGTATGCCGATGTCGTGGAGCATGGCGGCTTCCTCGAGGAAGGCAGTGTCGGCGTTCAGCTCTGGGTGTCGGCTGGCGATGAGCAGGCAGCGGTCGGTCACTTGACGTGAGTGCTTCAGCAGGAGGCGGCGCAGTGCATCGTCCTCCGGGTAATACTTGTCGATTATTTGTTGATAGTTCATAGTTCTTTTGTTTGTGTAGCGGGCCAGTTGACGAGGAACACCTTTTCGGTGGCCCGGGTGAGAGCGGTGTAGAGCCAGTGGATGTAGTCGGGCGAGAGCATGTCGTCGGTCATGTATCCCTGATCGATGTAGACATGCGCCCATTGGCCGCCCTGCGCCTTGTGACAGGTCACGGCATAACCGTACTTCACCTGCAGCGCATTGTAGTAGACATCGTTTCTCAGGGCTTTGATGCGGTCGGCCTTGAGGGGTATGTCGGCATAGTCCTCCACTACTTGATTGAACAGCTGCTCCTGCTGAGTCCTTGTCAGAGCCGGAGCCTCAGCCCTGAGCGTGTCGAGGATGGCTGTTACCGTCAGTTCGCAGTCATCATAGTCGGGCAGCCGGATGGTGATGTCGGCAAAGCGAAAGCCGTAAAGCTCGCGAACATTCCTTACACGTTGCACTACGCAGTGGTCGCCATTAGCCAGGAACCCGCCTCCAGCCCCTCCCGTGCGGGAGGGAAGGTCAGCCGCTTGGCCCTTGGAGTACTCCGTCTCTCCTTCTGTTCGGGAAGGGTAGGGGGTAGGTTTCCAATGATAGTTGTTCTTCACGATCATGAGCTTATCGCCGCGACAGAGCTCTTCCTCACGGTCGAGGACGGTGTTGCGTATGCCCATGTTGTAGATGTTGGCCCGCTTGTTGGAGCGAGTGACGACGATGGTCTCGTCAGTGCCAACGTTACTGAAGCTCGTTGACAGCGCGTCGATCAGTTCATCGCCCGGGACATTGACAATGTCGGGAAATCCCTGGAAGCGGATTTTGGGCAGCAGAGGCACTTCGTCGTGTGTGATCATCTGTCGGACGACGGTGGCATTGTAGAGGATGCCCGACTCCTGACTCTGTCGCAGCACCTCGTTGAGGTCGGCCTCATAGACGTCGAGCCCGTAGCCCTGCAGCGTAGCTGCGCTGAGTGCCGGAGCCTCTCCCTCCTCGCCTATGGGCGGCAGCTGCGCCCGGTCGCCGATGAGCAGCATGCGGCAGTTCTGCCCTTGATAGACATAGCGTATGAGGTCGTCGAGCAGGCATCCCGATCCGAAGTTGTTGTCGATGGGCGTATTGGAGATCATCGATGCCTCGTCGATGATGAACAAGGTGTCGCGGTGCAGATTGTCATTCAGATTGAATGCCGAGAGGTCGCCCGCCGTCCGCTGTCGGTAGATGTGACGATGGATGGTGTATGCAGGGTTGCCGGCATAGAGCGAGAACACCTTTGCAGCCCTTCCCGTGGGAGCCAGCAGTATCAGTTTCTGCTTCAGCGCCAGCAAGGTGCGCACGATGGCAGCGGCCAGTGTGGTCTTGCCGGTGCCAGCCGAGCCGCGCAGGATCATCACGGCCTGTGGTGACCTGTCGGTGAGAAAGCTGGCAAACACGCTCATGGCCTGCTCCTGCTCAGCTGTGGGCACTAGTCCGAAGTTCTGGCGGATTCTGTATGTCAGTTCATCCGTAATCATGGTGCAAAGGTACAAAAGAGTTAGGAGTTAGGAGCGAGGAGTGAGGAGTTTTTTCCTCACGAACACACAAAAAATGTTAAGCAGCGGCAAATTACTTCTGTCTCCTCATGCCAAACTCCAAACTTTTCATTACTTTTGCATTCAAATATGAAACGCAGTGAGCAGTGGGCTAACGCCGTTTTGGTGGTGCTGGTGGTCGTTTTGCTGGCCATCTGCATCAGGAGTGTAGTCCATGAGCAACGTGCTGCAGACAAACGTCAAGAGCTGAGAGATGTCAGAAATGAGTAACAACAAGCAACGATTGACTATGCGCATCGGGCGCAACAACATAGCGATGCTCGCCCAGAGCGACGGCAGCGATGATGTTGTATATGAGCCGTTTGTGGTGAAGAGCGGCGTATCGATGGCTGCCAACCTTCGTGAGGCCTTCAAGACTAGCGACCTGCTGCTGCAGAGCCCTCCGAGAGTTCGTGTGCTGATCGACTCCGATGTGATGCTGGTGCCTGTGGAGTTGTTCGATGAGTCGGTGATGGAGCAGCTCTACTATCATGCCTTCCCTCGTCAGGAGCAGGATAAAGTGACCTATAATGTGCTGCCCGACCTTCATGCGGTGGCCGTCTTCTCTGTGAACAAAGACCTGAAGCTGGTGCTCGACGATCATTTCCGCGATGTGCGGATGGTGACGGTGCTGCAGCCGCTGTGGCGCTATCTGCATCAGCGCAGCTTTACAGGCAAGAACCGCAAGCTCTATGCCTATTTCCACGAGAAGCGCCTGGAGCTCTTCTCGTTTCAGCAGAATCGTTTCAGGTTCAGCAATTCCTTCGATGCCAGCCGCAGCAAGGATGCAGTGTTCTTCATCGCTTACGTTTGGAAGGAGCTGCAGATGGATGCTGAGGCCGACGAGCTGCATCTGATGGGTGACATCTCGGATGATGAGACTGTGACGACCGAGCTGCGTGCGTTTCTGAAGAAGGTGCTGGTGGTCAATCCCTCTGCCGACTTCAACCAGCATCCTGTGACGAAGGTCAAGGGCATTCCCTTCGACTTGCAGGCGCTGGTAGTGAAAGGGAGGTGATGGTCTTGATTTGAGATTTGAGAATTGAGATTTGAGATTTGAGATTTGAGAGTTGAGAGATGAGAGTTGAGAATTGAGAGTTTGCTACCGCACGGAGATCTTTTTGCGAGGAGGAGTGTGATTTGTAATAAGTGATTGGGAATGAGGATTATAACGGGACGATACAAGGGGCGGCACTTCGACATTCCGCGCACGTTTAAGGCGAGGCCAACGACTGACTTTGCAAAGGAGAATATCTTCAATGTGCTGATGGGCTACATCGACTTTGATGGTGCTACAGCCCTTGACCTCTTCTCCGGCACGGGCAGCATCACGCTTGAGCTCTTGTCGCGAGGCTGTGCCCAGGTGGTCAGCGTAGAGCAGGACCGCGACCATCACCGCTTTATCCTGCAGTGTATTGAAAAGCTGAAAGGGGAGAGAGAGACGTTCAATGTTCAGTGTCTTCGCGCCGATGTCTTCCGTTACGTTAAGTCCTGCCACCAGCAGTTCGACTTCATCTTTGCCGACCCGCCCTATGCCCTGAAGGAGCTGCCCACCATTCCCGACCTCATCTTCGGGCATAGCCTGCTGAAGCCTGAGGGCATCTTCGTCTTCGAGCACGGCAAGGACAACGATTTCTCGCAACATCCCCATTTCGTGGAGCATCGCCAGTATGGCAGCGTGAACTTCTCGCTGTTTCGGTAAGAATATCATTTTTTACACGAAAACGGTACAAGTTTGCGAAACATTTTATGAATAAGGAGAAGAAACGATCGTTACTACAGCGATTACGCTCCTTTGTTAAAGAAGTTGGATGAACAGTTGGCATTGCTATCCCAGAACGAGGATTATCAGCAAAAATGAAGTTTGGACTCAGCGATACAGTCATCAGGGAACTGCAGGATGTCTTCCGCCGTCATGCGAACATCGAAAAGGTTCTGATATTCGGCTCTAGGTCGAAAGGCAATTACCGTGCAGGCTCTGATATCGACCTTGCAGTCGTTGGTCAGGGCATCGACTATAGCCAGTTGCTGGCAATACAATGCGAGATTGATGATTTGGAATTGTTATATTCGATAGACTTGCTCGACTATCAGAAAGAGAAAGGCACGCCCATTGGCGACCATATTGACAGGGTTGCCCAAATCTTTTACGAAGCAGCTTAATTGAACTACTCGGAACGCGATCTTGGTGTGCTTCCTCCGCTTCTTTCCTCAGCAAGAGTGCCAACCTTCGTGACCAAGAGTGCCTTCCTTCGTGACCAAAAGTGCCACTTCAGTTGCCTCAGGGTGCCACCCTGAAAAGCCCAAAACGCCACCTGTTTATAACTGTTTTATTGTCAGCAGTTTATGAACTTGCTCAAAACTCGTTCATTTTCGACCAACAATCTTTTGGCTCAGAATTTTTAAAATATGAGAGGGCATTTATCAAAATTATTCACTGTGGTTGTGTTACAGCTCACAGGGTTCGAATACGTTTTGGTGAGTGTTTAGAAAAAAAGTGGCGCTGGGTAAATCTTTTTCCGTATTTTTGCGTTTATAGTAGTAGAAACGAATAGCAAAGAGAGGATGAACAAGGAAACGGAACAGATACTCGCAGAACTGGAACGGATTGTCACGGAGCGACAAGACTGGCTGTTCCGCTTTGCCTACATGCGCATCGGCATCAGAGAGGACGCCGAGGACGTGGTGCAGGAGTCGCTGCTGAGCGTGTTCCGCCGGCTGAGGGAGCAGACGGGCATCGGCAACGTTGAGCAGTACGTCATCCGCGCCGTCAGCAATGCCTGCACCGACTACTTCCGCCGGAAACCGATGCAGGTGGTAACGCTCGACAAGGCTGGGCAGGTGAGCGTAGGGGAGGCGGACAGCCAGATTCACGAGGAGTTTGTGCGCATCAGCCGACTGCTCGACACGCTGCCTGAGGAACAATCGGAAATCGTTAGGCTGAAATGCTACGACGAACTGACGTTCAAGCAGATAGCCGAACTGCAAGGCATACCCGAGGCAACGGCGAAGTCGCGCTACCGCTATGCCATCATCCACATTCAACAACGAATCAACAAGAAAGGAGACACAAGATATGAACGAGTTTGAAGACATTGAGCAACTGCTCAAACCGCAATGTGAGTTCAAGGCGTCGGAGACGTTGAAGCAGGAGGTCATGCAGAAGGCGCGCGAGGAAATTCATCCCCGTCGCACCATCAAGCTATGGCCCTGGCTGGCTGCCGCCTGCGTAGTGGGATTCATAATGATGCTGCTCATGCCGCCCAAGTCGGCGACTGACGGTGAACAGCCTGTGGCAAAGGTTGAAACGACGAAACCCGCTGAAACCAAGCAAGCAGAGCCTGCGCCGGAACCCGCCACCGTCAAGGTTGAGACGCCGAAGCAGCCAAAGGCTCAGAAACCTCGCAGGAAGGTCAGCAGAGCGAAGCAGCCCGAACCCCAGGAAGAACCCGTCGAGATGAGCGATGAGACGAGGATGGAGCTGCTGCTGGCAAGCCTCAACGAAGACGAGCCGCAGATGGAGGACATCAGCACCGAAGAAGAGATTCGCCAGATGCGCATGCGCGGCGAACGACTGGTAAACATATACAAAGCAATCGATAATTAAAAAACAAGTAACAGATATGAAACGCATTATTTCTTTAACCATATTCACAGCAATGCAACTCGTTTGCCTTGCTCAAGACAATCCGAAATTAGAGAGCCTCTATGCCTATCTGAAGGCCAAGGGCATCGTGAAAAGCTACACCCTCAGTAATAAGAATGACGAGGGAATCCGCAAGTACTATAAAACCTATGTGAAGCTCTATGACGAAGGGCCGGCCCCCACTATGGACATAGACAAGACGCCGCTCGACGCCAAGACCGACAGCGCCATGCGCTTAGAGTGGCGTAATCATCGTGAAGCCTTTAAGGTGATTCGCAGGACACTCGGCGAACTGACTGAAGATGCCGCCGAGAGCTACACCTACGAATACCACCAGGGGGGGCATGATACCATTCAGACGACCATCATTCCCAAAAGCTTTTCCGAGGGCCCCGTTCCTGAAATCTTCAAATATCCCTTCGTCACAGTCCGTGGGCTGGGCAAAAGACCTGAGTTGGTCTCTTTCCGCTACCACAGCCTAACACCGAGTGGTTTTTATGGTCGTATGTCTGCCATCGGTTATGGCGATCTGTATGTCAACACCATTGTCGACACAACCCTCTACGCTAACGAGAACTTCGACGTTGAAAAGCTCCAGAAGGCCATCGCCCCATTGCTGAAGGACAAGACCATTAAGCGCCACACAATACATTGCCAGATCGACAGCACGTTTAATGTCCTTGAATATAATGACAAGATTCCTTTCGATGAATCATTCAGAAGGTGCTCTGTATATCGCAAACATGGAGACAACCACCTGACAGTCTATAAGTTCACCTCAGAGGAACGAGCCAAGACGGTGCTCCACCAATTGATGGAATGCGTGCGCCAGCACATAGCCGACCACCCCAGGCAGGCCTACACCATCTGTTCCGACGAGTACTTCCCGCCACTGAACAGCGAAGAGATGTTCCGAGGAGAGCCCTTCAAAGACCCGTATTATGACAAGGGCATTCGCAAGTCGATGACAATCGACACCATCATGGACGAACATGGGTTCTACATCCTGATTAACGTCTGGGATGATGATGAAGCTTTTCCTGGTGAGTGGAAAAGGCTGAAGGAAATGACAAACGACAAGAAGGTGTATTATAGCGTTGACGACTGGTGGAAGTGAAAAAGATTCGGAAAGAATCGTCGCCCTCAACACACCTTACAGCAGTGGCGTCGTAAGGTAAAAGGCCGTGCGGGTATATCCCGTAGGCTATGGAGGTATAGCCCATCGCGTACGAAGTATATCTCCGTCGCCTACGCAGCACCGCTCCATCGCAATGTTTTTAAGCGTATTTGCCCAACTTTTGTTCGTTTCGCTTGGATGTCTCAGTTTTTCTTCCTATATTTGCAACCGAATAAGCCGGATGAATTATGAACAAGAAACTGCTCTTACCCCTTTTCGCCTTTACCTTCCTGTCGTGTAGCGGAGAAGAAAACGCGGATATCGCATCCGATTTCAACGACGTGACCGTCAGTAACTTCCCTGTCATAAACGGCAGCTATCCCTACACGTCGAACGTTTATACGGCTGTGCGTTCCGATATCGACCGGTCGTCCATTGCCTACCGAATCTTCGAGTTTCTGACCACCGAGGGAGGACAGGCCATCGTCGATGAAAGCGGCTATGTGCCTTTGCAGGCATCATCGGGAGTACGTGCGTTGGAGCAAGAGGCAGTCAAGATGGAATATCATCATAGCGCTTTGCATTTCCTGTCGTCGGTGCTGCCCCAAAGGATTGAAATCTATGATCTGAGCGGAAAGCACGTCTTTCGGAGTCCAATCCGCTCACGCATCATCAGCATCCCGTCCCACTTGTCCGGCTGTCATATCGTCAATGTATGGCTTGACGACGACTCTTTCGTGCAGAGGAAAATCTTGTTGTAGCTTCGCACTACAGCAGCGGCGAGAGCAGACGGGTGATGGAGTCCCACATGCGCTGCGGGAGGTTGGGCTGCATGCGGTGAGTCAGCGTGCTGAGCGGGGTCGACTGCTGCTCGTCGGTGAGGAATATCTCGCGCATCCTCTGGGCGAAGTCGGTGTCGTAGAAGAAGGTGTTGCCCTCGAAGTTGTTCTCGAACGAACGGAAGTCGCAGTTCGTGGAGCCGCAGGTGGCTATCTGGTCGTCGCTGACCATGAGCTTTGAGTGGAGGAATCCCGGCTCGTAGAGGCTTACCTGTATGCCTGCCTCGACGGCTTCGCGTAGGTAGCTGCGGCTGGCCCATTCCACGAAATGGGCATCGCTGCGGCGAGGCACCAGCACGCGCACGTCGACACCCGAGGCCGCAGCAGTCTTCAGAGCGAGGAAGATAGCGTCGGTGGGCAGGAAGTAAGGTGTCTCGATATAGACATATTTGCGGGCAGCAAGGATGATGTGCAGGTAGCCCTGCATGATTTCCGGATATGCGGCCACCGGCCCGCTGGTCACCGTTTGCATCAGTACGCCTTCGTCCTCGGGCTTCGTATAGTATTTGCGGTCGGAGAGCAATGTGCGGTCGACGAAATACCAGTCGATGAGGAAGGCACGCTGTAGTCCGATGGCACCTCCCCCCTCGATGCGCACCATCGTGTCGCGCCATACCTTTCTCTCCTCTTTCCTCTTTCCACTCTCCACTTTCCTCTTTCCACTTCCCACTCCCTTGACATATCGCAGGGCGATGTTCATGCCGCCGATGTATCCGATGTGTCCGTCGATGACCACAATCTTGCGGTGGTTGCGATAGTTGGCCTTGCTGGTGAACTGCGGGAAGTGGACGGGCATGAAAGGTTCGGCGTCGATACCCTCCTTGCGCATACGCTCGAAGAACTGGCTCTTCACCCTCCAGCAGCCCACGTCGTCGTAGGCGATGCGCACCTCTACACCTTGGCGAGCCATGTCGATGAGGGCATCGGCGATGAGCATCCCCAGCGCATCGGCCTCAAAGATATACATGTCGATATGTATATGGCTCTTGGCCTGGGCAATGTCGCGTAGGAGGGCAGGGAAGAACTCGTAACCGCTGGTCATGATGTCGGTCTTGCTGTTGATGAACGGCAGTGAGGAACTCTGTCGTGAGAAGAGCTCGATGGTGGGCTGGTAGTACTCCGGCATGTTCATCTGTCGCTGTTCGACAAACTCCAGCATCGAGCGCTTTGTCAGCATGTCGAGTGAGCGTCGGCTGATGAGGCGCTCCTTCCGGTAGTTCACTCCGAAGAAGAGATAGGCTATCACGCCAAAGAGTGGCAGGAAGTAGATGACCATTGCCCAGGCCATCGTCTTGGCTGGCTGTCGGTTGTCGAGCACGACATGGATGATCGCGCCAATGGCGACGACTCTCGATAGCCAGTATAGTATGCCTAGTACGCTCACCTTTGTTATTTTACTATTTCACTATTTATTCGATGCCGATGAGCTTGTGCGTCTGCAGGGAGAGCCGCCACTGGGGGTGCTGCTTGATGTAGCTGATGCATTGCTGAAGGATGAATGCATTGCGTGCCGAATCGCCTGTGTCACAAGGCTGTAGGTAGAGGAAGGGAGGAGAGGGAAGAGAGGAAAGAGGCGAGAGAAGAGAGGAAAGAGGAGAGGCGGGAGATGAGAGCATTTCGGCAGTATTCTCCTCGAAGACGATCTTGATTTCATCGGGCGCCTTCCCTTCACCATCCACCATCCACGATCCACCATCCACCATCGACCTTCCACCATCCACCACCTTCGGCGATACGGTCAGCCAGTCGAGATTGCGGGGAGCAGGACGAGTGCCGTTGCTCTCCATAGCCACCTCGTAGCCTTCCTGATGGAGCAGGTCAACGAAATGCTCATCCACCTGCAGCGTCGGCTCGCCTCCTGTGAGCACGATGAAGAGAGAGGAAAGAGGAGAGGTGAAAGATGAAAGAGGAGAGGTGAAAGATGAAAGCTGGGCTATCTCCTGTAGAATCTCGTCGGCAGTCATCTCTCGGTAACTGTCGAACTCGGTGTCGCAGAACGGGCAGCGCAGGTTGCAGCCTGCAAAGCGGATGAATGCCGCAGCACGTCCCGTGTTGCGCCCCTCACCTTGCAGTGAGTAGAAGATGTTGTTGATGCGGTAAGAATTCCTCATCGCGGTAGCAAATTCTTCACTCTTCACTCTTCACTTTCATAGCAGGCCACGTTTCCTTCACACTCCTGGACGGTGGCCTTATAGCAGAACGGCACACGCTCTACCACCCAGCGGGCCAGGTTCTCGGCCGTAGGATTGAAAGGCAGCACATCGTTGAGCACCTGATGGTCGAGCGGCTTCTTGACGAGTCTCTTGATCTCGCTGAAGTCGATGACCATACCGTTGCGGTCGAGCTCGCGTGAGCGGCAGTAGACCACGATGATCCAGTTGTGACCGTGCACTCTCGTACACTTGCTCTCGTAGTCGAGGTCGAGCCTGTGGCAGGCCGAGATCTCAATTTTCTTCTGAATGTAGTACACCGTTGTTATTTTACTATTTTACGATTTCACTATTTTACTCTTCGATGTCATTGGCGGAGCCGCTCCCCTCCCCTTGAAGGGAGGGGAGCGCCTTGCGGGATGTCTATTACCAGGTATCTCATGAATACTTTTAGTTTACACCATCAGGTCGCTGCCCAGCTGCTTGGCAAGCATGTCGCGAAGCTCTTTGGTCTCTTTATGATCCTTGAGCAACTTCATGGTCAGCTCCATATCGCTGCTTGCCTGCCGCAACTGCTGCTGGATGGCCTTCAGGCGCTGTTCTACGATGTCGAGGCGATAGTCCTTGACCAGATGCAGGATGCGCTGTCGGAGGCTGCCTTCGCGTGGCTCCACCACAAAGCGCCCACCTAGCTGATGGCGGTCGATGGCCAGACGGGTGGCCAGTTGGCTGATACTGATGTCGGGATGGCTGCAGAAGTAGGTCTCGGCCTTGAAGCCCGGCTCTCCCTGATGAGCCAGCACCTCTTCGAGCATCCGCTGATGGATGGGCACCGCAAACTGCAGACCGTCCTGCGAGAGGTCGAGGTCGATGTACTGGGCCACCGAGAGGGAGACGTGTCCTCCGTCGTCGGTCTCCACGTTGTCAAAGATGATTTCCTCGCCGTGACGCACGATCTCGCGCATCAGCAGCTGCTCCACCTGTGAGGCCTGCTCCTGAGGAGTGTGCAGATGAGGAACGGGCTGCGAGCTCTGCGGCACGACCGGAATCGGTGCCGACTGCTGCTGCTGAGCTGCGGGCGGCTCGCTGCTTGTGGGCTCCTGCGCATTCGTGCCTCTGTTGCTTTCCCTCTCGCGGTTTTTCTGCTCCTCCTCCATATTCCTGCGCACCCGCTTGTTCAGCTCGGCGATGAGCGTCTGCTCCTTCATGCCGATGCGCTGGGCAAGGTCGGTGAGATAGGTCGAGCGCAGGATCTGGTCGGGTATGACGCTGATGCTCTGCACGATACCTCCGATGGCTTCCGATCGTTTCACGGGATCACTGACACCCTCGACCGTCAGCCGAGTCTTGAAAGTGATGAAGTCCGTCTGGTTGTCGTCGATGTATTTGCGCAGCTCCTCTGTGGAGTGCTTGCGTGCGAAGGAGTCGGGGTCGTCGCCATCGGGCAGCAGCAGCACCTTGATGTTCATGCCCTCGGCCAGCAGCATGTCGGTGCCTCGCATAGCCGCGTGTATGCCCGCTTCGTCGCCGTCGTAGAGCAAGGTGATATTCGAGGTAAAGCGGTGTAGCAGGTGTATCTGCGGCAGTGAGAGAGCCGTGCCGCTGTTGGCCACCACGTTCTCGATGCCAGCCTGATGCATAGCGATGACGTCGGTATAGCCTTCGACCATGAACACGCGGTCTTCCTTCACGATGGCCCGCTTGGCCTGATAGAGCCCATAGAGCTCGCGCTCCTTGTGGTAGATGTCGGAGTCGGGCGAGTTGACGTATTTCTGTGCCACGCCCTTGGTGCGGCTGTCGAGTACGCGTCCTCCGAAGGCCACCACCTTGCCGCTGATGTTCAGCCAGGGGAAGATGGCGCGGCCTGAGAATCGGTCGTAGGCTCCCCGCTCGTTCTCGATGCAGAGGCCCGTCTTCACAAGGAATTCCTTCTGATAGCCCTTGGCCGTAGCCGCCGTGTAGAGCGCATCGCGCCGCTGTGGGGCATAGCCCAGCTGGAACTTCTCGATGATGTCGTCGCGGATGCCTCGGCTGCGGAAATACTGCTTGCCGATGGCGAGGCCGTCGGGATCGTTCTTCAGGATGTTGTGAAAATAGTCGCGCGCCCATTCGTTGACGATGAACAGCGACTCGCGCTCTCCCTGCTGCCGCCGCTCTTCGTCGGTCAGCTCCTTCTCAACGATCTCGATGTTGTACTTGCGGGCCAGCCAGCGCAGTGCCTCGGGGTAGGTCATCTGCTCGTGCTCCATGAGGAAGCTGACGGGCGTGCCTCCCTTGTCGCAGACGAAGCAGTGGCAGATGTTCTTTGCTGGCGACACCATAAACGACGGGTTGCGGTCGTCGTGAAACGGACATAATCCCTTGTAGTTCACCCCGCTCTTGCGTAGCGTGACGAACTCGCCCACGACATCTACGATCTTTGCAGCGTCGAGAATCTTGTCTACTGTCGCTCTGTCAATCATAATTCGTGGGCAAAGTTACGATTTATTTCTGTATTATCCAATAGTGAGGGCACCTTTTTTTGTGTTTAGCCAGTATGATCATGCCTGTAGTCGGCATCGCGAGCCGGCTCGCAGGACGGACTGCTACTTGCCGTGTGCAGCATGAACGGCTGCCCGGATATTCTCGATGGGAGTGGAGTTGTAGTCGACGGTACACTCAGCACCCACGATGAGACGGCCCTTGTTCTCACGCAGCAGCTTCTTCACGGCCTCGGTGACTTCCTCCGGCTTGCCCTTGTTGATGACACCCTTGCGCTCAAGACCGCCGAGGATGACACGCTTGAACAGCTTCTCGGCATCAGTGGGAGTGAAAGGCTTGCCGTTGACGACGTTGGGCGGATTGACAATCTGGCCGGGGTAGGAGAGGAAGGGCGTCAGGTCGTCGTAGGGACCTTCCCAGTCGCAGATGTGGAGAATGTTGCAGTGAGTGCCTTCGTTGCACTCCTTCATCACCTCGAGGTCGAACGGGCGGATGAAACGTTCGAAGAAATCGGGCACCTCGCGATAGATGGTCTCGCCGCCCTGCGTAGGCGTGAAGAATCCGTCGATGCCCAGCGCCTTGCAGTCGCGGACGTAGTTGAGCAGGCCGTCAGTATAGATGCGCAGCACGCGCAGCACTTGGTCGGGAGCTTCCTTCGCCCAGCGGATGACGGAAGGAATGCCGATCTGCATGCGCAGCACCTGGAAGGGTGAGTAGACCGTGGGCAGCACCATCGTCTCCTCGCCGACGATATCCACTACCTCCTTGATGACCTCTATGGTGGGGTTGTAGAAGTCGCGAGGCAGCGGCTGAATCTTGTTGAAGTCCTCGGCCGACTGGATCCTCATCTTGGGCTGTTGCTGCTCGAACTGAATCTTGAGCAGGTCGACGCCGGTGCGGTTGAGATGACGGATGTGATAGTAGACGGCATCGCGGCCAGTCTTGCCGGGATAGTGTGAAAAGAACATAGCAGGCACGTACTTGCCGTGACGCTTGCCGTTGAGGAAATCCTGCATGACCTCACGCTTGGTGAGTACAGATGACTGAGCCATTACCTGCTGGCAGCAGAGAGTCATCAGACAGATGATGACTATGTAAAGATTCTTTCGTTTCATGATGATTACTTTTTAAGATATTTTGCCAGTTCTGACCCAGCATCCTTCAGTCCCTTGGCAAACGACTGGGCGTTCATCTGGGCGCCGAGCTTCGAGGCGTGGGTGTGATCCTGCTTGAAATATACGCCGGCCTTCTTCTTGATGTCGGCAATCTTGGCTTTGGCCTTCTCCTTGTCGTCGGGCAGCTTCTTCACGGCAAACTTCTTGTCGAGGAAGTCGCCGCTGATGTTGTGCACGTCGATGAATTCTACGCCTGTCTGCTCTACCACCTCACGATACCACTTGCCGTAGGTGTTGTCGCGACGCTCCACCTTGCCGTCAGGCCATTCATTGCGCGGAGTAAGCGAGACGAGAATGGGCGTTGCGCCCTTCTCGCGCACGTCGTCGATCATCTTCTTCAGGTACCATCCGAAGCTGTAGACCGTCTCATAGGAATCATCGTCCATGTGGTAGACGTGAAGGGTGTCCTGCGTGCCGGGAATGGTGCCGCGGGCCTTACGGTCGGTGATGGGGCTGATGTCGTTGTGGCCGAACTGGATGGTGACGAAGTCGCCGGGCTGCAGCGAGTTGTAGACCTTGTCCCAGAGCCCTTCGCGGATGAAGGTGCGCGTAGAGCGACCGGCACGTCCGGCATTGCAGAGGGTGATCTTCGACTCGTCGAACACGGTCTGTGCCTGCGAGGCCCATCCCCACATGCCGTCATCGTCCTTGTCAGCATTCTTTACCGTAGAGTCGCCCGTGAAGAAGAGCACGGGCTTGCCGTCCTGACGGTTCACCTTCCAGACGTCGGGCTCCACATTCTGCATCATGGCCTGCAGGGGCTTCAGCTGCGGGTTGTTGCTCTGCCACAGTCCCTCGGCAGCAGAAAGAGCGTTCATCTCGGCTCCGAACTTCGAGGTATGGATATGATCGCCCATGAAGTGATATTTCTCTTTCCAGGGGCTGTAGGAGTCGAGCTTCGCTCCGGATATCTCATTGAGGTCGACGAAGGGAACTCCCTCGACGGCGGCGATGTAGGCAGCCCATTCTGTCTGCGGCTTGCGAACGATGAGTCCCGTCTTCTGGTCGTAGGCATCACGTGGAGTGAGCGACATAAGGATGGGGTGGGCTCCCTTCGCGCGAACATCATTAATATACATACGGAGATAGGTGCCGTAGCTGTAGACGGTGTCCTGTCGCTGGGTGCGCTGGTTCAGGCCAATGACCATCGTGTCGGGATCGACACCGGGAATGACGGCACGGGCACGTCGGCGTTCGAAGTATTCTCCACCATCGTTGTGTCCGATGCTGACAATGACCCAGTCGCCGGGCTTGAGCGCATCGCGTACGGCTGGCCAGAGGTCGGTATAGAATGTGCGGGTAGACATTCCTCCCAGGGCTTGGTTCTCGACGCTGATCTTGTGAGCGTTGAAATACTTGTTGAAGTAGTAGCCCCACCCCCATTGTCCGTTGTTGCCGTTGCCCAGGGTGCCGTTGCGCATAGTGCTGTTGCCCACGAGGTAGAGCACGGGATTCGAGCCGTTGCGGGTAGAGCCTGGGGCAGGACGTGCCGACAGGGCTTTACCGATGGAGTCGGGTGTGTTGTCCACTACTTTGTTGGGGTCTTCGTCTGGTGTTGGCAGATTGTCAAACCCCTGAGCCATTGCCGTCACGGTGAGAGCGATGGCGGCGAAAGTAAAAAAGATTCGTTTCATTGTTTTGTGAGATTAGTGTTTGTAGGATTTGTTTTGTAAATGAGTCGTCCGTTGATGATATAGAGCCCGGGACTGTCGGCACGCTGTACGCGCCGGCCTTCCAGGTCGTAGATGTGGTGAAGGGCATTGCTGCTGTCATCGTCGATGCTGTTGATGCCGTCGGGGTCAGGTTTCTGGTCGGTACAGAGCGCGTCCTTCATGTTGTACATAGCCGTCTTGATGGTAACGTTGTCGATGCCCATTCCCAGCACGGCCTGTGGCAGCGCGACGGTCTTGGCATTGGTGGCCCAGATGAGATTGCCCTCTGCGTCGTAGAACTTATGCCCAGCGTAGTTGGTGCCGTGGAAAGTGATAGTCCGTCCGTTGGCCGACAGCGAGTAGTAGTCGTCGGTCACGTCAGGAGCATCGTCGGTGAAGAGCGCGTAGTCGCCGGCCTCTCCGATGGGCAAGCCCTTGTATTCAGCCACTTCGTTGTGCTGGTCGAGGTTGTTCTTCTTCAGCCCGTTGGTTGTGGCAGGCAAGCCCTCGAAGATGTTGTTTGGATCGGCGGGCTTCATCGGCAGCACGTGGTCGTCGATAAACATGATATTGCCCAGCTTGCGATCATACTGCTGCATGTACTTGCGGGCAGCATTGATGTCGGCCTGGGAGGTGGTGACGTAGTAGTCGGCATAGTCGCCAACATGGATGTTGGTGCCAGGAACGAACATACCGTAAGCCTCGAAGAACTCAGAGAGGTCGGCCTGAGCCACGTCGCAAATCTTCTTCGCCAGGTGCAGATAGTCGTTGGCACCCTTGCCTGTGCTCTTGTTGATGGGATTCTTGCGGAGGGCACGGAAAAGGTCGGGCAGGAACTGCTCGTTGTGCTTCTGCACGTGGAAGTAGAGGTAGAGCTGGAAGAACATGCTGGTGGTGTTCCAGATGTTGCGCTCCAGCCATCGTGTACCCTTGCCTAGCTCGTAGAACACGTCGACAGGGAGCTGGCGGCGGCTGGTGATGATGCCTTGCTCGAAGGTGTTGATGTTCGAGAAGAGATTGTTCGAACTCTCTGTCGTGCCGATGACATTGATGCTGCCCTGATGGTTGTGGCCTATCTCGTGGCTTGGTCCCCAGATGTTGCCAGGCTGTCGCATCTTATTATAGTTCATCACCGTGGGGATGGTCGACTCGTCGTACCAGGTGCCGTAGGTGGTGGAGTGCATGTAGGAGCTGGCTCCGCTGAAGGCGTTCCATACATTGCGGTAGCGGCCCTCGAAGTCCTCCACACCCATGTAGCGCTCCTCGTTCTCCACGATACGGTCCCAGATGCGCATCAGTCCTTCCATCTCGTTGGGCTCGGCCTGCTTCACCAGGTCGGTACCCATGCAGAAGACGAGGTGCTTCGTCTTCAGATTGAGCACGGGACTGGCCTTCAGCAGGTCTTGCTGCAGGAGCTTCCAGTCGGCGTTGGTCATGCCACGGGTGGCATCCCAGTAGCCTTGCAGCTGGCCGCCTTCGATGTGGATCTTGATGTCGGGATAGGCACTCAGCTGTTTCTTGGCGTCAGTAACCTGGTAGAAGACGTAGAGCATCTTCTGCTCAGAATAGCGTAGCAGGTTGAGGCCGGCCTTCAGGATAGTGGTCTCGCCGGTGGGGTGGTCGCCGGCAACTCCGTCGGTGCTTACTGCCTCAATCATCAGCGAGGAGCCAGAAGGAACTGCCTGTCCTACATAGATATAGATGATATCGTAAGGATTGGCCACGATGCCCGTAGGACCCGATAGCCGTCCGAACGAGTTGCTCATGGTGAAGTTGCTCGCATTGGCCATCGTCTCGTGGTTGCTGTATGGCTGGTAGCTGGCAGTGCGGAAGAATCGCTCGTAGTCGGCCGTGTAGCCGGTGGTGCGGTTGGTGAATTGCTGCCAGGTGTCGTTCTTCACTTTCAGAACCATTGCCTGCATATCGGCATTGAGGCCTGCAAAGTCTTCGTTCTCAGCAAGGGCTTCATCGCTGAGGACCTGAATGTCGGCATTGAGCGTGGTACAGGCGAGGTCGTCGAACAGGTTGCTCAGGTGCAGCTGCAGCCAGGCTTTGTTCTTCACTAGTTCGTCGAAGGCAGTCTGCTGGTTGCGTATATCTTCCAGGTCTTCTTCCGAGATGTCTACTTCTTCGAGCTGCCAGATGCTGGCTTCTGCCTGAATGTCCCAGTAGACGACGTTGTGTCCTTGGGAAGTTGCATCATGCAGTCCTCCCCAGTCGGAGCCGTAGCTGATGGTCCAGAAAGAGTCCCAGGAATCGCCGCAAGGCTTGAAGGTGAATGCAGTCTTGGCCGATCCCATGTGATAGGGCACGCTGGTCTGCGTCTGGCGCAGGATGTAGGTCTGCTTCACGGCTGCCTGGATGGTCCATCCTGTACCGCTCTGGTGCAGTTGCCAGTATTGTCCGAAGTTCTCGTCATCCTTTTCCTTGGTCGAGAGATCGCTGCCTTCAGTGAGCACGCGGCCGTAGATGCTGTACAGACGATAGTAGGCCCCGTCCTTCAGCTCTCTTGTGAACGGGCTGATGGCCTGTAGCTGCTGGCGCACCTCCTCTTCTGTATAGTTCGTCTCGGCCTCGATGTACCAGTCACAGCCGTCATCCATAGAGTAGTTAAAGAGGGCGTGGCTAGTGTTGGTGTTGAGGAAGCTGCTGCCCGAGAAGTCGCTCTTCGAGGAGATATTGTAGAATTTGATGGAACCTGTGGAGTTGGGGCTGCGACGGATGTAGAGTCTCGTCTTGCCGCTAGCTGGCGTAGTGTAGTCGGCTTGGAGGTATTCGCCTGTGTTGGCACTACGTATATAGTAGCCTTCGCCGTATGGCTCCAGTATCCACACTTGTCCCAGCTTCTGCAGGTTTTTGGCAGTTGTTGTGGCTGCGCCTTTCGTATCGGTAGTGAGATACCACGATGTGCGTTTGCTTTTCACTCGTACCAGACCAGTGGCGAAGTCCTGGGCATTGGCAACGATGGTTGTCACGACCAAGAGAAGTATAGTTAGAAGATTACGATGTATTCTCATCTTGTACAGCTTTAGGGTTGTTGATTTGTTAGAGCTGCAAAGATACAACTTTTTTCCGAAAAGAGTGCAATCCTGCCCATTTATTTTCTTCTTTTGGCTTTTGAAATTGCACAAAACGGGCCGTATGTGCGCAAATTGTCTCTTTTTGTGCATTTTATTTGGCTGTGTGCGCAAAAAGTAGTACCTTTGCACCGCTTTTGAAAAAAAGACGTTTAGTTTTACACATTATTATATTTATGGCTTTAAAAATTGTTGTGCTGGCCAAACAAGTGCCAGACACTAGAAATGTGGGTAAGGATGCAATGACGGCAGAAGGAACCGTCAACCGCGCTGCCCTACCCGCCATCTTCAATCCCGAAGATTTGAATGCCCTGGAGCAGGCTCTTCGCCTGAAGGAGCAGCATCCAGGATCTACTGTAGGAATACTGACGATGGGTCCTCCACGTGCAGGAGAGATTATCCGTCAGGGACTTTATCGGGGCGCTGATACGGGTTGGCTCCTGACCGACCGTCTCTTTGCCGGTGCCGACACGCTGGCCACTTCTTACGCCCTCGCCACTGCCATCAAGAAGATTGGCGATGTGGACATAGTCATTGGAGGTCGTCAGGCCATTGATGGCGATACGGCTCAGGTGGGTCCTCAAGTGGCTCAGAAGCTGGGCCTCAATCAGGTGACATACGCCGAGGAAGTCCTCTCCGTGGAAGATGGTAAGGCTACCATCAAGCGCGTGATCGATGGCGGTGTAGAGACCGTCGAGGCTCCGCTGCCTGTGGTTATCACGGTCAATGGAAGCGCTGCTCCCTGCCGCCCGCAAAACGCTAAGCTGGTGATGAAGTACAAATATGCAACATGTCCGCTTGAGAGAGTTGCCCCCCCTACTGCCCCCGAGGGGGCTTCTAATGCTGCAGGGTCTGTCGTGTCCCCCTCGGGGGACGAAAGGGGGGCTCTGTATGCTGAGCGTCCCTACCTGACGCTGAATCAGTGGAGCGTGGCCGATGTTAACGGCGATGTGAACCAGTGCGGTCTCGCTGGCTCTCCCACCAAGGTGAAGGCCATCAAGAACATCGTGTTCCAGGCTAAGGAGTCGAAGACTCTCACCGCCAGCGATGCCGACGTCGAGGGAATGATAAAAGAACTGCTGGAAGAAAAAATCATTGGCTAACGGTTCCGTATATTGCTGTATCACAGCAATCCACCAAACAAAGAAACAACAAACATGAACAACGTATTTGTATATTGCGAAATAGAAGGTACTCTCGTACAGGAAGTATCTCAGGAACTGCTGACCAAGGGTCGCAAGCTCGCCAATGAACTGGGCGTTGAGCTCCATGCCGTCGTTGCCGGTACAGGCATCAAAGGCAATGTGGAAGAACAGATTCTGCCCTATGGTGTTGACAAGCTCTTTGTCTTCGACGCTCCCGATCTGTTCCCCTACACTTCGGCTCCTCACACCGATATTCTTGTAAACCTCTTCAAGGAGGAGCAGCCTCAGATTTGTCTGATGGGTGCTACTGTAATTGGTCGTGACCTCGGCCCCCGTGTGTCGTCATCGCTGACATCTGGTCTGACGGCTGACTGCACAGAGTTGGAGATTGGCCCTTATGACGATGCCAAGAGTGGCAAGCACTACGATCAGCTGCTCTATCAGATTCGTCCTGCCTTTGGAGGTAACATCGTGGCTACGATTGTCAACCCCGACCACCGTCCCCAGATGGCTACTGTCCGCTCTGGTGTGATGCAGAAGGCTGTCTATGAGGGTGAGTGCCGTAAGGAAGTGGTCTATCCTGAGGTGTCAAAGTATGTCTCAGCCGAGGCTTTCGTCGTGAAGGTGCTCGACCACCATGTGGAGGCTGCCAAGCACAATCTGAAGGGTGCTCCTATCGTTGTGGCCGGCGGTTATGGCATGGGCTCGAAGGAGAACTTCGACATGCTGTTCAAGCTGGCTAAGGTGCTCCATGGTGAAGTCGGTGGCAGCCGTGCTGCTGTCGATGCCGGCTGGCTCGACCACGACCGTCAGATTGGCCAGACGGGTGTGACTGTTCATCCGAAAGTGTATATCGCCTGTGGTATCTCTGGACAGATTCAGCACATCGCCGGCATGCAGGATTCTGGTATCATCATCAGCATCAACTCCGATCCCGATGCTCCCATCAACCGCATCGCTGACTACGTCATCGTTGGCACCGTTGAGGAAGTGGTTCCGAAGCTTATTAAATACTATAAGCAAAATAGCAAATAGTAAATTGTAAATTGTCAAATTGTAAATTAGAATGGCAAACTATTATAGTGACCACCCAGAGATTGGATTCTATCTGAATCATCCTCTGATGAAACGCATCGTTGAGCTCAAGGAGCGCAACTTCGAAGATGCCAAGAAATACGACTACGCTCCCGTTGACCTGGGCGATGCCATCGAGAACTACAAGCAGATTCTCGACATCACCGGCGATGTGGCTGCCAACATCATCGCTCCCAACTCGGAGAGCGTCGACCTGGAAGGTCCCCATCTCGAGAACGGACGCATGATTTATGCAAGCAAGACCTTCGAGAATATCGATGCCACGCGCAAGGCTGGCTTGTGGGGTGTCTCAATGCCCCGTCGATATGGCGGTCTGAACTTGCCCAACGCCGTGTTCTCGATGCTCAGCGAGGTTATCTCGGCTTCCGATGCTGGTTTCCAGAATATCTGGTCGTTGCAGTCGTGTATCGACACCCTCTATGAGTTTGGCTCTGAGGAGCAGCGTCAGAAATACATCCCCCGTGTCTGTGCAGGCGAAGGCATGTCGATGGACCTCACCGAGCCCGATGCAGGCTCTGACCTGCAGCGCGTGATGCTGAAGGCAACCTTCGATGAGAAGGAGAACTGCTGGCGTCTGAACGGTGTGAAGCGTTTCATCACCAATGGTGACTCTGACATTCACCTCGTGCTGGCCCGTTCAGAAGAAGGCACGAAGGACGGACGTGGCTTGTCAATGTTCATCTATGACAAGCGCAATGGCGGTGTCGACGTGCGTCATATCGAGCACAAGTTGGGCATCCACGGTTCGCCTACTTGTGAGTTGACTTATAAGAATGCGAAGGCAGAGCTCTGTGGCAGCACTCGTCTCGGACTCATCAAGTATGTGATGGCCTTGATGAACGGTGCACGTCTGGGCATCGCTGCCCAGTCGGTTGGATTGTCGCAGGAAGCTTACAACGAGGGTCTTGCCTATGCCAAGGAGCGTCAGCAGTTTGGACAGAAGATCATCGAGTTCCCCGCTGTCTATGATATGCTCTCTCGCATGAAGGCCAAGCTCGATGCCGGACGCTCGCTGCTCTATCAGACAGCTTGCTATGTTGACGTCTACAAGTGTTTGGAGGATATCGAGCGCGATCGCAAACTGACACCCGAAGAGAAGCAGGAGTTGAAGAAGTACCAGCGCCTGGCTGATGCTTTCACTCCGCTGGCCAAGGGCATGAACTCTGAGTATGCCAACCAGAATGCCTACGACGCCATCTCTATTCACGGTGGATCGGGCTTTATCATGGAGTACAAGAGCCAGCGCCTCTATCGTGACGCCCGTATCTTCTCCATCTACGAGGGAACAACGCAGCTGCAGGTGGTGGCTGCCATCCGCTACATCACCAACGGCACCATGCTGCAGAACATCAAGGACATGGCTGCAGGTCTCGAATGCAGTGACTGTGTAGCAGCTCTTAAGGCTCGTGTCGAGAAGCTCATCCCCATCTACGAGGAGGCTCTTGCCAACGTGAAAGCCCTCGAGAGCCAGGATGCCCTCGACTTCCTCGCCCGTCGTCTCTACGATATGACCTGCGAGCTCGTGATGTCGCTGCTCATCATTCGTGATGCCAGCGCTGCTCCTGAGCTGTTTGAGAAGTCGGCCAACGTCTATGTCCGCATGACCGAGGAAGATGTGATCGGCAAGTCTGCCTATATCAAGTCGTTCAAGGCTGAGGATCTGGTCAGTTTCCGCGCTGCCGAGCCTGCCGCAGAAGAGGCTTAAGTGAACTATCTCCGCCAGAAGCGCTCAGTGATATCGACCATCTGCCCGTCGGGCTGGATGCGATAGAGACGCTGGTTGGTGGTAGGTTCCTTCAAGGGTCCGAGGTGTCGGATGTAGGGACCAATCTTGATATAGTCGAAGTCAGTGACGCTGACGACCGACGGAATACGGATGCGCCCGCTGTACCATGCAACATGGAACTGCGGGTGCTCTTCATGTATATATTCCGCCAGTTGGCCGACTCCTCTGGGGTCGCCGTCGCCACCCATGAATGCGATGCAGGTGATGTCGGTTCCATACTGCTCCACGAAGTCATCGATGGCAGCGGTGTCGAGTGGAAGGCCGATGTCCTCCCAGAGGTAGCGGCTGTGACACCCGGGACAGCGACACGGGCAATTCGATATGTTGATTGCCAGTGTCACCTCGTCGGGTATCTCCTGAAAAACGATTCCTGTATTGACGTATTTTAGCATACTTAAGCCCCCTCAGAGAGGGGGCGAAGTGTCTGAGCTGGCATGCTTCAGACGGATAGAGAATAATGAAAAAGTGTAGTTTTTTCTTATGCCGTGGCGTAGAAGCGGCGTGCCGCCTCCTCCTGACGGGCCTGTGAGAAGTTGGAGACACGCTTCAGGTAGCCGATGATGCGCGTCATGTAGTCTACATTCTTAGAGTGGCAGTGCGGGCACTCCTTCAGGTAGCGCTTGTCGATGTGTCCGCAGTCGTTGCACACGGTATTGGGAATGTTGAACGTGAAGTAGTTGCATCCCTCCTTGGCGGCCACCTTCAGCAGGTGCAGGTACTGCTCCTTCGAGAGGTGCTCCTCAAGGTTCATGTGCAGTGCTGAGCCGCCAGTGAGGTGCTCGATATAGGGACGGCCGTGCAGCTTGAACTTGTCGATGACCGACAGCGAGTCGTCCTCGACCACGTAGAAGTAGCTGTTGTAGCAGTCGCGGGGCACGAAGTATCCGTCTTCACGGTCCCACTTGGCATGCTTCACGCCTACATTCTCGGCTGGGATCATCTCGCAGTTGAACATCACGTCCTTCGTACGATACTGTTTGTTGTACTTCTCGATGAGTCCCAGGATGCCCTGCACGAAATGCAGGTACTGGTCGTTGGGCGTGATCTTCAGACCCATGAACTCGGCTGCCTCCACCAGTCCGTTGATGCCGATGGTGAGGTATTGGCGAGCGATATTGATATAGCCGGCGTCGAACAGTGGCAGCATACCGTGTTGCTGCAGCTCCTTCAGGTTCTCGTTATAGGCCAGCTGTACTTTGTGGCAGAGGTCGATGATGCCTCCGAGGTACTCCAGATAGTCCATCTTGTGGTTCACGGCATACTGGATGCAACGGTTCAGGTTGATGGTGAGCACGCTCTTCGAACCGGTCGACACACCTCCTGCTCCCAGCGTATAGCTGAAACCATTGTCAGTGATCTCGTTGCGCAGGCGGCAGCAGCTCGACAGCGAGTCGGCATTGTCACTCATATAGGTGAAGAACGAATGTCCCTCAGCGTACATCTCGGCTGTGAAATCGCCCCATTCCTTGTCTTTGCACTCGCCGTTCTCGTCGGTCAGCAGGGCCATCGTCTCGACGGGGAAGGTGAGCAGGGTCTTGGTGCGCTCCTTATTGAACCACTTCATGAACCGCTTCTGCAGCCACGACAGTCCCTCCCAGTCGGGTTTCGATCCATCGGGGAAGTAGAACTCGCCGAAGATGCTCTCGAAGTAGTAGCGGTCGTAGTAGGCGATGTTCCAGAACACGGCCTGATAGTTGCGTGCTCCTGTAGGCTGGTTCAGCGTGTAGACTATCTGCTCGAAGTAGTCGGTGATAACCTTGTCGAGTGTGCGCTTCTTCAGGCTGAGGTCGGCCTGCTCGTTGGAGCGCTTGTAGTAGTCGATGCCGTATTCCTTGCCCAGGAAGTAGTTCATGTACATCAGGAACTCGGGTGTAGCACAAGCTCCGCTGAGCATCGACGATACCATGAACACCATGTTGACGAAGCCTCCGCAGAATGACTTCAGGTTGGTGGGAGCTGTTGAGTTGCCACCGATGGAGATAGTGCCTCCGATGAGCCAGGGGTACATCGTGATCGAGGCGCAGTAATTGGCCAGCGAGGTCTCGTCGTTCTTATATATATAATGATGTGTAAGCTTGTCGATATACTCGTCGGCCAGCTGCTTGCCATACATCTTCTTGATACGGTCGGTCAGCAGGCGACGGTTCAGGCGGATGAAGTTCGATTTGGGCAGCTCGCCGATGAGCGTGGCTATGTTCTTGTGTTCCACGTTGGCGTTGGCATCGTACTTCGATCCGGTGGCGGCATTCACGCTGTCGCAGTACTCCGAGAGGAATTGCAGTTTCTGCAATGTCTCGCGGTCCTCGCTGTGCTGCTGGCGATAGAGCATGAACGATTTTGCCACTTTGAAATGACCCTCGCGCATCAGCGCTTCCTCCACCTGATTCTGAATGTCCTCCACCTTGATATCGTCCTTAATATCCAAGTGGCTGAGAATCTTAGAGATAGTTCCCAGGTCAGTAGGCTCTTCCACGCTTTCGAATGCCTTCACGATGGCATTCATGATTTTGTCCAATGAGAAGCGGTCCTTCGATCCGTCGCGCTTCGTAATGGTAAAGTTCTTAATTTCCATTTATTTATAGTCTATTTGTTGTTCGTTCACTTCAACAATGTTTTCCGTTTTGGGAAACTTTTCCGTTCCTTTCGCCAAAAAAGTTTTCCGTTTCGGGAAACGCTATTCGGGTGCAAAGTTACAAATTTTCTCCAATAATGCAACACTAAGTACTGCAAAAAAATGCTAAAAGTGAAAAACTTAAAGAAAAGTGGACTATCCTTTGGCATTTCGCTCACTTTTTCGTACCTTTGAGCAGGCTCGAAGGTACTTACGTTCGGAAATGCAAAGAAAAACAAGTTTTCCTTTGGCATTTCGCTCACTTTTTCGTACCTTTGCATCCGATGAAACTGATACGACTACTGATTGGACTCTTGATGCTGGTTCCTGTGCAGACTTTGGCGCAGGAGGAAGGCGAACAAGTGGGACGCCACGAAGGTGCCGACAGCACGGTGCTGATGGTGCCCTATCGCGAGTTGGTGATGCAGCGCCTGGATGCGCTCGTCGACGACTCGCTGATGGAGCGTGCCCAGCTGGGACTGATGGTTTGGGACCTTACTGACGATACTCTGCTCTATGCCCTGAATCATCGTCAGCTGATGCGTACGGCATCTACGATGAAGCTGCTCACGGCCATCACGGCACTCGACTATCTGGGCCCCACCTATAAGTACAAGACATCTTTATATTATAGGGGCCAGATCTCCAACGGACAGTTGACGGGCGACCTTATCTGTCGAGGGGGGATGGATCCGATGTTCGACCGCAAGGATATGCAGGCCTTCGCCCAGGCAGTGAAGGACAAGGGCATTAAGAGCATCCGAGGACGAATCATCATGGACAGTTCGATGAAGGACGGTGAGAAGTGGGGCGAGGGCTGGTGCTGGGATGACGACAATCCTACGCTGTCGCCGCTGCTCATCAATGGCAAGGCCGACTTCTCCACCCAGTTCATGATTGAACTGAGGGGAGCGCGCGTCAGCACTGGTGGCGTCAGCGTTGCCTCAGGTTCGCTGCCCAACGATGCCAAGCTGATCTGTCAGCGCAGCCATCCCATTGGCGACGTGCTCAAGCAGATGATGAAGGAGAGCGACAACCTCTATGCTGAGTCCACCTATTATCAGATAGCTGCCAGCTCAGGGGGCAGGCCCGCTACAGCCAAGGATGCACAGAAGCTGGAGGAGAATCTGCTCGTGCGTATAGGTCTCGATCCTTCACGCTATCGACTGGCCGACGGCAGCGGGCTCTCGCTTTACAATTATCTGACGGCTGAGGCACAGGTGCGCCTGTTGCGCTATGCCTGGTTTCGCGATGAAATCTACCACCAGCTCTTGCCTACGCTGCCTATAGCCGGCGAGGACGGAACACTGAAGAAACGCATGACTGACACAGCTGCTCAGGGCAATGTGCAGGCCAAGACGGGCAGCGTCACGGGTGTGTCGGCGCTGACGGGCTATCTCACTGCTCCCAACGGCCACCGACTGGCTTTCAGCATCATTAACCAAGGTGTCCGGCGCATGGCTGAGGGCCGCGATTTCCAGGATCGTCTCTGCGAGGCACTATGCCAACCATAGAAGAGTATTAACCATTAAAACAATTCAGATATGGCAACTGTTCATCCTTGGGCAAAACCCTTTCACGATGTCGTAGCGCAGCAGTATCGCCTGGATGCTGCCGCCCAGCAGGACTTCGACGCGTTCTTCGCTCGTGTCAATGCGATGGCCTCGTCGTTTGCCGATCAGGGCACGTTCGTCACCCAGTTCACACAGAGTCAGCTTTTCACTGAGTACAATCAGCTGCTGGAGAAGTATCAGCAGCAGGCCCTCACATCGACAGGGCAGACGGTGGCTGAGGCCGCACAGAGCATGCGTGAGGAGTCAGCGCGGCTGTCGGCTGAAGATCATGCCAAGACGATGGCAGAGCAGAAACTCAACGAGGTGGTGACACAGATGTTGCCTGACGAGATCAACAGCCTGCGATGGGGAGGCCTCCGAGCCATTCCCGTCATAGGCCCCATCATTCAGTGGATTGGCAACATCCGCTGGCTGCGTAGCCTGTTCATAGAGAAGTAGCATAAACAAATTAAATCTTGATACTATGGTCTATAAGTATGACTTTCTGATTATCGGAGCAGGCGTGGCCGGCATGAGCTACGCCCTGAAGGTGGCTCGTGCGCTGCCGCCACTCAGTCCTACGGACAATTCGTCGAAGAATGGAAAGGAGAGGGCTCGCATATGCCTTATCTGTAAGACAAGCCTTGACGAGGCCAACACTTCGTTCGCACAGGGTGGTGTGGCCTCTGTGACCAATCTGGCTGTCGACAATTTCGAGAAGCACATCGAGGACACAATGATTGCTGGCGACTATATCAGCGACCGCAAGGCCGTTGAGCAGGTGGTGCGCTGTGCGCCAGAGCAGATTCGCGAACTGGTGGAGTGGGGGGTGAACTTCGACCGCAAGGAAGACGGTTCCTTCGATCTCCATCGTGAGGGTGGACACTCTGAGTTTCGCATCCTTCATCATGCCGACGATACTGGTGCAGAGATCCAGCGAGGACTGATGGAGGCCGTGCGCGCATGTCCTGACATCGTCGTCAAGGAGAATCACTTCGCTGTGGAGATCATCACCCAGCATCACCTCGGAGTGCGTGTCACTCGCCGTTCGCCACATATCCATTGCTATGGGGCATACGTGCTAGCCCCCCCTACTGCCCCCGAGGGGGCTTCTATAGCCAGATCTAATGTGTCCCCCTCGGGGGACGAGGGGGGGGCTCGTGTGGACACCTATCTCTCGAAGGTCACCGTCATGTGTACAGGCGGATGTGGAGCCGTCTATCTCACCACCTCCAACCCAGTCATTGCCACAGGCGACGGCATCGCTATGGTCTATCGCGCCAAGGGAACGGTGCAGGATATGGAGTTCGTGCAGTTTCATCCCACTGTCCTCCATCATCCCAGCGAGACGCATCCCGCCTACCTCATCACTGAGGCGATGCGCGGCTATGGTGGCATCCTGAAACTGCCCAATGGCGAGACGTTCATGGAGAAATACGATGAGCGGCTCTCGCTGGCACCACGCGATATCGTGGCTCGTGCCATCGACAAGGAAATGAAGATTCACGGCATCGATCACGTCTGCCTCGATGTCACTCACAAGGATCCGGCAGAGACGCGTCGTCACTTCCCCAACATCTACCAGAAGTGCCTCTCGATGGGCATCGACATCACCACCGACTATATACCTGTCCGTCCTGCAGCACACTATATGTGCGGAGGCATCAAGGTAGACCTCAACGGACAGACGAGCATCGAGCGGCTCTATGCACTGGGCGAATGCTCCTGTACTGGTCTTCATGGTGGCAACCGACTGGCTTCCAACTCCCTCATCGAGGCTGTCGTCTATGCCGATGCTGCCGCTAAGGACTCGCTGAAGCACGTCGACCTCTATGACTTCAACGATCAGGTGCCTGAGTGGAACGATGAGGGCACGATGACCAACGAGGAGAAAGTGCTCATCACTCAGAGTGTGCGCGAAGTCAACCAGATTATGTCCAACTATGTCGGCATCGTCCGTAGCGACCTTCGTCTCCATCGGGCTTGGGATCGCCTTGACATGCTCTACGAGGAGACTGAGCGGCTCTTCAAGCGCGTGAAGGCTTCGAAGGACATCTGTGAGCTGCGCAATATGATTAATGTGGGCTATCTCATCACTCGTTTCGCCCTCGAGCGCAAGGAGAGCCGAGGCCTGCACTACACCATCGACTATCCCGTGCACGCGTACGATAAAAAAGATGAGGCTCCTGTCAAGGCCCATCAATGAGATAGGTGGGTCTTAGGTGGGTGTTGCCCTTTTTTGCGAATAGTCTATACCTTTCATGCCGATGGTCCGTACCTTTCATGCCTACGGTCCGCACCGGTCGAGTGCTCCGTCCGCAACGGCTATACGCTCCATCCGCAACCAGCGTTCGCTCCGTCCGCAACGGCCGGGTGCTTCTCTATGTAGTTGCCCCTGCCGTTATTCAGTTGCAAAGTTGCAAAAATGCTCGAAATTTCGGCTAATTTATGTTAAATATTTATTTTTAACATCACAATATCACCCATAATATCACACGCTAATATGCTGTATAATAGTGCGATAAGGCGTTGGTGATATTTGTGATATTAGTTTTCGAAAAATCAATAGATGTGTACTGACAACCAAACACGGCACTTTTGAACTACTTCAATAGCCTCCTTATATATTAAAGAGGTGGTCACTCGTGTCCAAAGAGGCCGTCTTCGTTCTTCTTAGTCAGCCTTCCGTGAAAGTAAAACAAGTTGTTTTACTCTTCAAAGTGGTAGGTTTTGTATACCTAAGTATGGCACTTGTGAAGGTAAAACAACTTGTTTTACTTTATCAAGTCATATACTTTCTAGCACCAAATGCCTACACCTAGTATTGCTAGTGGCCGACGAGCGTCATGCTAGTTACGGTCGAAGTCAAAGGTAAAAGGTACTTTTGTTCGGAAAAGAAAAGAAAATCAAGTTTTTCTTTGGTTTTCCGCTCGCTTATTTGTACCTTTGCAGCCGATTTACAAACACAAAACGTTTAGAGGCATGAAAAAGATCAGAGCAGCCGTAGTCGGTTACGGCAACATCGGACGCTATGCCCTCCAGGCACTGGAGGAGGCTCCCGACTTCGAGATTGCAGGCGTGGTACGTCGCAACGGTGCAGAGAACAAGCCAGTGGAGCTGGCTGCGTATGACGTGGTGAAGGACATCCGCGAGCTGAAGGATGTGGATGTGGCCATCCTCGCTACTCCCACTCGCTCGTGTGAAGAATATGCGAAGCAGATCCTGCCGCTGGGCATCAACACGGTGGACTCGTTCGACATCCACACGATGATTCGCGACTATCGCCGCGAGCTGATGGCAGTCAACAAGCAGACCAATACCGTGAGCGTGATTGCTGCAGGCTGGGATCCGGGCTCTGACAGCATCGTGCGCACATTGATGCAGAGCCTCGCACCTAAGGGCCTGAGCTATACCAACTTCGGTCCGGGTATGTCGATGGGCCACAGCGTGTGCGTGCGTTCTAAGAAAGGTGTCAAGAATGCCCTGTCGATGACCATTCCTCTGGGCGAAGGCATCCATCGCCGCATGGTGTATGTGGAGCTGGAGGAAGGTGCCAAGCTCGACGAGGTGACTGCCGCCATCAAGGCCGATCCTTACTTTGCCTCCGACGAGACGCATGTGTTCCAGGTGGAGAGCGTCGACGACGTGCGCGACATGGGGCACGGTGTGCATCTGGTGCGCAAGGGCGTAAGCGGACAGACGCAGAATCAGCGTTTCGAGTTCAATATGAGCATCAACAATCCAGCCCTGACAGGTCAGGTGCTGGTCAACGTGGCCCGTGCATCGATGCGCCTGGAGCCCGGCTGCTATACGATGGTCGAGATTCCCGTCATCGATATGCTCCCCGGCGATCGTGAAGAACTGATTTCACATTTAGTATAAACAATGAAAAAACTATTTCTAACAAGCGTTGTGCTGCTGATGGCCGTGATGGCCCAGGCACAGACAAAGATCACCCCGAAGCTGCAGAAAGGCTTCAAGGCAGTGTACACTGAAGTTGCCACGAACAATGCCGGTGGCACAGAACAGAAGATCACCTCCGAGACGGAGTATGTCGTGAGCGACGTCACCGCCGATGGTGCCGTCATCGACATCACGATGACAAGCATCGATGCCGGTCAGGCTGACAACGGACCGATGGGCAAGTTGATGTCTCTCTCAGAGTCGGTCATGAAGGGCGTCTGCATCAAGGTACGTACTGATGCCGAAGGTCAGGTGAAGGGCGTGGTGAACCTCGACGAGGTCAAGGCAAAGGTCATTCAGCTCGCCGGCTCCATCGTCGACGAGATCATGAAGGAGAGCCCTGAGGTGTCACAGGCATTGCCCAAGGACGTGCTGATGTCGCAGTTCTCCGAGCAGCTCACTGAGGAATCCCTCATCGCCAGCCTCACCAACAGCGGCGTGCTGGCCCTCAACGGAAAGACCGTGAGAAACGGTGCCACTGAGAGCGTCAACAACGAGCAGGGCATGAAGCTGAAGCGCATGTATTTCGTCGTGGGCAAGAACATCATCACCAACTCCACGCTCGACATGACCAAGGACGAGCTGAAGGAGTTCGTCCTCAAGCAGGTCGAGAAGGTGGCTCCCGATCAGGCAGAGATGGTCAAGCAGAACATCGACGCCGTGATGGGTCAGATGTCGTTCAACGTCACCTCGAAGAGTACTTATGAGATGCAGGATAACGGCTGGGTGAAGAGCATCAAGACGGAGGCCAGCCAGGACTCCATGGGTCAGAGCGTCAAGCAGACGTCGGAGATCACGCTGAAGCAGTAAGGCACTGCGGAGATTAAAGACAACTCAGACAACTCTGGACAGCGGCAGAATAAGCCACGTTTTGTCCTCAGTTGTCTGAGTTGTTTTTGTTGTTATTTGTCCTTTTTATCTCGTGCCTGATACTCCAGCGGCGTGCAGTCCATCTCCATCAGAAACCATCGGTAGAACGACTTGCGGCTCGTAAAGCCACACTCCAGGCTGATGGCCTCAATTGAGAAGTTTGGGTGCTCATCTATCATCCTGCAGGCCGCCTTGATGCGGTGGTGACAGAGCAATTTGTGTAAATTGTTATATCTGGGCCAGCATTCAAATGCCTTTTTTAACTTTTTCTGCGTGATTTCGAGGTCTTTGGCGATGTCTTTGATCGATTTGAAGTTCGATGGAAGATACAGCTTTTCCTTCTCTATGAGTTTATTGAGTCGTTTCAGAATCTCCTCCTCATTCTCCAGATCGTTCTTTTTCCGGCTCTTTGGTATGCCGGCATGAAAATCTGGGAAATGCTCGCTTAAGTGTTTGTTGATGCTGTCTATTTGTCCCATTAGCTCTCTAGATAAGGATAATGTCCTTGCATGCATCTGAGCAAGTTCTTCTAGTTCTTTGTCTTTGTTCTTCAGGTTTATCATAGATTCCAATGGGTTTGGTTCCGGTTTGTTATAAATAAGCGTGCAAATATAACAATTTTATTTCAATTGACCAAACCTTTTTCTTTTTATTTGTGTCATTTTTCCATTTTGAACTATAATTTCCGTTTTGATACATGCTTAAAGGTAAAAAGTGTTTAGTTTGCAAAAAAAGTTGTAATTTTGCACAGAAAATTCTAATTAGACTATTGCTCGTTAGGATAAACAACGTTTTTTATAATCAGATTAAAAATATGCAATACATGCAAAGGACACTAGGCAGAGCGCTGTTGTTGCTGGCTTTCCTCGCAGGAAGCCATCAGGCAGAGGCACAGATCTCGTTGAAGAACAATCTGCTGTATGATGCCAGCTTGACTCCCAACATCGGCATGGAGGTGGGACTGGCACGCAAGTGGACGTTTGATGCCACATTTGGCCTCAACCCCTGGACGTTCAACGACAACAAGAAGTGGCGTCACTGGCTTGTGCAGCCGGAGGCGCGCTATTGGTTCTGCGAGAAGTTCAACGGCCACTTCGTTGGTCTCCATCTCATGGGTGGTGAGTTCAACGCTGGCGGAGTGAAGTTCCCATTCGGCATTGCCCCCTGCCTGCACCACAACCGCTATGAGGGATGGTATGCTGGTGGCGGCCTGGTCTATGGCTACCAATGGCCCGTCAGTCGTCACTTCAGCGTCGAGACCGTCATTGGTCTTGGCTACGACTACCTCAAGTACAAGAAGTTCCCCTGTGAGCATTGCGGCACACAGACGGGCGAAGGCCATTACAACTATATTGGCCCGACCAAGGTAGCCCTTAACATGATTTACAACCTCTAACCCTTATATATATAATAATGTATATGACTATCAAGTTACGCCATATCTTAGCAGGCCTGTTGATCGTGGCCTCGCAGTCGCTGAGCGCACAGACGCTGAGCGACGGCCAGACGGTTGTGAAGAATGCACTGCTTACACCCCAGAGCGGACAGATGTTGCTCACGATGGACGTCTGTCTCGATGAGCTCAAGCTCAAGCACAACCAGTCGGTGGTGATGCATCCCGTACTCTATTCTCTCGACGGCACTCTGAAGGCTGCTTTCGACCCCATGGTCATCGACAGCCATGCCGAGTATGTGCTCTACGAGCGCGGCCTGTCGAACGTGGCCTACAGCAACGTTCCTCATGTCAGTCGTCGCAGCGGAAAGCCTCAGACTGAATATTATCGCAGCACCGTGCCCTACGAGTCATGGATGGACGGCTATGAGCTGCGCCTCGAGGAGGATTTGTGCGCCTGCGGCGACCTGTCACAGCTGCCCTATGTCACTTCCTTGCGTCGTGACCTTCCGCCCGATCCCTATACCCTCATTGCCCTGACCAACCTCGAACCCACTCAGGACAAGGCTCCCTATGAGCTGCATGGATCGGCTTTCATTAACTTCGTGGTGAACAAGTGGGAGATGAAGCCCGACTATATGGACAACCGCCGCGAGCTGCGCAAGATTACCGACACACTCGATATCATGGTGGCCGACAAGAACATCACCGTCAAGGAGATCAAGATCCACGGATGGGCATCGCCTGAGTCGCCATTCACCCACAACCGCATGCTGGCCACCAACCGTGCCAAGAGCCTCACCGAATGGCTGCGGAAGAACTATGACCTCCCCGCTAGTGCCTTTGCTCCCGCCGAGGCAACGCCCGAGAACTGGATTGGCCTGCGCGAAGCAGTGGAGAAGATGGACGGCACGCAGCTGGCCCATCGCGATGAGATCCACTCCATCATACGTGAGTTGCTGCTGAAGGAAGACCGCGAGATAGAGCGCACAGCCGATGCCACTGAGGCACGCATCAAGTCCAGCTACCCGCAGGACTATCAGTACCTGCTCAGGACTGTTTACCCATCGTTGCGTCGCTCCGACTACGAGATTACATTCAACGTACGCACGTTCAACACCATCGACGAGTGCCTGCAGATCTACCGCACCAAGCCCTACCAGCTCTCGCAGCATGAGCTATGGCGCGTGGCACAGACCTTCGAGCCTTACTCCGATGAATACAACCGCGCCCTGCAGACAGCACTCAACAACTATCCTGACGATGAGGCTGTCAACCTCAACTTGGCCAATGTCGCCATACAGCAGCGCGATCCGCTGAAGGCCGAGACACTGCTGCAGCGGGCCGGAAACAGCGGCGCTGCTGAGAATGCCCGTGCCGTCGTATGCATCCTTCGCGGACAGTATGAGGAGGCTGCACGCCACCTCGACAACGCACAGCAGAAGGGCATCGATGTCAGCCGCAACCGTCAGGCCATTCAAAAGATGCTTCCCTATAAGGATAGAAAATAATCTAATTATTCTTTAACATTTTAATTTCTTTATTAATCATTTATGAAAAAGTTTAGTCTTTTCGCTCTCGCTGCAGCTGGACTGCTGCTCGGAGCCTGCTCGTCGGAAAAAGACGAGATTGCTGAGCCCAACAACCTCTACGGAATGGTAGAGGGAGAAAGCTCATGGCTGGCCGTAGGCATCTCGATGCCCGGTGACGCTATCACTCGTGCCAACGAGGATCTTACTGATGGACTTGGAACTGAGTTCACTGTGAAGAGCGGTACGCTTTATCTCTTCAAGGGTGCCAATGAGGATGCTGCTGTATTCTTCCAGTCGTTCCCCATCACTGCTGAGTTCAACAATGAGGCAAAGGACAATGTTCCTGCTGGCAACAGTTTGGGAACTGATCCTACTGGCTTCGGTGAGATCACTTCCACCAGCGCTAAGATGGTGCAGGAGATTCAGAACCCCAACCTCGGCATCAGTGACAAGCTCTATGCCTATGTCATCCTGAATGATGATAAAAATGCTACAGGAATCACTGCAACAGCAAATTCGACCACAGGTGCTCAGTTCAAGAAGCAGCAGCTGAAGGCCATTGGTATTGCTGACGAGTCGAAGGGTTTTGGAGCTATCGGTGATAATGGACTCGTGATGACCAGCGTGCCCATCGCTACCATTGCTGGCGGTGAGTCTTCACCCGCTAATGCTAACATTCTCACTTTCACCGAGATCGACAAGAATGCTATCTACAAGACCAAGGCTGAGGCTGAGGCTGCAGGTGCACAGGCTGCTTGCATCTACGTGGAGCGTGCTGCTGTGAAGGTTGAGGTGCAGGTTGCTGCTGATTTCGGCATCCAGCTCGATGGCCAGGGAACTCCTACTGGAGTTAAGGCTGAAGATGTCAAATGGGCTCTTGGTAATGTGAATCATGGTGGCGAAGGTGGTGTAGGCTACTACAACACCCGTCAGATTGACAAGGCTTGGCTGCCCTACAACAACCTGAAGGCTAATCCTTTCTATGTGCAATGGCGCATGGTGGGCCGTACTCCGTTCTTCAACGCCGACCACACCCCCAATCCCGCCTATCGTACTTACTTTGGCTACGATCCCAACTATTCTGGCACAGGTGCAATTCCTCAGGATGCTAATACAGGCCTGATTAACTATCAGCTGACCGATGATCAGTACACGCTGAAGTCTGAGGAAGTCACATACACCTATGAGAACACCTTCGATGAGAACTGTCAGATCTTCCGCAATACCACTTATGTGGGCGTGAAGGTGAAGATCAGCGATGGCGACTTCTACACGATTGAAGGTCAGCCCAACACCATGCTGGCTTCCAATGCTGACATTACAGCTGTTGTGAAGGCACGTCTGCGCGATGAAATCAACCAGAGGATTGCCGCCATCAATGCTCTTATTAAAACCGATCTGGGTAAAACAGCCGAGGGAGGCCGCACCTTCTCTGCCGGTGTCACCACCGTAACCTATGATGTCGATGTCGCCGTTACAACGGGTACTTACAATGCTGCAACTGGTGAGCTGCCTTACACTGTTACGCTGAGCCTGATCAATGTCAAGACCAATGGTGCTGATGCAGCTGCTGCAGACGTAACTGCCCTCAATACTCTTGCTGCTCCTCATATCGGTGTCCTCGCATCTGACAAGATGCCTGCTAACTCTAAGGTCTACCAGTACAAGGGTGGTATCTCCTACTACTCAGTTCGCATCAAGCACTTCGGCGATGTGGAGACTCCTTGGAACGGACCCGGTGAGGCTTACGATGTCTACCAGGCAGCAGCTCCAACTCTCAGCATCTATCCTGCTAATGCAACTCAGACTATCGATGGCGTGACCACCGTCTATGGTGATAACTACGCTAGCGCATGGCTGGGCCGCTGGGGTGTTGTCCGCAACAACTGGTATGTTATCAAGCTGAACAAGATTGCGGGTATCGGTTCGCCCGTTCCCGAGGACTTCAGCGGTGAGGCTGGTAACACGCCTGACGACAATCCTCCCACCAGCTACTTCATCTCTGCAGAGGTACACATCCTGCCTTGGGTGAAGCGCTTCCAGGAAGAGACGCTCTAAGCATACTATTCGCATAAAAGATGGCCGGCGCTACGCGGGCGCCGGCCACCTTTCAAAAACTTTAACACACGACGCGACATACATACAACGTATAGATATTTAATCCAACGCTACAATGATGCAGTTCAATAAAAAGACATTCATTGCCCTGACGGCTCTCACAACATTAGCATCGTGCTCGATGATGAGCGACGACCTTGAAGACTGTCCGCAGGGGCTCTCCGTGGAGTTTGTTTACGACTACAACGTGGAAAGAGCAAACATGTTCAACGACCACGTCGGAAGCGTCACGCTCTATGTCTACGACCAAGCCGGACAGCTGGTGCGTACGCAGACAGAGGACAACGTTGCCTCTGTGCAGCCACTGCGCAATCCCAACTACCGCATGACTGTCGATGGACTGCAGCCTGGCGAATATCGGCTACTGGCGCTGGCCAACCAGCGTCGCTATGCTGACATCAGCCAGCTTTCCGGCGTGCGCTATCTGCGCGACGGACAGACTGGTGCGATGAACAATCTTAATGTCACACTGGCTAACGTGCCCGGCTTGCAGGCCGCCACACTCATCAAGCAACAGCTTGACACGCTCTGGCATGGTACGCTGCGCTCAGCACAGTACACCCAGAACCCTGTGACGCGCGCCGACGATCCCGTGCTTGTCAATGCACAGACGGTCACCGTTCGCGAACATGAGCTTACCAGCTGTGTCGTCAGCCTCGTGCGCGACACTAAGCGACTCCACATCTCGCTCCGCCAGGCCGACAATCCTGCTCACTGCGACATCGCAGACTATGAGATCTTTATCACCGACCAGAACGGAAAGATTCTTTGGGACAATAACGTCGACACCGATGGTACTCCCCAGCAGACCTATCGGCCATTCGACGAGTGGAACACATACTACAGCTCTGTCACTGCACAGAGCTACGACAGCCGCCCCGCCAGCGATGAAGGACTGGAGGAGACGGCACATGCCGACCTCGACTTCAACCGCCTCATGCTGCGACAGGGCAACAGCACCGTCGCTCCCGCCATGCTCTATATCAACTATAGGCCCGACGGACATCAGGTGGCTGCTATTAACCTGCCCGAGATCCTGCAGCAGGGACGAGGCGCCTTCGAGCGCTACGCCTATAGTCCGCAGGAGTTCCTCGACAGAGCTTACGACTATCGCCTCGACTTTATCCTCGTAGGCGAGGAATGGAACTTCATAACCCTCGGCATACATTCACTGCCCTGGACAAAGCGCTTCCAGAACGTAACGCTCCACTAATTATCAACAACAGACTACAACGATAGCATGAAACTGCTTCATAATATACTAATCCCTCTGGCCTTGTCCGGCTTCGTCGCATGTCAGGACTATGATGCCGACCACTATAACCAGGTGTATAGTGGGGTCGACAGCATATACATCGAGATGACGTTCGACATTGCCGATGGCGATGCCTTCACTCGTGCGGCTGTGCCTAACGGTGGTGAAGAGGGAGACGGATGGGAATATGGAAGAGAGTATGAGAACCAGCTGCACCACTTCACAGTTTTTGTTCTCGGCGGTGGCAATGGCATCAATGCTGCTGCCAACACGCAATTCGTAGGAAGCCGGTATTTCACCGACGAGGAAGTGGCAAGGGTAGACTCTATCCGTGAGTATAACCTGCAATTGAAGAATTATGATGTCCGGAAAGATGTTCTCACCTATACATTCTCAATTCCCATCTTGAGCAGCCGTGAGGAAATAGTTCCCGACCCATATCGGTTCATTGTCGTTGCCAACGACGGTGATCTCACTTCATATAAGACACTGGGTGCCCTTCGTGATGCCCTTCCTGAAAAGTCATGGACCGAAGCTACTGGTGGGGCTACAACGCCAACCCATTTTGTCATGAGCAACGAGAATGACAACTATTATGCCTCTGGTACCGGTGTGGTAGAAAATCCCTATCGCCTGCACGTTACTATTGAGCGTCTGGCTGCACGTATCGACTACGATCCGACAGGAGCTGAAAAGACTGACGATGGACTACGCTATTCGATACGAGCTGACGGTGATGCTCCTCTGTTAGCTTATCTTTACGTCGACCGCATGGCTATTATTAATGGGTGTCAGAAGCCGTCCTATTATATTAAACGTGTGGCTGACGACATCAATGGTACTAACCTTGTCTATCTTGGCGATGAGACACCTACTCCTCGTGGCGTAGCTACTAACTATGTCATCGACCCCTATTCTGCACAGAAGACCGAGGCCAACCGCACTAACGCAGTACTCCTCGATAATCTCTTTGGCGACAGTCGTATCACCAATGCCGCTACTCTGATAGCATCCGATGCTGCTAAGTTGCCAACAGTAACCGATACGAAAGCTCCCGTCATCCTCGGCTATGTCAACGAGAACACCTTTGATAAGGCGATGGCATGGTCGGAATATACCACTGGCGTACTTATCCAGTGCCGCTACGCTCCTGTGGCAAACTATTATCAATCTTACAGCATTCAGACACAAGAGACATCAGACGGAACCATTGAGAACGAAGTGCTGACGCCAGACACCTATGTGCTGGGCACTACTTTCTATATGGTTGAGCCCAACACGCCTGACATTGATGAGAGTCAGCGATTGTATTTCAAGAATAAGGCCGATGCAGAAGCTTACGCTACTAACACTGCACGTAAGCATTTCTGCAAAGTGGTGGAATACACCAATGGCATCTGTTATTACATGACCTATATGCGTCACTCCAACAAGGTGGAAATTATACATAATACGATGGAGTTCGGCATTGTCCGCAACAATATCTATCGCCTCAAGCTCAATCCTCAGACCGGTCCTGGTACACCAACGGTTGATCCTCGACATCCAGAGGAATTGAAGGCTCGTATCTATGTAAAGAAATGGCTCGCTGTTGAGCATCCTATCATATATGTATAAAGAAGTATGAAGAAGAATATCACAATATGTTGTCTCCTTGCGCTCGCCACTGTTTTGGGGCTGGGCGCATGTAGCAGTGACGACGTAGACCAGATTCCTGAGGGCATGGGACAGGTGCAGGTGCGACTCTCTGCCCGTTATCATGGTGTAACACGTGCCACAGGCGACTGGTTAGACCCAACAGATCCGAAGGAGTTGATTCATGATTACTGGGTGGCTTTCGTCAATACCAGTAACATAGTTGAAGAGCTCGTCTCAGGAAATTGTGGGACCGCTGGCAAGGAAGAAGATACTTTCCGCTTTCTCCTGCCTCCGGGAAATTATAAGGTCTTTGCCTTTGCTAACTTGCCAACAAATGCCAATTTCGCATCACTGGGCATCAAGAAAGGTTCTGCTATGCCCGACCTGTCAACTAAGACTCTTCCCACCACCAATGGCTGGACCAACAACATACCCATGTCGAGCCATATCGGTGGACAGAATATTACCGTCAGAGAGGCTGAGAACCAGTCGTTCGAGGTGGAGCTTGTCCGTACGATGGCCAAGCTAGAGTTCACCTTTATCAATGACTCTCAGCAGCAGATGGATTTGCTCGGCTATGAGATTCATCCCTTAAAGCGAACCAACGTCAGCCTGTTGGAGCCTGATGATCCTGATGATTTTCTCACTGCCGAAGAGGATACTGCATCTTATTATGTTGATCTTAGCACAGCTCCCTTAGTGCTCTATCCTAAGGGTAGTACTGGAGACGACAAACCTACTCGTCATACTGTCTATTCATATGTTAATGAGACCAACGCCTCGGCTACGGCCACACTCAACCAGTATTCACTTCGCATGAAGATGCGTCGTCACCGTGATGTGGATACTGAGGTAATAGACTATCGCTATGGCTTCACCCTCAACAGCGATGGCATCGGTAAGGACCTATCCGGAAAAGATATTAACGGTTTCGACTTTATCCATCGCAACGACTGGATTAAGCTGCCCGTCATGTTCACCGACTGGACCTTCCGCATTGAGGCACTGCCCTTCCCACCCATCGCGGGCTTCCAGGCTCGTGTGCTCTCAGCCGATGCACTGAGCATAACCTTCAACTCTGGTGGTTATATTTTCCTGCGTCCTATGTTCCGCAATAACCACGACGCAGAGGGAGTCTGGCGTGGTTTCGACGATGGCGCTGTTACCTTCAAGCTTCCAGGTGAGCCTTACACGGTCAATGGGAATGTGGCCGAGTCCATAGATTCTGATACAGGTACAGGTATTATCCTCACTGGTGACCTTGATATCTTTGAACAGCGTTTTGTGAAACTCGCTTCTGGCGATATTGTGGGTAAGCTCACAAATGAAAGCCCGAAAGTTGGTATGGTTACAGTTACTTTGAAACTGATACTTGAGGGCTTCCACTACCAGTTCAATTATAACATCTATCTGAATAATCCGAATTAATTCGACATATATCATGACGAATAAGAGATACTTTTTCAACAGACACCCCCGTCGATTAGCTGTCTTGCTCTTGGCAAGCATGGCTGCGTTTGGCAGCGTAGAGGCGCAGACCATTACTGATGTTAGTTCTTTGGAAATCATACATCGTCAGTCGTTTATGGCTACCAAAGCTGATAACGGCTTGAATTTCCCTCATGAATTCCTTCAGAGTGGGCAGGGATGGATACAGAAACAGGTGAATGGTGAAACTGTTCGTATTCAGAATACCTCCACATACCGTATGACCCGTTATGTGAAGCGAGGTGTTGCTGTACCCCTTTATTTGACGACATCACAAAGTACAGGCTCTCCTTCACCGCAGCACACATATCAGCGTTGGTATAATTATGATACGGAGCTACCTCTTGAGAACGGTGTGAACTGTGACCTTTCTAAAGGTAATTTCAGTGTTCTGAAATACAAGAATGGTCTTGTGATGGGTTCTCATATTAAGGGAGGAGCCAATGATGCCAATCATTATGCCGGTTTCAATTTCTGGGGCATTCTTCCTACTTCTTTGGAACGACTGAATATTGGTGCAGATCTTACAAGCTATAAAGATTGGAGTTATGTAAATAATGGCGCTAATGTGTCGGCTGCTAATGCTGGTAATATGACAGAGCCTTCACTAACTTTGCGTCATATCTATGAGTTGGTTGATGCTAAGGTAATGGCTGATTCGCTTGTCAAGATGACTGGTGATAAGTGGTATGAGGAGCATGTCATTCACTTCCCAAGGATAAGCACTTTGGTATTCCAATCAGCTAATGACGGTAGCAATTTTGTTCCTCTTAATTTGGAGTTGGAAAATTATTGGTTCTATGCGGGTAATGGAAGTCGTTCCGATAACAACCTTCAAAATCTTATAAATGATGATTATGTTGAGTTGACTTCTTCCACTAGCACGACCATGACGGTGACTGACATCGCTTTTCGTGAAGCTCCAAATACTAACGCAAATGGAGTCACTGGTTCCACAGACAGTCGTCGACGTTTGATTGGCTTTAAGTATAATACTGTGCCTGCTGATTCAAGGTTGACCATCATGGTAAGGTCGAAAGATCCTAACAATGCCAATCGTAAGTATAATGTGGCAAAGTTCACCATCATTTTTGATGATAACTCCGAAGTAGTTCCTTATATGGATGTCGTACCTGCCAATAGCGCTAAGCATAGTCGTTCAACACAAGAGCTTCGTGAAGCATGTCATGGCGCTGACCCCGTAGCACGTATCGATTTCGACTATCCGCATACACCTGCCTATCAATCACCTACTGGAGGTATCCATTTCTATAATACTGATCCTGGAGTCACTACATATACCCATTCTTCTGCCCTGCCCATTGCATTTGAGAAGACGAGTTATGCCTATTCTCCGATAGCAAATGCTGGAACATTGTTCAACTATTGTGTGTGGGGATCCTACGCAATTGTTGACTACGTGAATCAAAGTGGAGCATTATATCCTGCCAGTACTGTTACAAACGACGATATTGACAAAGACCCATCAAATGAGGGCTTCCTCTATATTGATGCCTCCGATATGCCGGGCACCGTCGCATCTGTCCCGTTTGAAGGAACCTTCTGTATGGGTACTAAAATGATGTGTTCGGGATGGATGTCGAGTGTCGCAAATAATGTACCAGGTAGTGTCGTCCTGAAGGTGATAGGAAAACGAGCTGATAACACTGAAAAGGAAATCTATGCTTTCTGTCCAGGTCAGATTGGTAAAAGCTATCGTAGAGCAGGAGCTGCAGGCATTACTACACCTTCTGGCGATATGGTATGGCAGCAGTTCTATTTCGAGTTCTTCCTCAACGAGCCCTGTGTGTCCTATGAATTAAAAGTGGAGAACAACTGTGTGTCGACTTCTGGTGGTGACTATTTCCTTGATGATATCTGGGTGTTCGCTCAGCTGCCAAAGGTCGGTCCTGAGATGACGACTCCACTTTGCGGTGGCGACCTGAGCGTCATTCAGCTGGAAACCAACTTCGACGGTCTGCTGCTGGCTACTGGTCTCTCCGAAGCTACCAGCACTGTCCCTACAGCAGAAAGACAGTATCTCTCGTTCATCTATCTGGATTGGGACAATTTCCTGCTGAGATTCCAGCAGCTACTTGCTTCTGAGAAGAATATTACCGTGAGTGGTCATGAGCTGCAGGAAAACATCAATACAGGTCAGTATGATGTCTTGGAATACCGAGATATTTATCGTACTGCTTTCCAGGAGTCAATCATGCGCGATACGATAAATCATAAGATTGTGTATGGTAATTTCCAGTGGAGTCCTTATTTCGCTGATCATACTCCTTTCTCCTTCGCCGCGATGGCTCTTGATACGGATAACACCGTATATGGAGCAACGGCTGCTAACAACCAGCGACGACTTGTCTTCAACGGAGCCATGGGTGGCTTTGCGTGGGATTACTATCATAACTACGCGCTGCTGACAACGCTTCATGGTGATGAGCCCATGACTGATTCAGAACTAAATAACCTGAACTACATTTCTGACCAGTTGTTTAATGTGCTCAATGAGTGCTCCAACCGTTCAGTGATGTGGTTTGTGCCCAAGGTTGAAATTGTAGGAACTATCGGAGGCCTTGGCATTGAGGATATTGAGTTCTGCGAATACACCACCCAGACTTTTGCTATGGAGCTGGCTGGCTATACTAGGAAAGATGGTTATACTGACGATGATGGCACTCATCATCCGGGTGATTATGTTATCATGGATGAGGTCTATTTCGACTGGTGGATGGGTGTTCCGAAGTCGGCGGGTGTGGACAGTATTCCTGCCACTGTGGAGAATTACATGAAGCAGTATACTACCTATTATGAGACTGTGAATGGTGAGACTGTCGAGAGAAAGCTATATCTCTACGATGCTGTCAGATGCTTCCGCTTCATGAATCCTGATGTGACCAGCCTCAGTGATCCAAATATCAAGTTTGGTCAGAATCCACTTTATCTGAATATCCCAGCTTTTACCCCACGAATGCTGGAGTATATGCGTTCATTGGCCAATCCTGCAGATGGCAGCAAGCCGCAGCTTTATATTCATACCAAGATTGTGGATGTCCAGATCAATGAAACTAATGTGGTCAATGAGATCTACCTTGGTGACACCATTAAATATGTGAAGTTCGTTGCTATTCCTATCGAGGCGAATATGAACGAGGCTGCGAAGGACTTTGTGTATATCTGTGCTGAGCCACAGCCCTTCAAGGTGAGGGTAAGTGACCACGCACCTCACATGCAGGTAGGCTTCAGCGAGAAGCACTACCCTGCTAGTCTTGGTACGCTGAGTGTGCGAATCTCTAAGAGTCAGTTTGAGAAGCTGGTCGATCATGGGGATGGAAATTATAAGGAGTTACATATTCCTTTGCGTGACATCAATGTGGTGACGCCTTCTTGTACAGGTGTTAAGATGGCGGATGCAGGCAGTGACCTCCTTAAAGTGAGAATTGCTAACTCTACTGATAGTCTCATGCAGGATTACATCATGAAGAACATTGTGATGGATGAGAACAATGCGTGGCCGCCTGCTGTCGGTAAAGTTGACTACTTGGTAGGTAAGCATGACAATTATTGGGAACATGGTGAGGTGGAACGATTGTTGAAGATTCACTTTGACAAGGAGTTCCAGGTACGCGAAGGCTACAGTTATACCTTACGTTATTACTTCATTGAGGATTTGAATTCTGGTTATCAGTTCACTTGTAATGGTAATGCTGATATCATCATCAAGATTGTGCCTGACTATCAGGTTTGGACTGGTGGTGCTGATAATACCGACTGGAGTAATGATGAAAACTGGCGTCGTGCCGACTATGATGAGCTGTATGCTGGCAATGGTACGGATCTGAGACATTACCTTCCTAATGGAAAGCAGGGTGATCTTCCTACTACCACAAACTTTATTACACCAGCTGACCGTAGTCGTAAGCAGGGCTTTGCACCTCTCTATTGCACGAACATCCTGATGATGACAAGTGAAAACTTCGGTCAGGTTGCAACACAGAGCATCGATCCGTCAACTAACCCAGTTTCCTCGGAAACGTCAACATCAGTGAAGGTGAAGCCTGCTTCTGAGCTTTATGATGATGGTGATGAAGTTGTAAATGGAGTGAAGACTGGATTCCCGGCTCTGCGTCCAACAGCCTCTCCGCTTATCCGTTACGACTTCCAGACGCATGAGTGGGTACAGGATAGTATCAAAGCCCATGGTGCAAATTGGAATCTTCGAGCTTTGGGCGATATGGTGACTGAGCTGTATAACGACAATGTTTGCGATAGCATTGCTTTCCAGTCGGAGACGGAGCTCGTCAATGCCCACCTGCTGAATTATAATAAGGCTTGGGTGGAGTTCGCACTGCCGAAGAACCAGTGGCATCTCGTGAGCTCGCCGCTGCAGGGAACACTCTCTGGTGAGTGGTACGCACCAACGTGGAGTGGACGTCAGGAGACCACTTACTTCGAGCCTATCACCTTCGACGGACTGCCAGTGGCTTCTATCACTAGTGCTACAGGTACCTACAACCTCGGCTACGACCGCTTCGCTCCCGCCGTCTACCAGCGTCAGTGGGATAAGGCTAAGGCTGTACTCTATGAGCGTGGCGCAGTATGGAGTGCCAACGATGCCAGCCAGACTGAGAATCTGGGTGAAGGTGACCAAGGTGATTGGACTGTACAGCCAGGACAAGATCACTTCGAGTGGGACAGTAACAATGCCGATGAGTATTTGAATCGCTTGGTCTACAAGCCCTTCGGTGATAGTAAGATTAATGTGGCTGTGAGAGGCTCGTGGAGCGGTGCTCACAATGACCATACCGTGCCCTACGACAATGGTGGCTTCAGCGTGATGCCCATTAACAACTTGAAAGCCCATAACGAGGAGGACGTAAAGACGATTTTCCGTCTGCCGAAGGATGACCAGTATTATGACATTTGGGATTGGGGTAAGAGTTATGTTCTCGAAAGACGCGTGCGCGTGTATATTAATGATGGTCGTCCAATGCTTGATGGTGCCACTGCCACAAACACTGTGTCATTGAACAATCGTGGTCGTCTGCGCTCTGACTTCTTTGCAACACCTATTGAAGGTACTGCAACAGAAACGAATCCTACGGGTACCTTGCCTACAACTTATGAGGTGACGCTGAAGAATGAAGGAAAGGGTAGTATGGGCTACTTCCTGGCTAGTAACCCGTTCATTAGTGGACTTAATATGAAGAAGTTCTTCGAACTGAATAAGGACTCGATCTACGCCTACTATCTGGTAATGAAGGGGAGTGATGTTGATCCAAATGACGCATCGCTGACCACCTCATACCTTGCCACGCAGCCTTCAGGTTCTACATGGAATTGGACTGATATGAACTTTGCTGGCTTCGATAGTGGTACAGGTACTAACCTGCAGGGCGACACAATCGTTCCTCCTCGTTACGCCTTCTTCGTCAAGAAGAAAGATGTTGATGGCAAAGACTTGAACCAACTGACCCTGAAGTACACCACCGATATGATGGTGCATACTCCTAGAACTGTTCCCTCGGGAAGTTCTACTGGCGGCGGCTCACGTCTGTGGATGACAATCAGTGCTCAGCGCGACGGCAACAGCAGTGAGGCCCGTGTGATGAAGAGTCCTAATGCCAGCAATAAGTTCATGCCTGAGGAAGACCTCGAGACGTTCGTCGTGAGTGACATCACCTCTAACATTCCCGTCGTCTACACACTTACAGGCCGTCTGGCAACGAGCATCAACCGTATCCACGACTTCATGGTGCTGCCTATCGGTATCGAGAGCAACAGCGATGAGCCTGCAACGGTCACCTTCCAGGGTGTGGAGATGCTTGGCGACAGCTTGATGCTGTACGATGCAAAGACGGGTGAGGCAGTTCCTCTCCACTCCGGCTTTACAACGAGGATGCCGGGCCGCACGCAGAACCGCTTCTTCATCGTTCAGGGTTCGAGCCTGAAGGAAGCTCTCGCAGAAAGCAATCTGCAGATCTTCGGTGAGGACGGTATCATAGTCGTGACATCTACTACTGGACAGCCTATTACGGATGTACGTGTCTATGATGCCGGTGGCCGACAGGTGTATGTTGCCGCACCTGGCCGCAATGAGCACCGCTTCCGCCTGTCAAAGGGCATCTATGTGGTGAAGGCAAACACCGAGGACGCAAGGCAGGTTAAGAAGATCAGCAACTAAGCTTGAAACACTGACAAATATAAAAAAATGTGGAAGTCGCTATGACCTCCACATTTTTTTTGTATCAACAAGTGATGCAAGAAAAGATAAGTGATACTGGGCCTTACCTCTGATTGGATTGACTCGGGATTTTTTTCTGCGATTAAGGATATTTAACGCGAAATGGTGCAAGGTTTCTTGATTCCGACGTTTATTGAGAAAATACATTTCAATATTTGATCATGAATATGAAATCACTGAAGACTTTACTGATGCTAGCTGTGCTCTTCCTTGCGTCTTGTGAGAGCACTGTTCCCGAAGGAAAGTGGGACTCTATGATTTGGAAAGCTGACGTGCCAGTACAGAAAACGGATGGTTTCTATCAAGTTCCGGCAGCAGGGGCTGAGCTGGTATTCTCGTGTCAGAACTATTCCTTCCCTTGGATTTCTGATGCAGAGTCGAACGGGGAATACTTTTTCCCTCCACGTGAAGAGAATGACTTCCATACCATAACGACTGGCTGGTTTAGGGCTGAAGCAAAGGGCAACAAACTCCATGTAAAGTTTGAAGCTAATGGAACAGCTAAGGAGAGAACCATGAAGCTAACGGTCACGGCTGGGGATATCTTCTATACCTTCGGGTTCAGACAGCCTGCTAACTAAGAAGGCTACGGCAGGAAGGAGGATGGCCTTCTAGGTCTACCCCGATAGCCTTCTAGGTCTACTCCGGCAGCCTTTTTGGTGTACTTCTGCGGCCTCTTTGGTGTACCTCCGCGGTTTCTTTCCTATGCTAGAACGGCTACTTTCGAGTACGAAAGTGCCTTTTAGGTTGAATTATTTGGTGCATTGGTGTTTTTTTGCTAATTTTGCAGGGCGAATGTGTACGTAAATAGGACAATGCTAGTAACAATAAAACAACCTAATTATGAAAAAGCTTTTATTGCCTCTTCTGCTTATGTTAGCAGTCTCTGCCAATGCTGCAGACAACAACCCGGTGTTAACGATTGAAGGTGGTCAGGTGCAAGGCGTCTTGGCCGACGACCATCCCGATGTGTATGTCTATCGTGGCATTCCCTATGCTGCTCCTCCTATCCGCGAGAACCGCTGGAAGGCTCCACAGCCTGTCGTGCCTTGGAAGGGCGTGAAGATCTGTGATACCTTCGGCCGTCCGAGCTATCAGGCTATCCAGTATACTGGTGGCTACTACACCGAATGGGGCTATGGCAAGGAGGCTGCGTTCAGCGAGGACTGCCTATATCTGAATGTATGGACGAAGGCTCCCGGTCAGGTGAACAAGAAACTGCCCGTGGCCTTGTGGATTCATGGTGGCGGCTATCGTGAGGGCTTCGGATCGGAGCCTGAGTTCGACGGACAGGAGTGGGGCGCTAAAGACGTGGTGCTCGTCTCGATCAACTATCGTCTCGGCATCTTCGGATTCCTCTGTCACCCCGCATTGGCCGAGGAGAGCCCGAATCATGTCTCCGGCAACTACGGTATCCTCGACCAGATTGAGGCCCTGAAATGGATCAAGAAGAACATCGCCCAGTTTGGTGGCGACCCTAACAATGTGACTATCTTCGGACAGAGTGCCGGTGGTGGCAGCGTGCGCACGTTGTGCGAGTCGCCCTTGGCTCGTGGCTTGTTCCACAAGGCTGTCATCATGAGTGCCCAGGGTCTGAGCATCCCCAATCCTAACGGCGGTGGCATGATGGGCGGACGCTACAGCGGTGGAAGCATCGAGGATGCAGCTGCCAACGCGAAGAAGATGTTCGACTGGGCTGGAATGACCGACCTGCAAAAGATGCGTCAGGCATCGACGGAGACCGTCTTCGCTCTGCCCACCATCTATCAGCAGGTGAACAGCGCCGGCCAGCAGCAGGGCGGCGGCATGATGGGTATGATGCGCATGGGTATGGGCTATATGCCGATGATCGACGGCTATGTCAGCGTGAAGAGCTTCGACGATGCCACCCGTGAGGGCACCCTGGCCGACGTACCTTATATGATTGGCTTCACGCTGAACGATATGGGCAACATGGCTCCCAACATTGCCGAGTTCTGCAAGGTTCGTGCACAGAAGGGCGGTAAGGCTTGGGCTTATCAGTTTGCCCGTCCGTTGCCCGACGATGGCAGTCATCCAGAGGTGACTCAGCGTCTGCGTGGTGCCTTCCATAGCAGCGACCTGTGGTTCGTGTTTAAGAGCCTGAAGCACTGCTGGCGTCCCTGGACGAAGGGCGACTGGGACCTGAGTGAGAAAATGCTCACGGCATGGACCAACTTCGCCAAGTACAGTGACCCCAATGGTAAGAATGGTGGTGCATGGGCTCCCTGCACGGAGCAGAATCCGAAGTTCATGGTGTTTAAACTCAACGACAAGGACGTTGAGGCCTCATTCTTTGGCGAGCCGGAGACAGCTCCTCAGCAGGGCTTTGGCTTCCCCGGTGGCTTTGGTGGGGCTGGTAGACCTGGAGCACCTGGCAGCGGAAGGTAATAGAAATATGAAGCGATGAAACGATTCTTGTTATTCCTGACAGCTTTAGGGGCTATAGTCACAGGTCACGCAAAGAAAGTGAAAGTGACCATCGACGGGACGGTATGGCCCCCGCAGACAACGTTGTATCTCATCATCAATGAAGATACTGCCCATGCTGAGCGCCTGTCTATCGTGGACGGCAAGTTCTCGAAGACGGTGGAGGTGGACCGCAATGCTTTCATTCGTGTGCACGACTGGAAGGAATGGCCCGAGCGCAGTCCCTTTGTGCTCATACCCGACAGCCGCCATATCACCATCGACTGGAACTCAGGCTCCATTCAGGGTTCTAGGCTGTCGCAGAAGCTGAACGCCATCTGTTCGGAGATCAGGAAAGCCAGTCCCGAGGGTTTTCACGTCGATGTGTTCTCGGATGATCCTAAGGCTTGGCGTGAGGCTCAGGAGGATGCCAATCGCGTGCGAGCCAAGATGCTGATGAACCAGAAGGAGATAGCCAGACGGCATCTGCTTGAGAACCGGGACAACATCTGTGCCGTATGGATAGCCTATTGCTTCCCTGAGCTTCTAGATGGAGAACGTGATGTTTTCATCAGCCACATGAAACCCAAGTGGGCCAATCACCCCTTGATGAAGATGAAAAAGGTGTAAGGATAAAAACGAGTCAGCCCCCTCCTCAGAGTGAGAAGGGGGCTGACTCATAGATAGAAAGATGTGCTATCCAAAGAGCTTGCTCATGAACTGGCGGAACTTGGAACTGGAAGGTTCCTGAGCATTGTCATCGAGTAGCGAGGCCACTACGATGCAGATGTTATCGTCACCAGGTACTTCAAGGGCTTTCCGAAGCAGGTCTTCTGAACATTTCTCTGTGTTACCCTTGCTGTCGGCTAGTATGCCTCGAATTTGTTCGTTGGTGCAGTAGCCGCAGAGTCCGTCGGAGCATAGCATGAACATATCGCCTGGTTTTATTGTGCTGACTGCGATGTCGGGTTGTACCTGCGTGTCGAAGTCGCCCAGTCCGCGAGTGATGATATTGTTGTCGGGATGCTGGAAGGCTTCCTCCACCGTCAGTTCACCGCGGTCGATGAGTTCCTGCACATAGGAGTGGTCCTTAGTGAGGGGCAGCAGTCCGTCGGCATCGTTGTAGCGATAGCAGCGGCTGTCGCCACACCAGGCGACAAAGGCCTTTTGTGCGGTGAGCCAGCAAACGACGATGGTAGTGCCCATGCCTGCTGTCTCAGGATTGTCGAACATTTTCAGGTTGATGGCCTCGTCAGCATCCTGAATGGCTTTGATAAGCAATTGCCGGGCAGCTTCCTCGCTGGCAGCAGCCTTGACAAGTTGCTCTCCGCTGAATGCTTTCTTCACCGTTTCGATGGCTATAGCAGAAGCCACCTCACCGGCATTGGCTCCTCCCATGCCGTCGGCTACTATGATGAGTGTTCCCTGAGGCCCGAGTGGAATGTAGCCCTTGGTGTGGTTAAGGTTCCACTGAGGAGAAGAAAGGTTGGGACAGAATGCGAAGGCATCCTCGTTGTTCTCTCGCCCGCAGCCTACATCGGTTTTTGCATATATGCTTATTTTCATGGTGCAATCAGATGTCTAGGTGATCTCGACGAATGGGAGGGGTGACGGTTTTCGCCTTCTTCTCCTTCATAATCACAGGTGCCTTCGGCGTGTTGGCGACAGGCTTGTTGTAATCCAGCTCGAAAGTGTAGTTGGAGGGCGGACAGCCTTCCTCCAGTATCGATACGATAACGTTGTTGTTGCCTTCTTTGAGGCTGTTGACCTTCCACTTATAGCGAGTCTCTGAAACCTTTTCTACCATTTCCCAACTGACGTTCTCAGTAATCAGTTTGCAAGTGTAGGGATATAAATCCTCACCTGGCAGTCGCTCGGCACTGATGTTGGTAGTGAAGAAAAGTGCCCCGTTGGAGATGGAGGTTTCGCTAATGTCCACGTTGTAATACTTGTAGTGCCAGGCATCAGCCTTGACGCTCATTATGGGTGTACGCAAACCCTCGTGTACGATGTAGAGCGGGTAGGTGAGTTCTGTCGTCTCATCGTCGGGAATGGACTGCGGCACATTGAGCACGCAGTTATACTGCACGTAGTTGCCGATGTCGGTATTCTTGGTCTCTTTGGAAATCTTGTCGATGATGCATCCCGTTTGGTCCTCCATCTCGATGTTGGTAGCTCTCGGATTGATATAGGAAGGCATGTCGAGGCGTATGGTGGTGTCGAAACGCCTGTGGCGGAAGGCTATGGGATTGCCTTTGTTCAGGCTGAGTTGCAGCTTGTCGTTAGGATGTATCTGCAGCAGTCCGCACTTATCGTTGAGCATGACGATGGCTTTGTCGCCCGATATGTAGATGACCTTGTCGAACTGCGGAGGCAGAATCTCTTTGCCGTTCAACTGAAGATTGTATTTTCCGTCGGATCCTTTCTCTGACTGAAGCATGGAGTTGTCGAAGAGAGCAGATGCCTGCTTGCTGGCGAATTCATGCCGGGCTCCATCGTGCTTGATGGCGATGGGCTTGAGCAGAGCATCGAAGACGATCTCGATGTTGCCGGCACGCCCGCACTTGGCACGAAGGAAGGAGGAGTCCTCCTCGCTGACGTAGCACTGGCCGAGGTCACCGTCCATCTTGCCTTGGTTCTTGATATTGTCTTCGTCAGGAGTGGCATAGAGAGGACGTAGCTCCTTGGTAGATGCTTCGAAATAGTATAGTTTATGTTTTACAGAGATGACGGCCAGTCCCTCGTCGTTGACTGATGAGATGAAGTCGATATCGCCACGTCCGAGTGGCTTGCCCTCGCAGGTCAGCGGCACTTCCTTCAAATTCTTGTCGATGAGGATGTAGTAGGGGTCTTTCTGTTTACGGATGTTCTCATAGGTGTAACACGAGGCGAATCCTCCAGAGAAGGGATATGCTCTGACGTACTGGGTATTGTCGATTTGTCCGTTGGCATCCATGTAATAGAAGTAGTAACCGTCGTGTACAAGCAGATGTCCGTCGTGGAACAAGGGGTATCCCCAGCCCAGCTGCACTTTCTCAAAGGGTAGGGAATTGCCGTTGGAGTCGTAGATGCCAGTTATGTATGCGTCATCCTTATTGGTGGTGACCACGAATCCGTCGGAGTAGGAGTTCACCAGGTCCTTTGTGGTGAGCAGGCGCCGTCCGCTGATGCTCCATAGGGTTGTAGTGATGTTGGCTGAGTCAGCAATGACGATATTGGCATCGGCAGGCAACTCGATGTCATCATAGACGGGAGGCACCAGCCACTGAGCTACCTGAGCATGAGTGGAGAGTGGAAAGAGGAAAGTGGAAAGTGGAAAGAGTAATGCCCTAAATATTCGTTTCATTATGTAAACCTTTAACGTTTTAACCTTTTAACTTTTTAACCTTTTAACCTTTTGCCTTACTTCGCTCCGATTCTTTCAAGTCCGTTGTTGACACGCTCAAGCAAGGCGTTATTGCCTGAGAGCTGGGCCCAGTCTTTGGCAACAAGCAGGAATTTCTTGCTCTTCTCCAAGTTACGCTGGAAGATGGCGTTAGGCACCTCATAATAGCATGCCAGGCGATAGGCTGCCTCAGCATTCTTGGCAGCGTAGGTGGAGTCCTTGAGTTCAAGCATGGTTGTGAAGAGTGCCACGGCCTTGTTGCTCCAGCGGTCGCTAGTGGGCAAATATTTACTGTCGCCACTCTCGAAGATATCGATACCTAGCATCTTCTTGCGTGCTACCGATACGGAGTCAGAGAACCATCCGTAGGTGAAGGCCATCTCATAGATAGCAGGCGGATATTTGATGCCGCTGAGGCTGTCCATCATCTCAGCACCAACTTTCACGCTGTCGGGGATGGTGCTGTTGAGCAGGCCGATGGCTTTTTCGTAGACCACCTCAGGAGGAGTGCTCTCCTCAGTGACAATCTGTACCTCAGAGTCCTTGAGGAGATAAGTGACTCCTATGCCGATGAGCAGGGCGCAAAGGGCGATGATACCTATGATGAGCCCTGTCTTCTTTTTCTTCAAGGGGAACTGATGTGCAGCAGCGGCCTTACTGATATAATCTGCTGTCGGGCGTTTCTCAGGATCGATGTCCATACAGGCATGGATGAGACGCTTGATATCGCTAGGCATGTTGGGCAGGTCTGGCATGGGCATTTGCTGTTGCACTTGGGCCCATCCTCCCTCTTCGCCGAAAGGTAATTCGCCTGTTACCAGTTCGCAAAGCGTGGCTCCCAAAGCCCAGATGTCGCTGGCCTGGTTGGGCTCTGCACCTTCGTTGAAGCGTTCCGGTGACATGTAGGCCATGGTACCACTACGTTCTTCTGCCTCCTCGTCGGTGTTGGAACCTCCACAGTCCTTGGCACTGATGCCAAAGTCAGTGATGGCATAGTTGAGGTTATCGTCGATAAGCACGTTGCCCGGCTTGATGTCCTGATGAATGATGGGGGGATTAAGCGCATGTAGGTAAGCCAATCCTGACGATACGTCGCCGATGAACTTCCACATCACTTCAGCATTGGGCATGTTGCCGATGAGCAGGTCGGAGGATCCGAGCTTGCAGTACGGCAATACGAGGTAAGGCGTTTCCTGATAGATGGAGAAGTTGGTGGGATGGATGAGGTTGGTGTGATGGCAGTTGTACACAATCATGTACTCCTCGCGGAACCGCTGCTCTCCTTCGATGTCGAGTGCATTCTGTGGGCGGTAGATCTTGATGGCTACGATAAGCCCGAGTGCTTCGACCTCATCATCATATAGTTTGGTAAGGTCTCCGACTGTCGAGGGGTCCTTGACGGTATTCATGTCGAGGGCGAGCCAGACGTCGGCAGTGCCTCCATCTGTGCTCAGTGGGCGGATGAGCTTATAATGATGGTCAAAGAGCTGGCCGCTTTCTGCAATTAGTTTTAAATCAAGCATCTTATGAAAGATTTTAAGTGGTTGTAACGATATAACATTATTTCGATATATCGGTATTTCGTGATTTCGTTTCTTATTTAAGAATGAGCTTAGTTCCTTCGTATAGTTTCTCAGAGATGTCCATGCGGTTCATCTTAGCGAGATTGGCCACCTTGATGCCGTATTCCTGAGAGACGGAGTAGAGCGTCTCGCCTTCCTTGGCATAGTGGAAGTCCTTAGCACCTTCGTATTTCTTTTTCTTCTTGTCGAGGAAGACGATGTCGCCCTCATGCAGTTCTTCTTCAACGACTACTTCATTGAACTCCAGAAGCTTGTCCTTGGGGATGTCATACTGCATGGCAATGCTCGAGAGGGTAGTGCCAGGATAGAGGATGGTACAGCTGATGTCGTTGATTTCCACTACATAGCGGGTAACAGCCTGAGCGACGGTCTGCTCCTCTTCCGATTGCTCTTCATCGTCCATCTGGCAGTCGGCATCGAAGGTGGGGGCGTTGTTGACGGTTTGTCGCACGATGACAGTCTTGCCTGCACGGAGCTTCACGCCTCCGTTGATGGCATAGAGACGGTAAGTATCAATGAATCCGATAAGAGCTGCAGCGTAGTTCTTTGCCGTTGCATAGCCCGCCCTCTGAAGGCCGATGGCCCAACCGCGATAGTCATAAATACTCTTGGAGAAAAGACTGCGATAGCGAGATGAGTTCTTCAGCACGAGCGAGTGGTCGCGGAAGGACTCGGCAGCGGAGGCATAGACGCGGAAGGAACTCTTCTGCGGCTCGTCGTCCCATGCCTTATAGACACCGCCATTCCATCCGCCGAGGGCTTTCACGCCGAAATGGTTATTGGAGTTGCGTGTCAGTCCGCTCTTGCCTGCTCCAGACTCAAGGATACCTTGTGCAAGGGTGATGGGAGCGGGTATGCCATATTGACGCTCTTGGTCGAGGGCTATCTGTTTGTACTTGTCAACGTATGCGAGGATGTCGGCCGACGACTGTGCTTGTGTGACTAGCACGACCGTCAATATCAGCGTGATGAAGGATAGGAAACGTTTCATTCCTCGAGGTTCTTGAGTTTGACGATGATGGGCATGGCGATGCACGACTTGTTGCGTATGCGCTGGTAGATAAGATGGTCGTAGCTCATTTTCTGGGCATGCTCGTAGTTCTTGCGATCCTTGAACTCAATGTCGATGTAGAGCCCTCGTTGAAGGCTGTCGGCACCTCCCGCTCCTTCAATGTTGATCTTGATGAAGATGCGCCGGAACTCATCCTTGCCGAACTCTGCCAATAACTCCTTACGTAGGAAGGCATCGATGTCCATGCGTGTATAGAGACGGTCGTTGGTCAGGGCATAGTAACGCAGCTGCTCATAGCGCTCGTCGGCTGTAGCTTTGTCGGCTCCTCCCATGGCGGAGACGACGATGGGCGCCTTTTGTTCGAGACCAGGATTTTTTTTGTTCTCAAGCATGTCGCCAGTGCGTGGCGTGTTGCCAATGCGCCCCATAGTAGTGATATAGCTGACACGTGTTGACGACGTTGGAGGATACTGGCTCATATTCTTCATGACATAAGTGCCGCTGTCGAACTTGAAAGTCTCGTTCTGCAATCCCACACTCTTTCCCAATTTGTTGATGGTCTCGCGCAGCTGTCGTAATACCTCACCGTCCTTGATGCCGTTATACTCGATGAAGGCATAATAGTCGTCGATGAAGCGGTTGTAGAGATTGCGCACGTCGCGATAGAGGTTGCCGTTGTTATAGCATTGAGCGTCGAAGTCACGCACGATGATATCATCAGCAGTCATGTTGAAGCCCTGCCGATGGCTGGCTGTGCTAGTCTCCAGGATACGCAGGAAGAAGGCATCGTCGATATTTTGCAGCTTGGCGATGGGCTGTGCCTGTGTGAGCATGAGCGAGTTGACATCGATGTTGGTGACGGGCAGGGTGTTGAGCATGACGTCACAGTTGTCAGGCACATTATATCCCTCTGGGAAATCCAGGCGTAGCCAGATGGTAGCGGGCTGGAAATAGTCGAGCACCTCGCTCTCCAGCCATTGCTGGAACTGCCGTGGGTAGGGACGTGGCTTGAACATGTCGCGGTCGATGGCCTCATCGGTGATGTAGAGCAAGGCTGCATCGTTGATATTGAGCAGGCACTCCTTCCAATTCTCGATGAGTGAGAAGAACTGCTCCGAAGCCTGCTGGGCATCGAAAGGCTCTGCCATCTCGATATTCTCCATCTCGTGCATGGTCGAGAAGTCGAGTTCCTGTCCTGTGGTAGCTACATACACATGTTCAGGCATCATGCCATCAGTACCCTTGATGAGCAGTGAGAGTCCTTTCAAACAGTCTACTTCTGTCGCGGTCTTGATACCTATCCAAAGACGGTTGGACTTCTCCATACTGATGTTGATAGCATCATTGCCGTGATGGAGGTAGTGCTGATTGAGCAGGTATAGGCCCGTATGTGGCAGTAGCGTGGTATTGAAGATCGGGATATAGTTGAGGGGTGTTTTGCTGTTAGGATTCTTGTAGCTATAGATGTCGCCTGACCCTGTGTTTGCCAGTGTGTTGTCTGTACGAGGCTTAATCTCAGGTTGTATGAGGCACACGGCAGGCATGGCTTCGATGTTCTTTCTGGGAATAAAGTCCACGCAGAAGCGGTCGACGATACGCTCTGTTGCTCCGTCGACGTAGTCTTGTATCTTCTGTGTCTCGCATACCAGTGCCACGAGCATCATCTTTGCTACGGGATCCATCTGCTGGAAGTCGATGGGCTGAGCAGAGAGCTGCCCCAGTGCTATGACGGCATCATTGATTCGTTTTTGGAGTTCTATATCCATAGGATGTAGTGTTTTCTGTGATTAACAAAGGGCGGGGCGCTATCTATAGCGCTTCACCGTGGGCTCGATGAGGAAGACAACCACTTTCCTGTATGGGACAAGCGTGCCCAGACCATCGTCTATGCGTCCTTCTACGACAACGTTGACCTCGTATTTCGATGCCACCTTTTTCCTGCGCATGCTCTTTCCCTCAGTTGTGTCGAGTTCTATTGAAACGATAACGTTCTTGAGCATGGGCTCATAGGTGGCCAGACTGGTGCGTATGCTGTCCTCGCATTCCTTTTTCGTCACCTCGTTGTAGAGGCCATTGGCAATCTTACCCGTCTGGCTGATGTTGAACTCACGATAGTGTACGTTGGCATATTCGTGGTTCCAGTACTCAAAACCAAAGTCAGGGTCGGCCACGAACGATCCTCGTGGTGTGAAGACAATGAGCTCAACGAGGTTGTCGAGCATACCTATGCGGTCAGCGATGTTGCGGTCGAGGCATAGGCTCGGCTCCTGATAGCTGAGGGGGGTGCTGATGAAACTCATATGCGCTTACCGTCCCAGATACGGCGTGGATCGGGCTTGGGTTCTGGCTTCGGCTCAGGTATGGGCTCCGGCTTAGGTTCTGGCTTCGGCTCAGGTATGGGCTCTGGCTTGGGCTCTTCCTTCTTGAGCAGACTGAACTTCTCAATCTTCTGGGTGATGGCATAGCACATGCCCAGTCCCTGTTTGATACGGATATAGACGTTGCGGTAGTTGTGAGGGGCACGTGCATAATTGCGGAATACCTGGGCATCCTCCAAAGATAGCACTTCGTCGAGCTCGCAAGCCATGGTAAAGGCTCCCACCACGCGCTGCACGCATGACAGCAGCGATTGTGGAGCCATGAGCTCATGCTCCGTATTGGCCTTGACGAGCATCTGCATCACCACGGGCCAGTAGACGGTGATGGCAGCATGGGCACCCGTCTCAATCTGAGCACGTGTAGACTCGTCGATGTTGCGCAGCAGGGAGATGAACTGGGCATGCAACTCCTCGAACCTGGGATGAGAGACCAGATAGAGGCAGGGAGGCACAAACTGCACATTGTCTTCCCGCCAGCCTTCGTCGTTAACGATGCGTCCGATAGGCATGGCATTGTCAGGAATAGCCGTCTTGGCACTTACCAATGCAAAGGAATAAACGGGTTCACGATATCCGTCAGGAGTGTCGCGCCATTCGTCGGGGCTGACGTTGATGGTGAGGATATATTCCTTCTCGTCTTCATGGCCGGGAATCTGTACGCGACCGTCGAACGTGTTGGTGAACTTCGTGTCGAAATGCACATCTACGAGGTAGCCGCCACGGGTGATGGCCAGACAGTCGAGTGCTTCAACGTCGACGAAGCCCTTGGCAACGCTCATTTGCAGCAGGAACGGTTTGGTGGAGGGCAGCAGTCCGAAACGTCCTGCTGCACCCAGGATGAGTGCTTTGTTGATATGCTCGGCAGCGCAGGCATCGGCAGCCGAGAGCACCTCGTCGGTGAGGCGCATTCCTTTTTTCCAACTGATTCTTTTAGGCATATTGCTTTCTTAGATATTAGTGTTATAGTTCAGGTAATTGTAGAACACCTCGTCAGACAGACGCAATGGCGGATCGTCGTGGGAGATGTTGAATACCAGATCTTCCTCGATGGAAAGAAAAAAGTCCTTGAGGAAACCTCTCAGCATCTCCACCTCGTCGATCAACTCCAGGAAGTGTTCGTCAGCAATGTCATCCGACCAATAGTAGATGTCGTAGGACATAAAACTGTCATCATAGGTGTTGCCCACATAGCAAGCTCCAAGCTCCATGTCGAGTTGGTTCTCATAGCGAGGGCTTGGATCGGTGAAAGTGTCAGTCTTGCGACTCACTTCCAACCGCATGCCTTCGTCCATGAACACCTTGCGCAGCATGAGGGTAATCAGCGTACGGTTGCCCCTGATGTTCTTGCAGTTGGGCAGGAAAGGTATAATCTGGCGGATGAATCTGTTGGACTGCTGCTCTGGCGTGAGCGTGTCGCCTATGATTTGCTGGAGTACGATGTCGGCCTTGGCAAAAGGCTCGATTTTGGAATGAGCGTCCGTGCGCAGCCTGAGCAACAGCACATCGATGGGTGCGAAGAAGAGATAGGCATTCTTGATTTCCTCTTCCTGCATGTCGATCTGCTCCCTGAAACGCTCCTTCTCCTCGTATTTCGGCAGGTTGTCGAAACGATCGATGGGGTGGAACATATACTCGGGCAGCGAGTTGTATATGCTGTTTCGTCCTACAACGAGGTGGAGGGCGCCAGATGACATCAGCTCGCTGTCGAAGATATCACCATAGGTGTTACGCTTGTGCAGTCCGTTGAACGACACCTTGCACGTACCTGTGGGATAGTAGGGCAGAAGCACCTCGACGTTGATGTCGGGTGGCAGCATCTGTGGTAATTCAGAATGCATCGGCTGTGAGTTCTACGTGGTATACTCCTTTTTCTGTCGACACTTCAATCACGTCGAATAGCGGGATGCCTATCTGCTGCAGGGTAAGCTGCTGATAGGGGAAGGTGCTGTCGATGTTCTCAAAGAAGTTCTTGTGGATGAGTGTGCGATAGCTCAACTGACGCAATTCGGCGTTCGACTTGATATAGTCGTCCAGTTTTGACTCAGGAATCATCACCTCGAACTCTTTTTCAGGTTGGTCGGAGATGACTTTGTCGATGAACTTGTTGTTGCGCATGTTGATCTCCACAACCTTTACATCCAGCACAGCAGGTAGCTTCTCCAGTACATCAGCTACTGTCATGCTGGCCGATAACTCCTGGCATTCGATGACGTCATCCCATCGCTCATGAGCCGGACAGCTATCCTTCCACGAGGCAAAACGATAGATGCTGGTAGTGCAGGTCATGCCTTCATAGCGAAGCATCTTGCCTTGGAGAGTCTTGAAGGGAGGAGCTTTCTGGATGGCTTTCGGCTGCTGCACGGTCTTCAAGGGCTTCACCAACTGGATGAGCTGTGGAGCCTGCGGCTTCTCCTGTTCCTCTTGAGATTCCTGGTTCTCTGGAGAATCCTGTGCGTCCGAATTGTCAAGGTGTATGATCTTCATAGCCTCCTGTACCTGCAGGGCTCCGATGATAGAGGCACTGATGGGTGTAGTGGCTATGCGTCCATGCTCAGTCTGGGTACGAACCACGTCGGCACAACCCGTACGGAGCATGATGTTGTTGAACTCTTCACGTGACAGTCCACATTCGTAGCAGCTCAGTCCAGGGGTGTAGACCTTGACGGCACCAGTGAGGTTTTCGATGCTTCCGTCAATCCAGCTCTTGCCTGCCCGCATGGCCAGACGGTTGAGCAGGTAGCGGGCCAGACGGCTATCGAGGCATCCGATGATGACATCGACAGAGCGGTAGAGCCCGAATCCTACTTCTGAGAAGAGGTTGCCTACGATGGGCGTAACCTCTATTTGTGGGTTGATTTCGCGGGCACGTTTGGCTACGATGTCAGCCTTGAATGCATGACTGAAGGCATCCTCCTCGCGGAAGAGTATGGAGCGTGTGAGGTTGGAAATCTCGATGCGGTCGAAGTCGACGACATAGATGTGTCCTATGCCGAAAAGGGCGAGGTTCTTGACGACCTCATTGCCTAGTGCCCCCGCTCCTGCCACCAACACACGGGCGTTCTTCACCCTATCCTTCTTGAACCAGGAGAGGAGCGTAAACACGCCTTCTCCCCATTCATAGCTGGTTTGAGGTTTGAGGTTTGAGGTTTGAGATTTTTCTTCCATGACTATGACGTTTGAGGTTTGAGCTTTGAGGTTTAAGTTTTAGTAGTTCCAAATCTCAAACCTCAATACTCAAATCTCAATTCTTTATGATTCTACATATTCGAAGATAGTGTCGCCAATCTTGAACGTATCGCCATTGGTGAGTACGGTAGGCTTGCTGACGGGCAGCTCAGTGCGCATATTGTAGAGCACACCAGGAGCAAGTGCCTTCAGCATGGGCAACGTCTTGGCCTGATCGATGTACAGCTGCACATGCTCCTTGGCCACCTTGTTGCTCTTCTCCCAGTTCATCTGCACCTCGCACTCACCTGTGGCACCGATAGACACCTTGTTGCCTCCGCCGGTAGCGTTCATCCACTTGTGGATAGGGATCTTCTGACCAGCCTTCACACCATTCTTGATGATGAGGAAGTAGCGCTCAGCCAGCATTCGTACCGTGATGAGCGAAGCTCCCAGACCACCACCATAGATGATGAAGTCGAGCAGCATGTTCAGCCATCCGACGTTGCCGATAGACCCGCTGATGAGTACAAGGAATCCAATGACAGCCGAGATGAGACCTCCGAGGAGGGCGCTCTTCATAGGAATCGATGACTTGATGGTGAGGCTCAGTGCTACACATACTGAGAAGAGGATGTATGCCGGCAGGGAGCAGTACCAGGGAATGTAGGTGGTGCCGATGGCAGAGAGCAGCAGGCAGAAAATGATGCCGCCTACAGCCATAGCAGCCATGCCGATGATGCCTGAGAGCAGCGACAGTCCTACAATCTTCAGGTAGATCATGGCATCCTTCTTACGATATTCGTCGAAATAGCGGAATACGAGCGAGAGGAAGAATCCCAGAAGCAGTCCGATGGTCAGGAATGCCGAAACCTTATTCGTGCAGTCTTCCATCAGGTTCATCTTCTGCTCTTCGTTGGTGAAGAAGGCATTGGCAATGCCTGCTCCGATACCATGGAACAAGCCACGCCCCGTCAGCTCAAAAATCACCCAGCTCACTAGAGCGGCCAGGATACCTGCCAGCGTCTGATAAGTCTCACGCAGTGATACCTTGCTGAACATCTCCTTCCATTCCACATGATCCTGGATGCCATCCTTACAATTCTGACCGTACTCCACGCACTTGTAGCCATTCTGCTGCCAGCAGCTGACGTGCATGATATGCTTGCACTTGGTCACCACCAGCTGTCCAGGCTCGATATTCTGACGGCAGTAGGTGCAGATACGGCGCTGGACATTGGCCTCAGGTTCATACTTCTTGTAGTACTTCGTAGAGAAACGCTTCGACTTGACAAATGGGATAATCACCTTCATGATCAGGAAGAAGAAGGCGTAGGTAAGCAGTGCGATGAGCAGTGCCACGAGAATCTTGGTGATGGTGCTGCCTGTGCTCTCTGCTTTCACTGGCCAGGGAGTCTCGGCCGATCCGATAGAGTAATCACCCTTACCGGCTTCCGTGCCCTTCCACTCAGCGGAGTAGTTCACTGTACCAGTATAGCTCTTGTCCTTCGTAGCACGATAGGCGAAAGCAAAATCATACATGGCATCTTTCACCACCTGCTGGAAATTGGAGAGAACCTTGCTCAGGTCATCGCTAGGCTTGTAGGATCCCTGGCGGTCGCTAAGCACATTACCATTGGCATCGCGAGGAGCAGACACACCTTTCAGCGTCAGTTCCACATTCTCGTCGACGCCCTCACCTGTGTAGTAGAGAGCATAGACTTTAGGAACGACATGGGTGGCATTCGACTGATAGTCAGTTACCTCGATGAACGAGAGCATCTCGTCGGCAGGACGCATGTTGCCTTCCGTAAAGACGAAGAGCAGATTCTTGTCTTTCGCCAGTTTGGCACGCTTGGCGATGGTAGCATTGCGCTCATAGCCTTCGACTGTGAATACCGAGTCCTCCAGCTCAGCCTTCTCTTCAGCAAACTCTGCCAGCTTGGAATAAAGGGCTCCATAGAAGAACTTGCTCTCAGAGTGCTTGTGGAACAGCGGCTCGAAGTCTTTCAGGTTGCGCTTAGTCACTAGTTGGCTAGATGTCACCTCATCGCCGAAGAACGACAGGTACACGCAGCTGTCAGGAGCACTCTCGACGAGTTGTCCCACTGCATCGTAAATCTGCCCTTTGCCTTCCTCTGGAATGCTGAGGTCGACGAGGACGGAGAACGTGAAGTCGTTGGGAATGCGCTGTCCTGAGCTGAGGGCGATGATCTTGCGGCGGTCTGGCGAGATAATGGCCTTGTCTTCGTTCACCACCAGATACTTTTCCAGGTCGCCCACAGTGATGTCCTGGCAGGAGTTGCCGTCGCTGTCCAGCACTTTCAGGAACAATGTGATGCTGTCCTTGCCCTGTTTATACTCATATTTCTTGTCGCAGAACTGAATTTCCTTCACGTCCTGGGCACTCACCTGCGCCATGCCAGCCAGCATGACGACTATCATCAAAAGCTTTTTCATCATTATCTGCTTTGTTTTATCCATGTTTTCAAATCTTCCAGTTTCTGCTCACCATAGTAGCTCTCCTCTGTGCAGAGGTCGCTGTTGATGACGGGAATAGTAGTGAGCAGACCGTCGTTCGGAGTATAAACCACCACGAAGCGGATTCTGTCGAGATAGTCAGCCACGGCACGGCGTACTGTGGGAATGCTGCAGTGGGGAGCAGCCATGAAGCAACCCGTGAGACTGAGCTTCGGTTCAGATTCCTTGTCCGAGATTTGCTCTGCCACATATTCTATCTGCGACCCGTGCTGGCTGGCTACGCCATGAAGCATGGCTAGGATATCGTCGCCCTGTCCTACAAGGTCCGTGCAGATGTCGACCACCACGTTCTTGCTCAGCTCTACGCCGTAGCAGGAGTCATTGTGCTCTTGTGCATTCTGCAGCATGTTGAAATATTCCACGCTCTTGAACTCCTTAGGTGTGGCAGCAACAGGACGCTCTACGGAGGTCTTCAAACTCTCCTGTGCCCACTGGTACCATTCGACGAGAGAGTACATCTTCTTCAGGTCGTTCTTCGAGTTGATGGTGGTGTCGCGACGGAAGGTGAAGATACCCAGATCCTGCATTGGAGTGAGGATGTCCACCACGATGGCAGTGAGGAAATTAGGATGCTGGGGGTGCTTTAGCTGATCCTGTACAGACGTGTCGCTGTTGCTGAAGAATACGCCCAGACCAGGATGCGAGTGCACCCAGCAGGTGAGGTCGTACTGGAGGTTGGTCTCGCGGCGAAGCTTGCGCAGCTGTTCCAGTACCTTCAGCTTGATCTTTCCTCCGAAGTTGAGTGCGTACTCTTCGAAGACAGCATCGTCGCCAGGCAGTACTATTTCCTCTAAGGAGACATAATACTCGTTGCTCTCAGAGTCGTGCACCCAGCGGCCCAGCACCATGCATCCGTCCTCCTTGGGGCTGGCCGGATTGCGCAGGTCTTCCGCGTACATATTATATATGTCGACGATACAGCTATTCTTGATGTACATGCGCCTGACTGCCGACTCATAGGTGAAGTCAATGGCATCCACTTGCAGGTAATTGGGATTGTCGATGACATCCTCCAGGCTCTGCTTCTTCAGAATGGTAGCCGTCTTGCGTCGTACCACGATGCCTCCATCTGCCGACTGCTGCTGACCGCCTCCTCTGTTGCCATAGCTGCTCACGTTGTTTCGTGGACCAGCAGTGGGCCTGTAGGCAGGCCTTGCAGGCTTGTTCTTCTTACTCTTGCTCACAATCACCAAGAGGATGATGAGCAGCAGCAGGGCACCCGCAGCAATGCCTATCCACTTCCAAGGCAGGTCCATGAGTGGTTCCTCTTCCTTCACGTTGATCTCCTTGTCAAGGCGAGTGAGGTTGGTGCTGAGCGCGTTGAACTTCTCGTCGAGCGCCATCTGCATGGTGTCGCGATAGGCCACACGCTTCTGGGGCTCCATGTTTTCGTATTTCTGAAGGATGTTCTCGATGATCAGCGAGCTCTGCTCCTGATACTGCGACAGCTTCTGGCGCTGCTCAGTCACGTATTCCCTCAGGTGGTTCTTCTCTATGTAATCTGCTTTGTCAGAGCGGTGTACCAGATCGTCACAATATTTGTCGATCTCATTGTTGATGCTTTTCTGAGTGTTGTCAGAGAGGAAGGGGTCGGCCTTCACATAGTCTCTGAAGGCGTCCATCACCTCGATGACGGGCTCAGCAGGCTTGACCGTCCTCTGTCTCCTGGCAGCGTCTGCCCATGGTTGCAGCCCAGGGATGAGGAGCAATGCAAGGATGAGTACGAATGCTTTGTTCTTTTTCATAACGTTTGTATGTGTTGACGTTGTTTTTTACTTGTTGCTATCGGGCGTGCCCGGCTTGCGCCAGCGCTTGTATTTGGCGGGGATGGCATCATTGAGCGACTGCCGCTGTGGCTTGACAGTGATCTCCAGTCCGGCATTCTTCGTGGGATCGAGTCCTGCCTCTGCCTTTACTTGGCTGACTGTTCGCAGCGGACGCTTGCCAGGAGTGGAGGGCTGTGCGGGTTGTCCGGAATGTCCGGGATTTCCAGATGTTCTGGAAGATCCGGGCTGCCCAGAGTTTCCTGGTTGTGCGGGCTGAGGAGCTGCGGCATCGCTGTTGCCCTTGCGCAAGGCCTGTAGCCGTTGCTTGGCAGCTTCGCCTTCCTTCGTCATCGTCTTTCTTGCCTCACGCTGGATCTGCGCATTGACATCTTTAGTCAGCGGATTATCGTCGAGGCCAGGAATCTTCACTTGTCCCAGTGCCTGCTGCTGAGCCTTGTTGATGTTGTCCATCATCAGTTTCTGCATCTTGTTGTTCTTGATGCTTTGGAAGATCTGCTTGCCACCCATGAGCAATACACCCAGGCCGGCAATACCACCGATGAGCCACATCATGTCCTTCTGCTTCTCGTCGGCTTTCTTTTCCTGGGCAGCCTGAATGGAGTCCTGACGGGCCTGCTGAGCGGCAGCCTCTTCTTTAGCTGCTTGCTGGGCGGCTGCTGCAGCGGCCTGCTGCTGGGCAGCGGCACCTTCCTCCAGGTCACCCTTCTTCTTGTCGTAAGCAGCCAACACTCTATTGATGTCCTGCAGCACATCCATATCTGAGATGCGGCTGCGCAACTCTCTCAGGTGATTGGCCTGGAAGGTGAGGTCCTCAGGGAAAGGCAGTTTGGTGACACCCTCCAGCTGGTTCCTCACGTTAGCGATGGTTATCATCGCATCGTCGAGAGGTGTCAACCCTTCGTCGCTCAGCTCCTCGCTGACGATGATGTCGTCGGCATTGGCTGCTCTAACTCCGTTACCTCCGCCTCCGCTACGGCCTCTGCCACCAGCTGCTCCACCACCGCTGACCTTCGTCGAGAACTGCAGGGTGCCGCTCTGGCTGAAGATCTCGTAGTGGTGCTTCTTCTCATAGTGGGCGAGGTAGAGCGGAATGCTCAGCTGGGCCTCCTCGCTGCATGAGAACTGCAGCGTGGGATTGTCCTGCAGCAGGAAATAGCCGTCGTTGGAGTAGTTGTACTGCACACCTGAAGGCACCATAAATGCCATAGGCGTCATGCCATCGAACTTCATGTCGTTGTAGGTGCCAGTACGGTCGAAGATGACCACTGCCACCTCGTCCAACTTCTTGTATTTCCGCTGGTTGGTCGTGCCCAGCTTCTTCTGGATATTGTTGAAGCGCACCGTTGTCTGTCCGCCACTCTGTGTGATGCTATAGTCCACGATGACCCTGTCGCCAGAGGGAGAGAACAGCGTGTCTCTCACCTCCTTCGACCAGCCCTTCGTAGCTCCAGCCAAAGAGAGCAGCACGACAACGGTTCGCAAAAGCCATCTGCACATCATAGGCCTTGGATGCGGTTGTAGCGTTCTTGAATCCTGCTCTTGTAGCCTCCACCACCATTTCGCCACTGTGAAGCATGCTTGGCGCAGTCAGCAGCTGTGCAGCAATTGTAGAGGGCGTTCACCTGGCCCATCACGCTGGCCTTCGTAGCCTGGCGGTCGTTGCTGCTGTAGATCTTCTTATAGAGGTCGTCCAGCTTATGGTAGATTTGCTGCAGTGACAGTGAGCAGTAGCTGCACTGGTGTCCTGCAGGTGTACCACCACCACGATGCTGGCGGCAGGTGCCCAGGTGCTTATTCAGGTCGATGTTCTTGTCGATGTCGTCCTTCAGAGCGGCATAGCGCTGATAGCCACCATCGCTGGCGCTCCAGCCGTGCTGGCTGATAGCGGCATCGATCTTGGCCTTCAGGTCGTCGATGCGCTTCTTGTAGGGCTCTTGCTGCTGCTCCACCGACTGGCGGTGGTTTCTGTGGGTGCAGAATACAGCATTGTTCACATCCTTCTTCAGCGTCTCTATATCCTTCTGCAGACCCAGGTATTCAGCCGATGGCTTCATCGATACCTCGATGTCGAGCTCGATCACCTGCTTGCGCAGCAGGATGAGCTTCTCTTTCCCCAGAATGCGCTGGATAATGCCGTCCTTCTTCGACTTGGCGATATAGATGGGCAGCTTCACCACCATCGTCTCGTCTGCATTCACGTTGAAGTGAGGCAGGCTGTACTTGTTGGATGGCTCCACGAACACATCTTTATTCATAGGAAGGCTGCAGGGATCGATGATACGCTTGCCCTTCGTTCCTCCAAACAGTTTGTCATACTTGAACGAAGGCCTCAGCTTCTTCACCTGTTTCTCGTTGTAGGGCTGGTGATATAGTGCCAAAAGCTTCGTTTCGTCGAGGTTCTCCACTTCGATGAGCACCTTTGCGGCCTCGTCAGCATCAGGATTGATCAGTGTGACGAAGATGTTGCAGTACGACAGGTTGACGGTCTCCTGCTGGTTGTCGTTGCTCAGCGTGATTTTCCTTTGCTCGTCGGCCCAGCCAGTGGAGGCCAGCAGACAGCAGAGTAGGGATAAAAGTAACTTTTTCATCTTCCTTAAATGCTTAGTGTGATCTTTTTCTTGGGCTTCTCTTCAGCTGCAGCAGCAGGGGCAGCTTCTGCCTGTGGCTCAGGTGCAGGCTGAGGCTTCTGCTCAGGCTGAGGCATCTCCTGTGTGAACTTCGTCCAGCCGTTGGGCTCGGCCTCTTCGCGCACCCACTCAGCCACCGTCTGATCCTCAGGATAAGGATAGGTGTTCTGGGCATGATACATCTGATACTTCAGGTAGCGCTCCACGCGCAGCACCAGGTCTTTGATCGAGGCCAGCACGCCCATCTCCTTGATGGTCAGGCAAACATGTCCCTTGAACGAGCCGCTATAGCGGATGTTAGGATGCCAGATGTCGCTGATAAACGTGAAGACTGGGTTACCGTCGGCCGAGGGGTAGTTATTGGGCAGCACCACGCTCATCTTGTGCAGATAGCCGAAGATGGGCTTGCGAGGGGCAGGAGTATCCTCCACGCCGACGATGCTCTTGCAGCGGTACCATATCTCAAACTCCGTGGGCAGTCCAACGGCGTTCTTTCTTCTGATGATATACGACAAGGAAGGTTTCAGTGGGTTCGGACTGTCAGCTTTGCGCTTGCTGCACAGCGAGTCCAGTTCCTTCCATTCCTGGAACAAGCGGGCATCACGTCCCTTCAGTTCCTTCAGGTTAAAGTTATTAATTGCAGGATTCATGGTGTTCAAGATTTGAGATTTGAGAATTGAGAATTGAGATTTGAGGCAAATATGAATGCGGTAGCAAACTCTACACTCTACTCTCTACACTTTTCACTCAGCCAGCGATGGGCACAGAGATAAGGTGCAGATGGTCGAGCGGCTGGATCTCATAGTCGACGAGAGCCATCTCGCGTCCGCTCTCGTCCTCGAACTCCAGGATCACCGGCTCCTCGTCGTCCTCCATCAGTTTGCCGAGCAGATACTGGATGGGGTTGCCACCATTGTCCATCTTCGGCAGTTCAAACACTTGGACAATACTGTTGATCTGATCACGTATTGTCTTGTTGGGATCCGTCACCTTCACCTCGATCTCGTCGTACGATGTGCCGTCGATGGTGAGCATGACGATAAACTCTTCCTGATAAAATTCCTGATCTGTCATAGTTGTTATTGTTAATTGTTTTTTATGATTGTTCTCTGTTCAATGATTGTTCACTCTTCAGAATCGGGTGTTCACCTTCGTGCGCACCTCAATACTGCATTTGTTAGCCACGCTGACCATCATCAGCCGGCTCTTCATCTCTGCAATGTCGTAGTCGCAATATGGATATTCATCACCCGTCGTCTGCAGGTAGAACACGATGTGTGGGTTCTTCAGCGTCAGTGCCAGCTCGTGCACGATCCGTCGTATCTTCGTCACGCATTCTCCAGGAGTACCCTCGAGCAGCGTCCGCTGATGGTTCTTCACCACCACGAACGACTCCTTCCTAGCGTTCTGTCCGAATACCAGGTCGATGCGTATCGGCGATTCATATATGTTCAGGTTCGTCATAGTCTTATGCCTTCCTTCAGGAGGGCCGTTCTAGTCATTTCTTCCGATTATTCTTTACAAATGCCCTCGCGAGAAGGCCCCTCTTTCGATTTTCTGGCCAGTTGCCTGCAAATATTTTAGTTTTGAGCGTTTTGTATATCGCTGAGAATAAGCAGTTTGCGCTCTTGTTGTCATCCGAACTCCCTCAAAAGAGCCCCAAATTGGCCATATTTTAGCGCCAAAAAAGGTACTTCCGATCCGTATTTTCTTATGCAAAATCGCGAACTATCCGATAAAGCAGCCTCGCTAGAAGCCCATTTTGAGGTCGTTAGTTTCGGACGGACGTTACATCCGTCCGCGATGTTCGTCCCATCCGTCCGCAACGAGCGACCTCTCCGTCCGCAACGGGCGACCGCAAAGTGGCCATCTAGCGGCCTCAACGCTACTTTTGCGATGCAAAACCACCCAAATGGCCCTTTCCATCCTTCCAATGTCCTTTCTCCCTTCATTCTCTTCCAGAGCACCAATCTCCAATCCCCCTCTTTTCTGTCAGTTTTCACGACAATTATTGCTGGCCATTACCTATATTCCCATTCTCAGGGGCCTTTTCCTTCTTCCGCCATAGCCAGCTCCATTGACCGTCCTCCAAAATGTAGTTGGGGCTAGTAAAGTGTTCCTCACCGTTTTTGAACACAATGAGTTGGTATGCGTACCATGGAATGATGAACGGTTGTGGATTGTCATTACCTCGTAAAGCCAATTGGTAGGCTTGGTTGTCTGGATCAAGACGTAGCATTATATCCACTTTGGTGTCATGCCTTTCTGAAAAGAAAGCATTAAAAATCTGATTAATAAAGATGCTCACTAGCCAAATGTGTGCAAAGTATTCGGCCGAACCTGCATGCCATCGGATGGTAATTCGAACAGGCTTTCCTGTTGTATGGTATTCTAGCTGGCTCTCATCTCCTTTTATATAATTAAAAGTTCCGTCTGTACGATGATCCTCTATGCTGTCAATATCCAAGTCGTCGTAGTACATGTTATCATCTGGATATTCTACCCATCGTTTGTTCACATTGTCCCAGAATTCCTCCAATGCTACATATCGATAACAATACTGTTTCATGTTATCATCAAGCTCCTCACGGCTGATGACTTCAGACTCTTCCATTTCTAACGTCCAGCCGTAACGGCTCTTTTCAATTAAGTTCATGGGGACTTCATCGGACTTTAGCCAGTGAAGCAACACTGAATGGTCACGTCCTCTAAGCCATATTGCCACGCCTCCGAAAGGAGCTGTACCTATCACGTAACTACTGAATGCCCGATTGGGATGCTCTTGTTCTTGATTCTGCCACAATTCATCGGCTCGTTTTTGATCAAGGTCTGTTTCAAGGGCATAACATCGCCCGTCATTCATCGTGATATAGCGTAAGGACAGGCGGTTGGGCATTGGGAAAGTCTCCTTGGTGAAGATATCCAAATTCTGGATATAGCCCCAGCCATCGTCACACGAACTGGCCACAAGTGAGAGTCCCATGTCTTCTGGATCCTCTGCTTCAGGTTCACCTTCGTAATGCAGTTTGCCCTTTGTTATAACAACAGGGCAATAAGGTATTTTGGAACAGAAAGGTCTATAGGTATATGTTTTCATTCTTCCTCCTTTTTATCGCCATTCTCTAGCACCCATTTAAGGTCTTGTGCGGTCAGGTCAGCATTTACTTGTGCAGCCCAGGACTCAGCTGCTACGTCACCTAGAAGCGCAGCTTGATTGAATGCCTCATCTTCGTTGTTTTGAGCGAAAGCAAGATCATAACCATACTGTGTTTCTCCGCTCAGTTGATTAGCCAAATTAGCTGCATTATATTGATTTGTATAACCTTTTATCTCTTCTGCATTATACATGGCCTCAAGAGCGGTAGTTGAATCTTTGCTATTTTGTTGTTCTAGGTTTGCAATTATATTTGGATTGTTTTGTAAAATGTCCTGTCGATTCTCTACAGCTTCCAGATTATCGTATGCCCTATCCCAATTATTAAGTGCTTGTGCTGCATTGGCTGCGTCATTGTCATAGTCCATATTATATGCCATCCTTTGGGCATTTACTGCTGTTAAAGCGGCTTCTTCGCGTTTATTCGCATTATCAAGTGCATTAAGTGCAGCTTCCTGAGCTTCTGCGTCTTTAGCGGCTAAGGCTTGTTGATACGCCTTTTCTGCTTTCATTTTGTCATCTTCAGCTCTTTTTAACTCTGCTTCGGCGTCTATGGCGGTTGGAGTAGGTTGCTCGGGTTCTTTTTCATTGTGTCTCATGTCATAGAAGCCCTGAGCCTCTTTTTGATGCTGTTCAGCTTGTTTAAGGTCATTTCGGGCTTTCTCTCTTTCTGCATCGGTGGTGGCATTTTTGAGAGCTTCTCTAGCGGCGGCAACTTCCTGTCCTGCTGCTTGTATTTCAAGTATAGCATTAACTTGTTGTTCTCTCATTGCTTTCTCTTCAGGCGTCATAGGATTAGCATAAGAAGCATTTCCCTCGATGCCTTCTAAAAGACCATTTATAAAGCAAATGCCATTATATCCTATACCAACAGTATACAACCAACCATCTGATGCATTTAATAAACTAGACCCGATAATTTGTTTTGCAACTTGACCTTCAGAAATGTTTTTCATGATAGCAATTACTTCATCGACATTTTGCAAGGACATTGTTTTAATAGTAGCTTTTCCGTCAATCTGTATTGTCGCTTCCAATTCGCTCGCCAAAGCATGGATAGCATCTTCTTCTGCAGAGAGTACTATTCCAGCATCAGTAACATTCGGCGTTGGGGCTTTAATTGCGTCAAATGCGCTATCTACATAATCACCTACCTCCTTGCTCCATGATGCTGCTGTTCCAGCATCAGTTACATT
>ONLL01000004.1:0-99464 GCA_900318685.1 uncultured Prevotellaceae bacterium | reverse complement strand
CTCCTTGCTCCATGATGCTGCTGTTCCAGCATCAGTTACATTCGGTTTTGGGGCTTTAATCGCATCAAATGCGCTGTCTACATAATCACCTACCTCCTTACTCCATGATGCTGCATCTATCTTGCTCATTAATTTGGCATCACTAGCAGCGCTTGCAGCATGGCTGACATTTACACCTTTAGACAATCCGTTTGAGAAGCTGGTTGTTGTAATAAATTCAGTTTTAATTGCTGCTGAGTCTGCTCTAAAAGAAGTAACGGTCTCTTTAAAATCATTTGCCATCATTGCGGCTCTTTGATCCATTTGAGCCAACTTGCTTGTATATAGTTGGTTTAATCTATATACATCATATAATTCCGATGAAGTCATAGACTTTCCAAGGAGTTTCAATGGCTTTCCAAAGAATGGGATAAGTCCAATAATATCGAAGGCGATGCCGGCAGCACCCATAGCTGTGTCTACTCCACTAGGGTTAGGCTTCCTTAACCATTCGCAAATAGTAATAGAAATATCAAGGAGTGCCAGAGGCGGGAAGATGATACTTCCTAGAGAAACAATTATTTGAATTCCGAGTACAGTTTCGCTAATCATTTTTTCCCGCTCGGCCGCGATTTTGCTGTTTATGGCTTTCTTGTAGTCTTCTATCTGTTTAGCTCCCTCTTGGTTTTTTTTACTTAATTCATTGCTTATAGCCTGAATCTCTTGGGGCGTCATATTTTTTCCTTCAAATGGTATGACAGAGTTTGTCGAAAGCCCCAAGGTGTCCAATGTCATCCTTTCTCTCTCATCATCTTGATAATGTTCCTTGTTTTCAGATAAATATTCAATGTCCGCTTTAGCTATTTGATCCTGAAGTTTCCATGTCTTGTCTTTATTCTTAAGGGCAGTGTCGGCTTTTTTCTTCCTGCTGTCATTCCTTTGCTTGTCCTGTGCATAGTTTTTTTCCATCCTTTGCAGGGTGGCATTCATTTCTTGAAGGGGAGGGTTAACTAAATATTCGAACTCTTTTTTAAATTGCTCTGGTGTATATGTCTTTCCTTCATAAAATATGCTTCTTTGACCATTTATATACTTTCTATGCTCAGGATCTCCTTTTGACCATTCTTTACAATCCCTATCATAACCACCATCAAGATGACTAAAGTTCCCAGTAGTTTGATAGGCGACAGCAGCTCCAATACCACCATCATCGAATCCTCCATTTCCCATTATGTATCGTAAGTCAGTTGGATCAGGAGGCATATCCTCCATGATTTTTGCCATTTCCTCGGCTCTTTGTGCATCTCCTTTTTTATCGTTGGCTATTGCTTGGTATGGGTCGAACACACCGCAATAGTCCACCACAATTTTCCATTTGTCTTTCTGAATAGCTCTGAAGGCAAGTCTGAATTCCTCTATGCCTTTAATATATCCTACGAAAGAAGAATATACACTGGAATAGGCTAAAGAGTTATTTAGTAGCTCTGACAAAGCAAACAACAACTTTTCTACAGGGTGGTAGGCACAAATAGTGCAGTGAACAGTTCCGTACATTCCGTCATCAGTACGGGTCTTCATGCATTCCTTTAATCTACTGATAGCAAAAGACAAATAAACGAGCAAAGCCTGTTCGCCATCGTCACCAGATTCGTATATCTTTGCAATGTCACTACTGCAATCGACAAAGATGGTCTCATCAAAACCGCCTTGGTAGCCAGGACCTTTGGGCTGTGACCATGCTAAATTTGTTATAGGATAATTAAATGTATTTGGTTGCTTGGTACTTTTGAATTTCTCATTCATCCAGTCGGTAAAAGTAGACATGGATAAAGAAGAGAAAAGTATCATTGCAGTGAAGTCTCCTGGGCGTTGGATTTTCTTCCTGATCTTCTCCTTTTTTTTATTTTTCTTTTTTGCTCCTGGTGCTACTTTTCCTGGTGGCATAGTTATATATGTTAGAATGATGGATTATGTTAGGGCAACAATCTATCAATGGTCTGTATGGGATAATTCTTATTATAATGCTCTGAATGTATTACCATTTAGTTCTTTCAATGCTTTTTGCTCCTGTTTTTCAGCATAGTGCATCTTTAAGTCGCGTGTGGTGGCAGCCATCATGTTTTTTTGTCCTGCCTGATAGTCGGCCTCAGCCTTTTGGCAGGTGTTTTCCTTCTGCTGTCTGATGCTTTCGCGCTGCTGATGGTATTCATTCTGTTGTGCGGGAGTGAGCTTGTCCATCTGTGCTTTGGGGGGGGGCATCGTCTCGCGATAGCGTTGATTGACATCTCCCACGGCATCATTCTTCTTGTCGGTAGCAGTTGCTAAGGCTGTCTCGGCCATCTTTTCAGCCTGAGTAGCCTTTGCTGCATCACCTGCCTGTGCAGACTCTTTCGAAACTTTCTCGCACGCCTTGCTCATCATCTCCTGTTGCTTGCCAGCACCTTCCGCCTTCTTCACATCGTTTTTATATTGTTGCTCTAAACTAGCACTTTTGCTATTTACTGCTCCGCCGACACCACCACTGCCTTGGGGGCTATTACTTCCACCTTGATTGTTGGCTCCGCCACCACTGCTACCTTGTGGACTGCTAGCTACGCCTTGATTGCTGGCTCCGCCACCACTACTACCTTGTGGACTGCTAGCCCTACTTTGATTGCTTGCACCGCTACCATTATTGTCTCGGGGGGTGCTTTCGTCTTGATTGTTGGCTCCGCCACTACTACCGCCCCCGCCGCCACCTGCGGCAGCGAAGTCGGCACTTGTCAGTGGCATACGAATAGGAGTCGGAAAGTTTGGCTTGCCGATAGGGGGAAAAAATGGTATCGCTGGTAATGGAATCTGTCCATCGAAGTTGAAGGATATGACTCCCAACCACATACACATGTTCCGACTATCATCGGTGAGTGCGGGCATGCCCTGCACTAATACCTGTGGATAGCCAGGTATCCAAGGAGAGACGATAGCTGGTATGCAGGGCATAGGTGTGAAAACTCCCATAGCTGCTGCTGTAGCGGCTATCACCGTCGGATTGGTAGGGGCAGAACACATTCCGAATGATGCTATGTTCGTGATAGGCGCAAAGTCCATAATGTTGGCCTTCGGTCTGCCGTTTAGCATCACCGTGCGAGCTGGCAACACAACCAGCGGGCAGGGTGTCAGGCCAAAGGAGCAGGTCATGGTGGCACCTGTAGTAACAAAAGCACCCATATAAAATTACGAGTTAGGAGTTTGGAGTAAGGAGTTTTTTCCGAACAATAGCTTCAACGGCTTTCTGGTCGTTGTTGCGTACGGCTTCAAGCATGGCGGGAGCATCGGCAACGGGTACTTGTACGTGTTCGGCTATCTCCATTGCTTTGTCCATGCTGTTCATCATCGTTTGGTCGCCTTTCTCCTGCAAGAGACACAATACTCGCAAGGCCCCGTTCTCCAAAGGAAAGGCTTCTATGGTTTGTGCCAAAGCCTGAGCTTGCTGGATGGCAAGGGCTTGACAAATCTTGGCTTGTCCCTTAACAATGCGGATTCGAAGGTTGGCACTGGGACGGTCGTAGCCTTCGTTCATTTTGCTTTCCACATCGTCTAGACCTTCCTGCATGGTGGGCACATGAGCCATAAAGGTTCTCGTGGCATTAGTGGTTGTTGTCTTCAAGCGAGTATCATCGACGGTCTGGTAGAGAGGTTCTACACCTATTTCGAGGTAAAGGTCGATAAGGACTTTGGTGGCGATGAATACATCAGTAAGGTCGCGAATTAGGGTAGATGTGGTTCGAAGACCTTTGGGCAGACGAATGTCATTGTGGCCTCCTATCATGCGCTGTATTTGGCCGCGTAAGGGAATAGCTGCATTAATAGCTTTTTCCAGTTGGTCAGTCAGCTTCGTCATGTCATCACTAGAAAGAGGAAGGTGAACGGGACGGGGAGGCTTTTCAATGATGATGTGTGGCTCTTCTACAATGGGTGGTTCTTCCGCTTGTTCTTCAGGCAACTCTACGGATGGTTCAGACAGTTCTTGCTGTTCTACTTGTTTTTCCTCATGATTCTCGGGCACATCGAAATCCATCTTCAGATGTGAGAAGTCCATTTCTTCATTGGACGTTCCCACATCATCTATGCTGGATAAGTCACGGTTGAAAGCAGAGAACTGCTTTTCTAAATCCTTGTCGCTTTGGATCATAGCTAGGCCTTAGTTCTCATTGATCATTAGCGCCTTTAGGTCAATAGAAACCGAAGCTTGCATGGTAACAGAAGTCTCAGCGTTTACCGTATAGCTCAGAGCATATTGTTTAAAGTCGGTTTGAGCCTGCTCAGTAATGCTCATTCCTTTAAAGGTGATACCATTCGTAGCATTAAGCTCGACATTGTTCATCACCTTTGTCGTCAGGTTTTTATTGACAGCTATGTCTGCGTCCTCTTGAACAGCGAGAGAGTATTGCTTGTTCGTTGACTGCGACATGTTTAATTCGGAAAGGATTGCCATTTCTTTGCTTGTGTCAATATTCATGTTTTCACCTGAATGAATGTTCATTACGTCTGCTGATGTCAAATCCATTTTTGCACTTGCCTTTGCTGAGAAGTTACTTCCTGCATTGATAAGCACTTCTCCGCCAGCGCTTCCGTTGAACGTACCACCAGCACCAGCATTAAAGTCACCACCTGCGCTGTTGCTTACATGCTGACCAGCCTTATTGCTGATACTAGCACCTGCATTTGAATTGATGTTACTTCCAGCCTTGGCGCTAATGTTGCCACCTGCGCTCATGCTGATGTCACCATCGGCATGCATCACGATATCGCCCTTACAGTTCAGCTTGATGAGTTTCTTATCCGTAGATAGCAGCACTTCATAAATCTGTGTCTGATTGTCATACACACGAATGAAGCCGCCGTCCTGGTAGTCCTTGCCTTCGATGACGTCGTGGATCTCAATGGTATGGCCACTGGCGGTGCGGATGGCCTTTACCTTGTTGTCGGGCTCGTACCAACCTTCTTCGACGGGCTCCTTTTGGCCGAACTGGGCACCAGAGACATAAGGACGCTCGAAGTTACCTTCTTCGAAGTTAACGAAGACAGTACTGAAAAGCTCTGGTATGAGATGGCAGCCAAACTTGTTTTGCTGCTCGACAGTATAGACATAAGGCTGGGCAACATGAATCCATGGGGTCTGACCGTTCTTGTGGTCTTCCTTATACTTTTCTTTCATCCAAGGGAAGTACACCTTGACACGTCCCCAATGCTTTGGGTCGTTGGTGTCGGATACACGGGCACGGAGGGGATGATCACAACGGGGGAAAATGTTGGGATCGTGATAGGGGGGATAATCGATGTTGGCAGTGATACCTTGGAATTCATTGCTGTATTCGTCGTCGATGCTCACTTTATGGATGACCTCAGTGATGAGAATCTCGTCCTGCTGCACCTCGCTCTTGTCGGAGAGGGAACCGCTGCTGGTGTAGTTATCCTTGATGGTGAGCTTGGCGCCAATCTTCATCTTTGAGCAGAAGGTCTTGCCATGATAAACGAGCATATTGGCACGGATGCCCTGACGCTCAGCCCTTGCATCTTCGATGTAGTCGGGATCGCTCATGCTGGCCTCCACCTTTTCATCAGCTTCGAGGGTAGCACCACGCATCATGTACTTCGTCTCGGCCTTGTAAACCTCTTTCGAAGCAGCGAAAGTGGCATCGTTTAGCTTGTTGCCTGTGTCATCCTGTTCTTCGCCCTTATAGGCAAATCCAACCATATATTCGTTGAGTCCCAGCGCATAATAGCGGAAGTTGGGGTGGAAGGTCTGCAGACGGGCACTGTACTCAGGAAGATCCTGGCTGGGGTAAGCTAATGAGATACTCTCTTGGTCAGTTAGCTTTCCGAAGTGTAGTTTCTTGCCTGTATTGAACATCCACTCGCCGTGTCTTCTAGCCAGGCGCTGAAGGAATTCATAGGTGGTCTCGTTGTATTTCGTAGTATAGAAGATCTGGTCTTCCATTTTCGGCTGCACCTCTGCTTCAGCACCGTTCAGTTCTTCGTTGACTATATTGGCAAGGGTGTCTTCGTTGTAGATCTTGCAGTCGGGATGATCTTTCAGGGCAGTATCCTTGGTCTCGGCCTCAACGATAATGGCAAACTCTGTCTCACAACGGCGAGCTCTGGCGGAAACGATGATTCCTTCGAACTCGATATCTGCATTCTGAGAGCCGGCAGCAAAACCTGAAATCTCCTGTTCCACAGAGTCTGTTTGTAGTGATAGCGTGCAGGACTTGCCAATCATAGAGCCACAGGCAGTAAACTGTATTTCACTGATGTCCTCCTCAGGATCCTTACGCAGTTTGAATTTCAACTTACAGGGCTCTAATAACTTTTGTATAAGTCGCAATTCATCGATGCGGTATTTGCCTCCGTCGAGCTCAATTTTGAACTGGTTTGACGGAGTGCCGTTGACGCTGAGTGATATGTTTTTTACAGATATTGACATAGAAAGGATTTATGAATTACGAATTTTCGATTAACAATCTGCAATTCTCAATGCATCACGTCCAATCGTTGTTGAACTCAGCGGTGTCGTTGGCGCCGACGGTTACAACCTCGGCGGCAATGGTGACAGTGGTGTACATCAGCTTCGAGTCGCTGTCGTTGAAGAAGTCGCGAAGCCCCACACAGTAGGCGTTCTTGAAGCTGACAGTCTTGAAGCTGCGTTTGTTCTGCTTGGCCCAGACAACGAACTTAAGGTAGCCTTCCTGCACCTCGGTCTTATTGAACATCCAGCGATAGAAGAATACATCATCGTCACTCTGCGAAGGCATGGTGAACGTGATGCGACCTCCACGTGGTCGGGCTGAAGGTTTGCCTGTGCTGTCACAGGTCTGTGTAAACTCGTAAGTGGCCTCTACCACTCCGTATTTCTTGCCATTGATGACTATCTTGCCGTGGAAAGCATCGTTGTCGCTGGCTCCGCCTGCATCTCCTCCAGTAGCGGCAGCGGCCATTCCTCCCAGACCGCTGGAGGCAGCAGCGGCTATTCCACCGCCGGACAAGGGAGCATCGCCTCCGCCGAGGGCATCAGTAAAGCTGCTGGCAATGTCCTTGGCTGCATTCTTCGCAGCTTCCTTGCCTTTGTTCTTCAAGCCATTAGCCAAGTTGTTGAGGGTATTCTCAGCACCGCTTTTCAGGCTGTTGACGGCATTAGTGAGTTGTTCTTTGCCTTGATTGAGGAGATCCTCTCCCTTCGACTTGACTGAGTCGACGATTTCCTTGCCTTTCTCCTTGACATCGTTGACGAGCTTCTCGCCTTCCGACTTCATGTCGTCGACGAACTTCTTGCCTTCCTCAACGAGTTTCTCGCCTTCCTGTTTCAGGCCATCGACTAACTTCTCTCCTTCCTGCTTCAGGTCGTCGACGATTTTCTTTCCTTCCTCAACTAGCTTTTCGCCTTCCTTCTTGACGTCATCAAGTATTTTCTTTCCTTCCTCAACAATCTTCTCACCTTCCTGTTTCAGGTCATCGACGAACTTCTCGCCCTCCTTTTTCAGGTCGTCAACGATTTGCTTTCCCTCTTCAACCAGCTTTTCGCCTTCTTGTTTGAGGTCGTTGACAAATTGTTCGCCTTGTTCTTTGGCGCTTTCAATGACATTGTTGATTTCCTCTTGGGCCGCTTCGTAGGCTTGCTTACCTTGTTCTACTGCACCATCGATCAGTTCCTGAGCCTTTTGCTCAACTTGATCTTTTATCTGTGAGGCTTCATTTTCAAGGTCGTTGATGGCGCCTTCTATCTTTTCTGTGGCATCATTGACGGCTCCTTCGACCTTGCCTTTCGCATCATCATAGAGCCCAGAGGCAGTGTCTTGAATCTCAGAGATCTTGTCGCCGATCTGCTGCTGTGCCTGATCGATGGCATTCTGGGCCATCTGCTCGGCTCCCTCGGCAACATTCTTCACAGTATCTGTGACATTGGATACCGTGTTCTCAACCTGTGACTTGACATCGTTGAAAGCACCTTCTGCTTGCGATTTTGCCTCGTTTGCAACGTCAGAAATCTTTGAACTGGCTTCGTTGGCTGCTTCTTTGAGACCAGACTCAATTTGTGAAACGGAATCCTTGATCTGGCTCTCAGCTTCATTCTTAAAGTTCTCGGCTTGGGCCATCGCCTCGTTCATGGCTGAATTCGCCATTTCCTCGGCCTTACTGTAGGCCTCTTCCATCTTTTTCTTGGCTTCGCTGGCGGCTTCCATCGCCTTATCCTTGATCTCGTTGCCAACTTCCTTTGCGGAATCCATGGCTTTGTTGGCAGCATCTTTCGCTTGCTCAACAGCCTTGTCTCCAGCATCTTTGGCGGCATCAAGAGCCTCGCTGCCTGCATCTTTTATGCTGTCGGCAGCATTTTCAGCAGCATCGGCTACCTTGCTTCCGACATCTTCAGCCGTGTCAACAACCTTGTTGCCAACCTCTTCGGCCTTCTCGGCGACTTTACTGCCAACCTCTTCAGCCTTGTCAGCGACTTTGCTCCCGACCTCTTCGGCCTTGTCGGCAACTTTGCTTCCGGCTTCTTTGGCTGTGTCAGCAATCTTACTGCCAGCATCTCCTACAGACTGTGCGGCAGATTCTGCAGTGGCCCCTGCAGCTTCTTTTGCAGATTCAGCAGCTGAGGCGGCTTCATTGATCATTGAGTCGAAATTGGGGAAATCCATATGCTATATATAATAATGTGTATAATATAATAATGTGTAGCGAAGCCAAAATAGTGAAACTGGCGGCTTGCGGAGATGGTCCGCAAGTCGCCAGAAAGAGAATGATTAGTTGTCGATGGTCCAGCGGTTGTTGTGGCGGGCGTTGCCGATAGCGATCTCCTTAGCTGAGATGCAGAACTCCTCGTACTGCTGAATCTCGTTTTTGTTGTCGTAGGTCTCGGCATACTCTACCATGTAGCCCTCCTTGAAGTCGAGGTGCTTCATCTCGCCACCCTGACGGTTGGGCCATGAGATGGTGCCGCTCTTCGACATGTAAGTGTCGCACATCCACTCGAGCAGGTCGGTGTTACCATCGTCGTTGGACTTTACTTTGAAATAGATCTTACCACCGCGTGTGGTTCCAGTGGGCTGACCTTCAACGTCAGTCTGCTGGTTGAGTTCATAACGGCAGTACATTACTTCGCGCTCGGCAATGCCGTCAGCGTTCAAGGTTACGGTTCTTGTTGCCATAATCTAAAGCTTTTTAAAGGGTTAATAAAAAATGGTTATTTGTTTAGGAAACGTTCTGGTCCCACTCCACGCCGGCCTGGCCATTGTGTCCAGTGAGTTCGATGAAGAAGTTCTTAGCGGCGAAGAATGGCTTCAGCTCCACTTCAATCTTGATGTCCTTGGTCTTAGGATCCTGATTGATGCCCTTAAGGTTGTAGTTCTCAATGAGCTTGCCAGGTCCTTTGTAGTCGCTGAGGAAGTCGTGGACGGCCTGCTGCAGCTCAGCCTTCACTGACGAGTTCCAGTTGATGAAAGCCTCATCGTTGAAGAAGTTCTGGAATACCTTGCCAATCCAGTCGAAGGTACGTACGATAGGATACTCCTGGAGTCCCAGCGTAGCACCATTGTAGAGTGAACGGTTGGAGAAAGCCATGGTGCGTCCGTCTTCCTCAACCATAGGAATGACGCCCTGGTCAATGAGTGCTGCAATCTCGCTCTTGCGCAGATCCATGCGTGCTCCCTTGACATTGGAGAGGGTGCCGTATTTCTTGCCTGCGGCTCCCTGTGCGATGACGGTCTCCTCAGTGTTGGTCATACGTCCTGCAAGGGCTGCCGATGCGGGCACATAGAGGTCGTCGTCCTCACCAGCAAGCTCGCTCTTCTTGCGGCCAAGGATGTAGTTGGCTGTCATGACAACGTTGGCCATCTTGGCATCTTGGCTCTGCATGTTGGCATCGTCGAGTTCGTCCTTCAGCATCTCGAAGTTCAGGCTGTCCTTGAAGTCGGTGAGCATGATGACCTTGTTGCGATAGGCGGTGTCAGCCCACATGCGAATGGTGTTGGCGTCGCCAAGATATCCAGGGACGATGAGCAGTGAGTAGTTGTTCTTCAGACTCAGACGGTCGTAGTAGCGCTCCAGCTCGTCGCGGATAGCCAGTGTGTCATCAGAATCATGGTACTCCAGCTCTTCCTTGTTGACGTTCATGAGCGTGAGGCAGTCGATCTTGCCTTGCCCCGCATTAGCAAAGAAGGAGTCGAGCGCACGGTAGGTAACCTCGAGCTTACGTACCTCGTCGTGGATAGTGAAGAGGTTGTTCTTCAGGTTGTTCTCAGCCTTGGCGCACTTAGCCTTGCACTTCTCGATAACTTCCATGGGATCGGTAGCACCTTCGCTCAGAATGCTGACCCAGAGCTCGAGCTCGTTCTTCAGCTTCTTGCGGTTGTCAGCATAAGCTGCGTCTTGCAGGAAGATGTTTTTTACTGCCTTGCGGCGTGGATCCATGTTCTCAACACCCTTGATAAGGCCCTTGAGCATCTGGAAGCCGCCAAACTTATCGAGGCCACCCAAACTATCCTGCAGCAAACCTGCAGGGTTCTCTATTTTCTCTCTGTCGCGAAGTTCCAGGGCTTGTCCCTGCTCTTCTTTTTTCAGTTCTTCTGCTGCCATAATGGTATTTACGATTTACTGATTTACGATTTACAAAATTATTCAGCCTGCTCTAATTCGGCCAAAAGGGCCCTGAGAGCGTTCTTCAGGTTGCCGCGTGCAGCCTCATCCTTGAGGGCATTACGCAGTGACTTGTTCTTCTCCAACTGACGGATAACAGAATTGTATGCGTCAATCTTGCCTTTAGCAGCACTCAGCAGCTCGCTGTTCTCGATGAGAGCCTCGTCCTCGAAGTCCTTGATGGCCTTAAAGTCGAAATCTTCGTAAACAGCGCCACCGTCTTCGTTCTCCAGAGCAACGTCTTTCTTGCTAGGCTGGTAGTGCTCAAAGACATCCTTCATGCTCTTGGCCTTGAAGCCTTCGCGCTCGTCATCACTCTGAGGAGCTTCGTCAGTGAACTGGTCGGCGTAGAGAGCTCGGTTTTGTGGGAACTCGATAATGCCGTCTTGGGCCTCTGCATCGAGGACCTTGGTAATAACAGTTTTTCTTGCCATAATTGTTTGGTTATTTATAGGTTAATAATTGGGATTATTCTTGGGGATTCTCTGGGTTAGCCGGAGCTTCCGGTGTTTCCGGAACTTCTGGAGAAACCGGATTTTCTGAGGTTTCCGGAGCTTCCGGATCATCTGGGCTGTCGATGTCCCATACGATCTGCTTCTGTTCCTCGTCGTACTTCATTGTCACCTTGTCGCCAGGGGCGATGGTTCCTGCGATGATGAGCTTCGACAAAGGTCGGCGTATTTCCTTGCGGATAATGCCCAGGATAGGACGAGCACCATAGTGGGCATTGAAGCCTACGCTGGTGACGTACTTGCGGGCGGTATCGTCGATTTCCAATGATATGTTCTGCTCATTGAGTGTCTTCAGCAGGTTCTTGATATGGATGTCGAAGATGCGGTTGATCATCTCAGGAGTGATTGGCGAGAATGGAACGATCTCCGTCAGGCGTGCCAGGAACTCAGGACGGAATTGTCCTTGCATCACCTCAAGCAGCTGGTCGTGAGTGGGTACCTTACCCTCGCCGAATGATTTGAAGATGTACTCGCTTCCGATATTCGACGTAAAGATGATGAGTGAGTTGGAGAAGTCTCCAACACGTCCCAGGCGGTCGTGCAACTTACCCTCATCCAGGATCTGCAGGAAGAGGTCGAATACCGACTTATGGGCTTTCTCAATCTCGTCAAATAAAACGACGGAGTAGGGGTGCTGGCGAATCTGGTTGACCAGCAGACCACCCTCTTCATAACCAACATATCCCGGAGGTGCACCATAAAGGAGTGCCACGGAGTGCTCTTCCTTGTATTCCGACATGTCGAAGCGCAACATGGCTGTCTCATCGTTGAATAGGAAGTCGGCAAGTGACTTGGCCAACTCCGTCTTACCAGTACCTGTCGGGCCAAGGAAGAAGAACGAACCCATGGGCTGTCCTTTCTTGTTCAGGCCGGAGCGACTCTCAAAGATGGCATCGAGGATGCTCTTAATGGCATGGTTCTGACCGACGACACGCTTATGTAGAATCTGGTCGGCATTAGAGAGCTTCTCGCGCTCCTCGCTCTGGATGTTACCCATAGGTATGCCAGTCATCTTGGCAACCACATCGCGTACTGCATCTTTCACCAGTTTCTCAGCTATGGCGGCTTCACCTCCCAAAGCAGCCATCTCATTGGCAATCTTTGTGGATGCCATTGCACGGTCGAGCAGGTCGAGTGCTGAGGAGGGCAGATGGCGGTCGGGCATGTAACGCTTAGCTAGGCGTACTATCTCTGCCGGAACCTCATCGTCGATGGGCAGGTGGTGGAAGTCCTCATAGCTCTGGCGCTTAGCCTGAATGATGTCGATGGCCTGCTGTTCGGTGGGCTCCTCGACACTGATCTTCTCGAAGAAAGCTGTCAACTCCTTGTCTTTCTCAATATCCTTTGTGAAACCATCGATAGTAGCAGTGATCAGCACTTGAAGCTGGTTCTTGGAAAGCAACTTCTTCAGGCCGGGCAGGATGCCGTTGAGAGTAGACTGCTTGTCCTCGACACGGTGGAAGTTCTCGATGACCAGTAGCGGTTGCGTCAGGTTGAGTAGCTGCTCGGTAATCTGCTTGAAGCGGTCCTCAATCTCACCTTTGTAGCTTACACCCTGTGACAGGGCAATGAGATCCAGTTCGAACGGCTGTAGGGCCTCAAGCGATGCAGGTACCTTTTTGTCTCTAACGCGTTGGAGGATACCGCTGATGAGGCTGGTCTTGCCAACGCCCGTCTCGCCAACGATGAGCAGGTTGGCACGGTCTTTACGAGCCAGCACCTCAGTCATGGAGAGTACCTCCTTGTCAAAGCCAATAATCGGGGCCTCAGGCAGTTCGGCCAGCATGTCAATGCAGTAGCCATTGTCGGCTGGTTGTGACGATGCAGAGCTGAAAGAGGAAGAACCGGCTGTGCTAGCGGCTGGACGCACGGGGGCTCCGCTGCCTATCTGCTTCAAGATCTTGTCGGGCTGCAGGGGGAGCGTCTTCAACTGCTCGTAGGAGAAGCCGATGCCTGGAGTTACGAGAGAAGCCAGCAGACAGGGTGCCGTTAGCTCGCTCAGGCCAGCTTTCTCAGCAATGTCCTTAGCTTCTTTTACCACATTCTGGGAATCGTGCGACAGCTCGATGCCTTTCATTCCGTATGGCGACTTGTCGCACTGCTTCATGCGCATGTCGGTCCAGTCCACGAGGTAGTAATAGTCCTCATCGAGGGTGTCCTCGATGTAGTTCACCAGCCCGGCACTCTTGTGCAGCAAGGCACGTAGCAAGTGGGCAGGTTCGATCTTTGGCGACTTGTTGTCATTAGCAAACGACTGTGCGATGTGCAGCAAGTCGAATGGCAGATTTGCTAAAAGCTCTGAATACTTGTCCATATTTATCAGTTTATGGGTTAATAGTTCTCGTTGATTGCTATGAGATGTTCGGTAGGTACATAGGTGATGGCCACAGCTGCCACACCGTCAATCTGCACTACTACTCGTTTGTTGTTGTTGATGCGCTTGATGACTCCCTCCACTCCTGCGAAGTGTCCTTGTGTGACCTTTACGCGCTGTCCAGGCTTTGCCAGGTAACTACTATAGTTCAGGAAGATCACACGCTCGTCTTCTGCTGACGAGACACGGATGAAGTCCTCCATCTGCTTGTCGGGAATACGTATGATCTCCCGCCTTTTGGAACCGTCGTCAGTAGGCCTCATCATATAGCGTAAGGGTTCCAATTCTTGGCGAGTCATCTTCATGCTTGTGAGCGCCTCTTGTGTTGAGCGAACGAAAATGAGGTTGTGTATGGCAGGCACCCTCATGAGTTGCCTCTGATTTTTGACATCTACCAACTCATAGTGCATGGGGACATAGCTTTCCACCTTCAGGTTGTCCAGGCATTCCTTGATTTTAAGTTCTCTGCAATACGTCACCCGCATGGGAAACCATGTCAATGCCTGGGATGGTGTGCTTGTCTTTTCAGCAGTATTCATGAGGGGGCAATGCAAAGGAGAGGGTCACCACATTTTTGTGTGGCGGCCGAGTGAAATTCCTATTTTGCAACGTCTTTCCATACTATGCACTGATGTCCAGTAAGCAAGATGAATAGCTCTTTTTCCAAAGAAGGTCGCTAGTTGGCAGCAAAGATACAAAAAAAAAAGGAAAAACAAGTATATTTTTGAGAAAAAATGATAAAAAAAATATTTGAAGGATAAATATGCTATATTATGTTCGTTTCAGAGAGGGTTCATCAAAGATGAACGGCAGAGACTCAAAGCCCCTGCCGTCCTATTCTGGGAATGACAATAATCATTACTGCTCCTTCGCAGCATTCTCGGCATCGATAGCCTTGATTTTCTCCTTCACGAGCTGAATGTCGTCCTTCAGCTTCTGCACTTTACGGTTCATCTCGTCGATGAGTGAGTTGCCCTTCTTTGAGCTGGCGCTCAGGAATCCGAGGTTGTTCTCGTAGGTTTGAACCTCCTGTTTCAGTTGCTCGTACTGGCGCATGAGGCGTGCACGCTCATTGTCGAGTGCTCCTTCGCCACGTTCCACCACCTGCTTCAAGCTGTCCTTGAACTTGTTCAGGCGACGGCGGGCCACTGAGATGTTAAGATCCTTATAAAGCTTATCGAGCATAGCATGGTACTCTTCATAGAGTTTGTCCTTTTCTTTGAAGGGCACATGACCGATGGCATTGTATTCCTCAACGAGGGCTTGCACCTTGGCCTGCACGTCGTCGCCACCTTCCTCGGCCACAGCTTTCATGCGACTGATGACGTCACGCTTTTTCTCAAGGTTCTGACGCTCCTCGCCTCGCTGTCCAGCTCCTGCCGCGTTGCGTGCTTCGAAGAACTTGTTGCAGGCAGCCAAGAACTCCTCCCACAGCTGATCGCCTACTTTCTTGGGCACCATACCGATGGTCTTCCACTCCTTTTGCAAGGCGATGAGCTTATCGCTGGTGGAGCGCCATTCTGTGCTGTCCTGCAGAGCTTTAGCTTTCTCGATGAGGGCGCGTTTCTTTTCAATGTTTTCCTTGTATGACTCTTTCAACGAGCGGAAATGCTCTGCTTTGCTGGCAAAGAACGTGTCACAGGCAGCGCGGAAGCGCTCGAAGATCTTCACGTTCATCTTTTGTGGGGCAAAGCCAACGGTCTTCCATTCTCCCTGGAGAGCGATGATCTCCTGAGTGTGGCGGTCCCAGTCAGCACTGCCTTTGTTCTCTTCTTTCAGGATTTCCTCAACTTTTTCACAGAGAGCGGTCTTCTTGGCCAAGTTCTCTTCTTCGCGAGCACGAAGACTCTCAAAGTGCTGCTGATGACGCTTATTGATGACAGTCGAGGCAGCTTTGAAGCGCTGCCAGATCTCCTCGCGGAGCTCTTTGCTCACAGGGCCTATTTCGCGATATTCCTGATGCAGCTTCTGCAACTGGTGGAAAGCACTGATGACATCGGCTTCCTCTGCCAGTTTCTCGGCAGCTTCACAAAGACGAGTCTTGGCTTCCAGATTCTTTTTAAAGTCGAGTTCACGGGCTTCACTGTTGAGTTTCAGCAGGTCGTAGAACTGCTCGACATAGAGTTGGTAGTTACGCCACAGCTCGTTGGCACGCTCGGCAGGAACCGATCTGATTTCGCGCCATTCCTGCTGGAGAGCTTTGAACTCTTGGTATGTCTTGCTGGCTTCCTCAGGCGAGGTGACCATAGCTTTCAGCTTATCAATGATGGCGAGCTTCTTCTTCAGGTTCTCTTCTTTCTCTGCCTCCATTTCGCGGAACTGCTGCTGGCGACGTTCCTTGATTACGCCCATCTCTGCCTTGAATACCTCCTCTTCCTCATCAGGAGTGATTTGGTAGGCCTCGGGGTCACCGCCATTGTCGATGTATTCCCTCAGCTTGGCTTCTCTTTCGGCGATATGAAGCTTGTAGAAAGCAGTCTTCAAGTATTCAACTTCGTCTTTTTGTGGGGGCTCCTCACCGTGGGCAATTTCCTTCACACGATCCAGCACCTCCGACTTTGTGGCATAGACCTTGCGATCTTCTACTGGCTTTTCAGGCTCGTCCTCAGCTACAGGTTCTTCCTGGAAGACAGGCTCATCGCTAGCGGGCTCAGCTGCTTCTTCAGCTGGAGCCGGCTCTGCCGTTGCCTCTGGTGCTTGTGGTTCTGCCTCAGTTGGCTTTACTTCAGAAGCCTCTGGTGCTGTGGTAGGCACCTGCTCTTCTGTTTTTACTTCCTCTTGTTTCCCTGTTTCTTCGACTGGCGAAGCAGCGTTTGCGCTGACGAGGTTGTTCTCTTGAGAGTCCATCATTTAACTGTTTTAAGTTACTGATTTGATACGTATGTTCACAATTCGTTGCCAAAAGTACGAAAAAGTTAGGAGTTAGAAGTGAGGTATTCTCGGTTTTGTGTTCACTTTTAATGTTATTTAACTTCTTTCTCCTTGTTTCGTGCCTTTGAACTCACACTAATCGCTTGTGACGGAAGAACCACCAGGCAGCAGCAGCAGTGCCCACAGAGATGATGAGTGCCAATACAAAACCGAATGGTTTCTCTTCCATACCATTGATGAGGTTCATTCCAAAGAGTGAGGCAATGAGCGTTGGAAACATCATGATGATGGTGACGGAAGTCAGCGTACGCATCACGGTGTTCATGTTGTTGTTGATGATGCTCGAATAGGTGTCCATTGTCGACTCGAGGATGTCAGAGTAGATGGCCGTTGTCTCGCGGGCCTGGGTCATCTCAATGTTCACGTCTTCGATGAGGTCGGCATCGAGCTCATCGATCTGGAGCTTGAACTTCAGTTTCGAGAGCAGTGTCTCGTTGCCTCGGATGGAGGTTTGGAAATAGGTGAGCGAATCCTGCAAGCGGCTAAGTCCTATCAGCGACTCGTTGTTCACGTCACGGTCGAGGTTGCGCTTGGCTTTGTCGATGAGCGAGTTGATCTGCTTCAGTCGCTTCAGATACCAGACGGCGCTGCTGTAGAACAATCGGAAGATCATGTCGACATAGTCAGTGAAACCTACGCCACGCTTCTGCTGGTAGCTGACAAAGTCAATCATCATGTTCGTCTCATAATAGCAGACGGTGATGGTGACGTCGCGCTTGTGGATGATGCCCAGTGGCACGGTGGTATAGGGCGTGCGTGAGCGAATCTCCTTTACATAAGGTATACGCAGGATGATGAGCATCCATCCGTCGTCGTATTCGTAACGGGCACGCTCGTCAGTATCGCTGATGTCGGTGATGAAATAGTCGGGTATACCGAACTGTTCCTCAAGTTCGTGCTGGTCCTCTTCTGTGGGGCAAGTCACTTGTATCCAGCTGTTGGGCTGCCACTCCTGGAGTTGGCTAAGCCCACCTTGGGTGTTCCAAAATGTCTTCATTGTTGCTAATCCTCTTTTGCTAAAGGGTTCATGGCCAGAGGACTAGCAGTGCGTTGTTCTGCCGATTCCTCCCGCCTAACGTTTGTTACTATCCGCCGGGTAATCGTCCATAATTTGTTTTCTTGTTTTAATGAATTACTGAAATCGGGTGCAAAGGTACGAAAAACTTTTCAAAAACACGAATATTCTGAGAAAAAAAGTGTTTTTACCCAGTCGGCAAAGAGGATAGCATCAACATCATTCCTCGATGAGCCCTTGCTTGATCAGGAAGGGGAGGAGGGTCTCGGGATGGAAGTTCAGCTTAGGGTCGGTGAGGCGGTATTCCATCTCGAGGTCGTTGCGTTCCTCCAGCAGGCGGTGCATCACGTTCTTGTCGATGAGTTCCACGACGCCCGTGCCAGGGTTGAGGATGTAGCAACTGTAGTTATCGGATAAGCTCGATGCGGCGATAGTTCCCCCTAATAGTCCGAAGGCCAGCGCGGCCGAACTGGTTTTTTGGCGTGCTTTGATGCTTTGGGCGCAGAAGAGCAGGTAGTCGCGTTCAAAAACATAGGCCCGGGCATACCCCTTGCCAAAGGCCACGCCCTGGCAACTCAAGTTGCGGCAGTTCAGGTAGATCGAGTCATGATACATGACGACGCATGCCTGTTTCTTCAGTATCTTGTCGGTGGCTTTGTCGCCAGTGACGGGTTGGAAGTCGACGCCACCCCACCAGATTCTTTTGCTCTTTGAGCGTGTCTGCATCTGCAGCTGTTCGAGCTGGGTGAAGTGTCCGCCGATATATTCGGCAAATGTGTTGCAGTAGCTGCCTTGGGCCTTGGTGGCCAATGATGTGAGTAGAAGGCAGAGGACGATGATGGTTCTGTTCATGGTGTGTGCTATATGTATTAAAGGTATATGTGCAATCCGGCGTTCAAGGCGAGGCGGCTGAAACCGTTTATCTTGTCTTTCGCCATGCTGTAGTTGTTGCCAGGGAATCTCGATAACTGGTTCGACATTCCTATTCCGATACCGAAGTGCTTGGCAAGCTGGTACTCAAAGCTGAATGCGTAGCGGGTAGCAAGACCGTCTTGCGACTTATGTCCGCCATCGGTATAGTACGTATATCCTATTCCGACCTCAACACTCGCTATCCACTGACGGGCGATACGCCCACCGTAGACGACCGAGCCGGTGATGCCGGTTAGTCCCAGTTGGTAGGCGCCGTCATATTCGGTGCTGTTGTTCGAATAGGTCAGGGCGAAACCGTATCCATGATTCCCGATGTATCGATAGGCCAATTCGAAGCCGCTGCCTGGCTGCCAGCTATGGGAGCCATAGTGTGGCGTCTCCACTTCTGACGTTATCCAACCCGGCGAGAAGTTTGCCGTCAGTGAGCTTATGGCTCGGTTGTCGCTTTGCGGTTTCTGCATCTCAAAGGGGTCGTTGGGGTCGATGCCCTCTACGGCAGTACTCGTTTCTTGTGCCTGTGCTCCCTGCCAGATGATGCTGGCAAGCAGCAGGAGTGTTGTCTTCAACTGTTTCATCTCTCTTCTTATTTTGTTTCTGATAGTTCCGTTGCCGTAGCCTTGATGCTGGGCTGCTGACTGCCGGAGGTCTGCGCCTTCAGCAGGGTGAAGGATGGCGTGCGGGCCTCTTTCGACCAATAGTCGTGCAGGTGATAAGTCAGTATCTGCTGATTGCCATCTCCTTTCAACTGAGCGGTGGCAGGTGAATGATGCTCTTCAAAACTGATGCTGACGTGTTGGCCTGCCACTGCGCGTGCCTCGTAGCTCAGTACAGGGAAGCCGGTGGGGAAGTGCATGACGTAGGGCGAAAGGGGCTCTTTGTAGCGGTGGAAGACGTAAAGGTCGACGATGTCGCCCGTTGTCAGCGGGGCAATGCTAATGCTGTCGACGCCTGTTCCGTCCTGCTGCGGCTTCAGCTTGCGGGGTGTGAAGTAGGGTAGGGTGTTCACCGTGTGTATTCCACCGTCAGGGCTGATGATACGGATGCCCACGAAGGTGGTCTTGTACATCACGAAGTTGGTGACATCGGTCTGGGTGGAGTAGGCAAAGTGCGACAATCTCCTGACCCCTTCGGCACTGTTTACCATATATCGGACGCGGTGCAGGTGGGTGGTCTCCAGCCATCGGCTGCCTATCCATCGCTTGCTGCTGATTTTCAGAAGAGGATCATGGTGCTCACTGTAGCAGATGCTGTCGTATTCGGCCAGTACGACGGCTGGCGCATCGCGATATTTGAGGGGTATCGTGTCAATGTTGAACTGTGGCAAGCCCATGTTCCACACATTCACGTCCACCATCTGCGCCAGCAACCTGTAGGTCTGCTCTTTCTGTTTTGTGCGGCTGGCAACGATGCTGAGGCTGTCAATCGGCTCCAGTGCCGTCTCAAGGCGCAGCGTGCCAATGTTGGTGGGCTGGCACCGGCGACGGAGTGGCTTGTAAGCAATATGGCTGACCCGCATTATGAACTCTGCCGTGTCACAAGGAATGACGAATCGGCCGTTCTGGTTGCTTACACCTTTATTAATAATAGTGGAGTCGATGGGCGAATAGAGCGTGATGTTGGCATAGCTGACGGGCATGTCGTGCTCATCCGTCAGGTGGCCGATGAGGCGGCGACGGGCTTTCTGTGTGCACTTGACAATCAGGATGGAGTCACCCTGACAACTGAGACTGATGGGATAGAAGCCGATGCAGGCGCGGATGGCATCGACGATGCTGAGCGACTCGAACTGCTGGGTGACGGTGAAATCCTCCAGCTCATCATGGATGAAGACGATGCGCTGGCCTCCAGCTGTCGCCAGGTCACTGAGCACCTCGGTCATGGGCCTGTCGCGATAGTCGCGGCTGAAGCGCTGTGCATGTAGTATGACAGGGTGAAGCAGGATGATCAACAGGATAGTCAGACCAATCTTCATTTGACGTAGAGGCTATTTTGGCGCAGATCCAGGTTGATGCTCTCAAAGAGGTTGAGCGTGGCGATGATGTTGGCGACGGGGTCACCCTGATGCCAGTCATAATGAAGGCGCAGACGACGGGCACCGTCACTGAGAAAACGCAATTGCAGCTTGTGGTAGTTGGTGATGTCAGTGAGTATCTGCTCCAGTGGCGCGTCCTCATAATGTACGACTTGTGGCTGTGGATGGGCTACGCTGGCAGGAGTGCTGACCGATGACTCCTCCGGCTGTTGTGGTGAAGGACTCGTGCCCTGATGACTGATGAAGAACGCTAGAGCAACGCCGGAGAGCAGCAAGAGCAATGTCAGGACGGCCGTGTACCAAGAGAAGTGAGCGCGGATTTGCCGTAGCCCTTGCGACAGGTGCTTGTACACGGCAATACGGCTGATGCCCATGTCGGTGGCTATCTCGTTGTATTTCTTGCGCCCCAGGAAGCGTTGTTTCATCACGCTGCTGGTCTTGTCGGTGAGGCGCGTGTCCATATAGTCGAGCACTTGGTCGAGTGGCGGCTCTTCGTAGTTGGAGGTCTCATCGTCAGGGGTCAACAGCTTCTCTGATGCTTCTACCACCTGACGGTGCTCCAGCATGTTCATGCAGCGGTTGCGCACGCTGACCAGCAAGTAGCTCTCGGCCCGCAGCTCATCCAGTTGCTTGCCCGAGGCGAGCAACTCGGTAAACACATCGCTCACCGCATCGCGCGCATCCTCGTCGTTGTCGAGTAGCGTGCGTGCGGTGAGCAGCATGCGGTCGTAGTGCCGGCTGTAAAGTTGTTCTATCTGGGTAGGCATTTGAAATCTCCTTTTACTCTATAATAGTACAGGCGAACGTCCAAAATGCTAACCCCCGGAAAGAAGAAAAAATACAGCGGCGGTCATTGTTTATTTTGCGGGGACGTCCTCGAGCGTCTTCTTCAGCAGCTGCCAGAATGGCTCTACCGTGGCGATGAGGGCGCGCTCGGTGGTGGTGTGCGGACTCTTCATCGTGGGGCCGAGGCTGACGACGTCGAGATGTGGGTACTTGCCCAGGATGACCGAGCACTCCAGACCTGCATGGTCGACCTGTATGATGCCGTCCTCGCCGAAGAGCTCCTTGTACTCCTTAAGCAGCAGGTGCAGCACCTCGCTGTCGGGGTTGGGGTCCCATCCGCCGTATGAGCCGGCCGTCTCTACCTTCATGCCTGCCATGTTGAAGCAGCTCTCGAGCATCTTCACCACATAGTCCTTCATGTCCTCACGACTGGAGCGGGCCAGGATCTTAATGCCAGCCTTGCCATTCTCAATGTCGATGATGGCGAGGTTCGAGCTGGTCTCCACGACGTTGGGATAGGAGGGAATCATGCGGATGACACCATCGTGACAAGCGTAGATAGCATCCACGATGTTGTCCTGTATCTCCACGGGCAGCTCCGTCTTTGGGGCTTCCACTTCTTCGGCGATGACCTCGATGCCCTGCGGCTCGATGATCTTATACTCGTCGTTGAAGTCTTCTTGCCAGTCGGCGGCAAGCTCTTTCAGTGCTTCTACATTCTCCTTCGGCAGGGTGAGCACCACCTCAGCCTTGAAGGGGATGGCGTTGCGCATATTGCCACCATGCCAGATGGCCAGACGTGCATCGAGCTCTTCGATGGCCTCGCGTACCAGTCTTACCATCAGCTTGTTGGCATTGCCGCGTCCCTCGTGTATCTCAAGGCCTGAGTGTCCACCACGCAAACCCTTGATGGTTACGCGGACGGCAGCGTCGTCGGGATCGGTCTCCACCTCTTTATACTCCAAAGTAGCAGTCACGTCGATGCCACCAGCCGAGCCTATGACGAACTTGCCCCAATGCTCAGAGTCGAGGTTCAGCAGGATGTCACCCTGCAGTTCGTCCTTAGGCAGGTCGTTGGCGCCAAACATGCCCGTTTCCTCGTCGGCAGTGATGAGTGCGTCGATGGGACCGTGAACGAGAGTCTTGTCTTCCATGATGGCCATGATTGAGGCTACGCCCAGTCCGTTGTCAGCGCCCAGAGTGGTGCCTTTGGCCTTCACCCACTCACCGTCAATCCAAGGTTCGATGGGGTCAGTCTCGAAGTTGTGTGTGGACTCAGGTGTCTTCTGCGGCACCATATCCATGTGAGCCTGCAGGATGATGCCCTTGCGACCTTCCATTCCTGGCGATGCAGGTTTGCGGAAAAGGATGTTGCCAGCGGGGTCCTTGACGGCCATCACGCCAGCCTCCTTGCCGAAGTCGAGCAGGAACTGCTGAATCTTCTCCAGATGCCCGGAGGGACGAGGTACTTGTGTGAGCTTGTAGAAGTTGCGCCAGACGCATGCTGGCTTCAGGTTTTGAATGTCATTCATTTGTTTTAATGTTTTTACGAGGTACGAGGTACGAGGTGCGAGGTACGAGAATACCTTGAGCCTCTCCAGTCCTACCTGGGGTTGTTAATAATGTTTTGGTTCTTACTTTTCTCTTCTAACGATTTCTTTAGCCCGTAGATTGTCATGGATACCCTGATGTTTGCTGGTACAGAGATGGCTGCCCTTCGAGTTTGATCCGTTAGGGCGAAACGTTCTTCTGGGGGAAAAGAACGCAACAATTGATAAACATATTTAGCAAGTTCTTTCGCTAAATTGTAAGCATCCACTTTACGATAATAGAAATCACTCATCTTATATATGTTTATATTCTATAGTCTCATTAGTCTCATCCTGTCTCTTGACCACCAGCAGAGTATTCTCGTACCTCGCCCCTCGTACCTCGCCCCTCGATAAAAGCCAGTCTTGCCCATGCATAGATACCCAGCAGCACTACCAGCAGCGTCTGCACGGTGTGGACGATGAGCACGAAGTAGAGTGCCTGCTCTTCCTGCACACCATAGAGGATGAGCATCGTCTTCACGGCAAAATGCCAGGGGCCGGCTCCATTAGGGGTGGGCACGATGACAGCGATGGATCCTACGACAAAGGTCACCAGGGCGCAAGCTATGCCCAGGTGAGCCGTGAAGTCGAAGCAGAAGAACGTCAGGTAATAATGCAGGAAATAGCAGAGCCAGATGCCAACGGTCATCAGCAGGAACGATGGCACGCTGTGCACGCCCTTCAGCGAGGTGATGCCTTTCCATACGTCGCTGAGGGTGGTCTTCACCTTATTATATATTTGTAGGTTGCGCACCAGGATGTATAGCAGCACGCCAATGGCTATGAGACAGATGATGGTAACCAGCCACCCTGCCCATGAGAAACTGCTGAGGATGCCCTGAAGGCTGGTGCCTGTCTGTCGGAAGAAGGTGCCGAAGGTGCTCATCTCCAGCAGCAGTGTCGCTCCCACGATGAGCAGCATGAGCAGCATGTCGACCATGCGCTCCGTCACCACTGTCCCCAAAGCCCTGGTGAAGGAGATTCCCTCCCATCGCTTCAGCACGGCACAGCGGGTGAACTCTCCGATGCGCGGCACTACTAGCGAGGCAGCATAGCTCAGGAAGATGGCATTGACGCTGACGCAGCTGCGAGGATGCTCATCGAGCGGCTCCAGTGTCTGTCGCCAGCGCCAGCCTCGCAGTGCCTGAGCCAGGATGCCAAAGGGGAAGGAGAGCAGCATCCACGTCCAGTCCATCTCGTGGAGCATCACCTCTCGCACTCGCTCGAAGTCGAAACCCCGATACATCCAGTAGAGGATGGCACCTCCCAGCAGCAGGGGCAGTGCTATCTTCGTCATTGTCTGGATGCCGTTTTTCTGAATCATGGTGCAAAATTACGAATTTATATTGAATAACGCGCGAAGAATTAAGATTATTTACGTAACTTTGATGAGATTATTACGACTTCAAGTTTCTTTGAGCGCTACGTCACTTTTTCCCCAATTATTTTGGTGATTATCAAAAAAAGGCTTATCTTTGCAGCCTGATAGCATACAAAAGGAGATTCATTATGGATGCAGCAACTTTACAGGCAAAGCCGTTTACCCCATTCCAGATTGAGATGCTGGAATTGGTGTCCAGAGTAACCTCAGAAGTGGAGATGCAAGACATTCGCCGCATGCTTGGCCAGTATTTCGCCAAGCGAGTGGAGGATGCTGTCGACCGTCTTTGGGATGAGGGTGTTCTCAACGACAACGTGATGGAAGAGTGGAAGTCTGAACACATGCGCACACCATACAAGCAGTAATGAACATCGTTCTTGATACCAATTGTCTGCTGATGTCGCTTTCGCGACGGAGTGCTTACTATCCTGTCTGGCGTGATTTCGTCGATGGGAAGTACACCCTTTGCGTCACTAATGAGATTTTGGCTGAATATGAGGAAATTCTCATTCAGAAAGTTGGACCAGAGATAGCCTCGAACGTTATTACCGCTATCCTTGATTTGCCCAACACCAAGATGGTTCAGGTGTACTATCATCTTCATCTTATTACGGCAGACCCCGATGATGACAAATTCGTAGATTGCGCTTTCAAGGCTAACGCCCGTTACATCGTTACAGAAGACCATCACTACGATGTTCTCAAACAAACATCATTTCCTTACATTGATGTGGTGGGTATCGACGAGTTTATCAAAGTCTTGAGAGGATAGCATTCTGCCCATCATCATTACTCTAAATCCTCTGTCTTCTCCGTGCTCTCTGTGCCTCGATGTTCGAGCGTTACGTCACTTTTTCCCCAATTATTTTGGTGATTATCAAAAAAATGCCTATCTTTGCACATATTTATAAAACTAACCAATCATGAAGAAGACTTTATTTACATTCTTGTTGCTCTTCGCAGCAACATCCATGAACGCCCAGGGAATTGTGAAGGGCGACATGGATGGCGACGGCGAAGTCACCATTACAGACGTGATGAGCGCAGTTGACGTGATTCTGGGGAAGGCATCCAAGAAGTTGGTTAACCCCTACAACGTGGACAATACGCTGATCGTGGGCACGTGGTATGCTCCTGACGGGACATCATTCACCCTGTATGAAGACGGCACAATCGAAGATTATACCGGTGCTGCCAAGTACAAGTTCCGCAACTATTTAGGCACGCTCACGATGTATAATGTGCCGGGAAAAGCCGTTAAAGTGATGGGAGTAGTCAAGGTGACGAAAAGCTATCTGTTATTGTTGGACTATGCTACGGGGGCCGTTGCCTACTACACCAGCTCGGCAGTTCCTAATTTTCATAATCCTGATGACTACGTCGACCTCGGCCTTCCCAGCGGCACTTTGTGGGCAACCTGCAATGTTGGTGCCAGCAGTCCCGAAGACTACGGTGACTACTTCGCTTGGGGCGAGACGAGTGCCAAAACCTCGTATAATAGTGATTGGAGCAACTACTTTGACACCAATGATGATGGTAACACCTTCAATAAGTATTATGACAATGGTGGCCTGACCGAACTGAAGCCGGAGGACGATGCTGCTTACGTGAACTGGGGGCCTGCCTGGCGCATGCCGAGTCAGTATCAGATCGATGAGTTGCGTACTAATTGTACTTGGACATTGACTGCGAAGAACAATGTCAATGGATATGAGGTGAAGAGCCCAAACGGCAACTCAATTTTCCTGCCCGCTGCAGGGTTACTCAACGTTAGTTCGCTCTTAGATGTGGGCTCGGGCGGCTACTATTGGTCGCGCACGCTCGTCGAGAGCGACCCGAGCCACGCGTGGTTCCTGGGCTTAACTTCGAACAGACCCGGCAGGGGCGACGGCAAGCGTTGCCTCGGCTTTAGTGTGCGCCCTGTACGGCTCCCAGAAATCGGTGTGGAGGTTTCTGCGTCATCGCTGTCTTTTGCATCATTGGGAGGTAGCGAGCAGGTAAGCATCAATTGCAATGGCAGCTGGACAGCTTCCTCCAGCGAATCGTGGTGCATCATATCTCCTGCCTCTGGTACCGGCGATGGCTCTCTGACCATTACCGTTTCGGAGAACACCAGCACCGACAGTCGCAGTGCAACGGTGACAGTGACAGCCGATGCTTTGACACGTACAATTACAGTAACGCAGAATGGAAAGGCGGCAGGCAACACCCCCGCTGGGGTGACGGCTGTTGACCTTGGACTACCCAGCGGCACGCTTTGGGCAAATATGAACGTTGGTGCCAGCAGCCCTGAGGACTATGGCGACTATTTCGCTTGGGGCGAGACGAGTACCAAGACCACGTTCTATTGGAGCCCCTACTTTGACACCAATGATAATGGTGACACCTTCAATAAGTATAATAACAATGGTGGCCTGACCGAACTGAAGCCGGAGGACGATGCCGCCTATGTAAATTGGGGTTCTGCCTGGCGCATGCCCAGCATCGACCAATACAATGAGCTCATCAATAGTAACTACACCACCACCGAATGGACCTACCAGAATGGCGTTTATGGCCTGAAGATCACTAGTAATATGGAAGACTACGAAGGCAACTCCGTTTTCCTGCCCGCTGCAGGGTCCCGCTACGATAGCATGCCCTTCGATGCGGGCTCGGGCGGCGACTACTGGTCGCGCACGCTCAACTCGGACAGCCCGGACCGCGCGTGGGGCCTGTACTTCGATTCGAGCAGCGTCTACACGAGCTACGGCTTACGTTACTTCGGCTTTACGGTTCGCCCTGTGCGTCGTCTCCCAGAATGAGCTCCTCTCCTGCCTATCTTTGCACATATTTACAAAACTAACCAATCATGAAGAAGACTTTATTTACATTCTTGTTGCTCTTCGCAGCAACAGCCATGAACGCCCAGGGAATTGTGAAGGGCGATATGGATGGCGACGGTGAAGTCACCATCACAGATGTGACGAGCGCAGTTGACGTGATTCTGGGGAAGGCTCCCAAGCAGTTGGTAAAACCCTACAACGTGGACAATACGCTGATCGTGGGCACTTGGTATGCTCCTGACGGGACATCATTCACCCTGAATGAAGACGGCACTACCGATTATCCCGGTGCTGCCACCTACAAGTTCCGCTACTATTTAGGCACGCTAACGATGTATAATGCGTCGGGAAAAACCGTTAAAGTGATGGGAGTAGTCGAGGTGGAGAAAAACTATCTGCTATTGTTGGACTATGCTACGGGGGCCGTTGCCTACTACTATTGTGATCAATCAGGTTCTATTGATGGCCGAGACTACGTCGACCTCGGCCTTCCCAGCGGCACTTTGTGGGCAACCTGCAATGTTGGTGCCAGCAGTCCCGAGGACTATGGCGACTATTTCGCTTGGGGTGAGATTGTACCTTATGCCGAGAACGGCAAGACTACTTTCGGCTGGAACAACTACAAGTGGTGCAACGGGGCAGAAAAAACCTTGACCAAATACTGCACCGTCAGCAGTTATGGCAACAACGGCTTCACGGATAACTTGACGGAATTAGAAACTGAGGACGATGCCGCTTACGTCAACTGGGGGGCTGATTGGCGCATACCGAGTCAGGAGCAGATCGCAGAACTCATCAACAGCAGCTACACCACTACCGAGTGGACGACGCAGAGCGGCGTGAATGGTTGGAAGATTACGAGCAAGACAAACGGCAACTCCATTTTCCTGCCAGCGGCAGGGTACCACGGCAGTAGTTCGCTCAACAACGCAGGCACGCTCGGCAACTACTGGTCGCGTACGCTCTTCACCAGCCCGAGCTTCGCGTCCAACTTGTACTTCAATTCGAGCTCCATCGGCACGGCACGCCCCAACCGTTGCATCGGCTCAAGTGTGCGCCCTGTACGGTTCGCCCCCCCGCTGGGGTGACGACTGTTGACCTTGGATTACCTAGCGGCACGCTTTGGGCAAATATGAACGTTGGTGCCAGCAGCCCTGAGGACTATGGCGACTATTTCGCTTGGGGCGAGACGGAACCTTATGACGAGAACGGCAAGACTGATTTCCATTGGATCACCTACAAGTGGTGTAATGGTTCTTACGATACAATGACCAAGTACTGCAATAACAGCAGGTACGGCAATGACGGCTTCACCGACGACAAGACCGAGCTCGATCCGGAGGACGATGCCGCCTATGTAAATTGGGGCCCTGCCTGGCGCATGCCAAGCGAAGAGCAGCTCGAAGAACTCGTCAACAGCAATTACACCACCACTGAATGGACAACCCAAAACGGCGTCAAAGGTCGTCTGATTACCAGCAAGTCGAATGGCAACTCCATTTTCCTTCCCGCTGCTGATTACCGCTTAGATAGTTGGCTCTGGGGTAGGGACATCGGCGGCTATTGGTCGCGCACGCTCAGCGAGAGCCGCCCGTACAACGCGTGGAATCTGGGCTTCAGTTCGAGAACCTTCAGCAATGACCCCATCGACCGCTACTACGGCTTTACGGTTCGCCCTGTGTGTCTCTCAAACTAGATGCTGGCGGATTAAGTCCGCCAGAACAGTGTACAACGAAGAAGCCTCCCTTTCGGCGGGGAGGCTTCTTCATGCAATTAACTAAAGTCGAAGTCAGTGACATAGTGGTCGAAGGAGGCGCCTTCGGCGCTGCAGTATCTGGACAATATGTGCAGGATGTCGCGCTGCTGGCGGGGCGAGAGCATACGCTCACCGTGATGGACACGATAGTAGGCACTCTGGCCGCTGCCCAGGTAGGCGTGCACATCCTGACGCGCTGCTGACTTCAGATTGTTCGGCACATTGTCGTAGAGATGATCGAAGCCCCATGCCTTCTGTATCAGTTTGGCTTCGGTGAAGCGTGAGCATTCGCCACTCTTCCACGCTGACGGATAGATGGCTGGGCCACCAAGTCGCCTGACCGGCTGGAGCAGATAGGCCTGATAGTGCAGGCACTTCTCTCGCAGCGGACAGTTTTCGTTGAAACATAGTTCGTATTCCCAAGGAATATTTTTTAATTCTAGCTGTTTTTCCATAAGACCTAACATTGTGGATTTTTAATTGTTTGATTTTGAGTTGATTAAGCATTAAAAACGCCCCTTTCACACCTAACTAAGAGGTAACTGAGAGGTAACTGAGAGGTAACTGAGACCTAACTCCAGCCTATGCAGCAAGCACGGGGATGACCTTGTAGAAAGGTACATTGCCGCGGTCGTTGAACTCATAGCCGAGCAAATTCATCGCCTGTCCTACACGGACCTTGTTGCCGTGATTGATGTCGACCGAGGGATAGGCTTTCTGGATGTGGCTCAGCAGCATCTTCGAGTTCATCAGCTTGGCTGCCTCACCCTCCTTGGGCTTGCGGAAGCAGGCCTCCACCATCTCAGCGATGTCCTTCTTTACCAGGTAGTTCTGGTTCAGCTGCTGGATACGGGCCACCTCGTCGTTCGAGAACCAATAGGGTGTCTTGGCCACCGTCAGCTCATAGACCACCTGGGCATAAAGCTGTCCGTAGTCAATCTCGCCCGTGTTGTCGATATATTGTCCGTCAGGAATCTGCAGGCAGATATACCGGCGACTACCCGTTGGGTCGGTCAGCGGATGAGGATTGTTGGTCGTAGCTACGAACGAGGCGAAGCGAGGACGGTCTTCCTGTGCACAGCCATAGATAGGGCGCCCGTTCACCTTGCTCTTCGAGAGAGTCTGCTTGAGGGCCGCATGCTGGCTGGGACGGATGGCCTCGAGCTCGTCGAGGTTCACCAAGAGATTGTTGGTCAGCGCCATCTCCTTATCGAACTTGTTCGACAGGTTCAGATGGTCGAGATAGTACTGACGCAGCTCCATCGGCAACAGTCGGTGGAAGAAGGTGGTCTTGCCACAACCCTGGGCACCAATCAGCGTGGGCACACACTCATTGCCGTGAAGGGTGTCCATCTGCAGCCAGTGAGCCACAGCCGAGCGAAGCCAGGTGGCAAGGAATGCCTGCTGCTCGGAGGTGAGGCCGGGCAGGCGGCTGAAGAGCTGGGCGATGTGGTTCTTTCCGTCCCATACAGGCAGCTGCTGCAGGTAGTCGCCTATAGGATTATGTATGGGTACATCTTCTGAATGTACGAACTCGACAATCGCCGTCTTCGGACTTCCTTTTTCGCACACCTGCTCCTTCTTGGCCCGACGGATGATACTATTGAGCGCCTCCTGGGTCAGCGGGCGCCATTCGAGAGAGTGGTCTGATGTCTTACATCCAGCCTCGTCAGCAGGCACATCGACATCAGGCAGATCGGCTAACTCTACCTTCCCGTTCAGCACATTGCGACGGAAGCGGTAGCGTTCATTGAGAAACAGCTCGACAGCGAGCGTTGTCTCGAGGGCAGCATTCATAGCAAGCCCATTGTTCAAGGATTTTTCGTTCATAGATTTAAACTCCTTTCAATTTTGATTAGTTAAATATAGTTCATGAAGCTATACAGCTCGAGTCCGTTTGAAGTTCGAACAAAGCCAGAGCGAGCTCTGCTTCATTCTCACTTGATTACGAACTTAGTCTTTATTCTCTGTCAGGACGTGTGCTTTTCACAGCATTTCCGAACGCCTTGCTGCATTTCAGCGAGAGCCATCAAGCATGCTTGAATGGCTGCGCGTGAGCAGCTTCGCAATTTCACCTGCAAAGGTACAAAATTTTTTTGTGATTTGCAAGTATTTCGCTCAAAAATGATGCTTTTTCTGCGATTTTTTTTAGAAGGCGAAAGAGGGGGCTCATGTTACCTCTCAGTTACCTCTCAGTTACCTCTTAGTTACCTCTTAGTTACCTCTTGAGGGCTTCTAAAACAACGTAATTATCTGATGTAGAGTGTGTTGTATGAAATGAATGTTAGGTCTTGCCACAAAAGTGCTAAACTTTTATTTTTCGCCACTGATGAAACGACACGCTAGATAGCGATGAGCTGGACGAAAGTAGCGGAGGAGCGTCACATTCCCACGCTGGGAATGACACGCTCCCACCGTGGGAACATCACGCTCCCATGCTGGGAATGTGACGCTCCCACCATGGGAATGATAGCAAAGTGGCTTACCTTTGACCTGACGGTCGAAGGTCGGCTGCATCTCGGAAATGAAAATAAATCGCGATTTATTTTGCATTTCACTCGATTTGCACTACCTTTGAGCTGGCGCTCGAAGGTACTCCGCTCGGAAATCCTCAAATAAATTTGGTATTTCCCTCGCTTATTCGTACCTTTGCACCCATGAAACAAGTAAGACCTAAGAAAAACCTGGGACAGCACTTCCTCACCGACCTGTCGATAGCACGTCGGATAGCCGACACGGTGGATGCCTGTCCAGATATTCCTGTGCTCGAGGTGGGGCCAGGCATGGGCGTTCTGACGCAGTATCTGGCAGAGAAACCTCGCCAACTGCGAGTGGTAGAGATCGATACGGAGTCTGTGGCCTATCTCTATGAGCATTTTCCACGACTGAGGGATAACGTCATCGGCGAGGATTTCCTACGGATGGACCTCCGTCAGCTGTTCGATGGCGGTCAGTTTGTGCTGACTGGCAACTACCCCTATGATATCTCGTCGCAGATCTTCTTCAAGATGCTCGACAATCGTGACCTGATTCCCTGCTGTACAGGTATGATCCAGCGTGAAGTGGCACTGCGCATGGCTTCGCAGCCAGGATCGAAGCAGTATGGCATTCTCTCCGTGCTGATACAGGCTTGGTACAACGTGGAGTATCTGTTCACCGTCGAGCCCAATGTGTTCAATCCGCCTCCCAAAGTGCAGAGTGCCGTTATCCGGATGATGCGCAACGATGTGACTTCGCTGGGATGCGATGAGGCTCTGTTCAAGCGGGTGGTGAAGACCACATTCAACCAGCGCCGGAAGATGCTTCGCGTCAGCCTGCGCCAGTTGTTGCCACAGGAATCTTCACTCTTCACTCTTCACTCTTCACTTCTTACCCGCCGTCCGGAGCAGCTCTCGATAGCCGAGTTTGTGGAGCTGACCAATCTGGTTGCGGCCGAGCTCTCCTCTGATTAATAAACCGTTTAGAACCGGGGCCAATCGGAGCTGTTATCGGGCACAAAGTGATTGTGTTCGCACACACGACGATTGACTTGTGTCAATAATGCAGCCTTTTTCATGCGAAAGAGGACGAAAACTGTTGCGCGAATGAGTTTTTCGTCGTACCTTTGCACCGTCAAAAGGAAACAAGGCCTTGTGAAAGGCGGAAACAGAATACGATATTCAATAGTTGTTAGTTAGTTATTAGGTAAGTTAAGATTGTTAGTTCAGTAGGTTTTGGTTTTTTAGGTAAACAAGATTCGTTTTAGGTTAACATGTTTAGAGAAGGTTTTTAGTTATTAATATCGTTTAGATGCAGGCCCAGTTGTGATAACCAAGGTCTGCATTCTTTTTTTTGACTGATGCCCTCATAATAGTATTTATACAATACTTATATACTTTATTCGCGTTTTTTTTTGCCGATTTAAAAAAAAAAGACTATCTTTGTAGCCGAAAACAATCAATCCGAAAAGTATTACGTTCGTATCATGAATTATTTAAGTTATTGGTCTGCGTGTGCGCGCGCGTTAATGATTGTCTGCCTATTGGTGTCGTTGACGGCGTCTGGCAAGAGTGAGCGCGAACTCATCACCGACGTCTCGCAGCTCAGCAGCCCCTATTCCGATTCTATCGAAGGACAGTTAGACGCACTCATCGACAAGAGCACCGCCACGTTCTGGCATTCTGACTGGCATAATGGAAGCGTACCACCCGGCACCCACTACCTGCAGGTGGAGATGCCCGATATGGCCGGCATCGACTTCATACGTTTCCAGTTTACCCGCCGCAACACAGCCAATGACCATACGACGCAGTGGAGTGTTTATGGCACCCACGACCCTGATGCTACAAAGGAAGACTGCACACTGCTCGGGGAGTTCTACACGCCTTTCAGCAGCAACACGGAGACCCTCTCGTCCGAAGCCTTCTGTCATCAGGGTTACCCCTACTTGCGTTTCTATTCCGATGCCCAGCAGGGATCGAGTCAAGGCTCTCGAGGCTATTTCCATATGTCAGAATTTCAACTCTATCCCGTCGTGGAGCTGATTACAGACGTCTCGCAACTCAGCAGCCCGTATTCAGACTCTGAGGAGGGGACGCTTGGAGCCTTGATCGACAACGATGTCGAGACGTATTGGCATTCCACTTGGCACGATGGTAGCGTTGAGCCCGGCACCCATTACTTTCAAGTGGAAATGCCCGATATGAATGGTATTGACTTTATCAAGATGCAATTCACTCGCTACGACACACCTAACAACCATACGATACTCTGGAGTGTTTACGGTACGTATGCCCCCAACGCCAGCAAGTACGCCTGCGTAAAACTTGCCGAGCTAAGCACGCCCTTCACCGGCACGTTGGAACAGCTTGAGTCGGAGCCTTTCCTCCATGAGGATTACAAGTACCTTCGCTTCTACTCTGAGATGCAGCAGGGCGAGACTGAAGGACCAAACGGCTTCTTCCACTTGGCTGAGTTTCAGCTCGTCCCCGTACCTGGCAAAATACAGTCCGAGCTTGCTGACCCCTCATATCTCGTCATCAACGAGATACAGGTGGCCAACATTGACCAGCTTGTTGACCCTTCGTTCAACTATGGTGGATGGATTGAACTCTACAACCCCAGCAGCAACTACATCAATCTAGGCAACCTTTACGTGAGCGATGACCCCGACAACCTCACCAAATTTCAGCTGCCTGAAGATATGGGAAAAGTACGCGCCAAAGGTTATGCAACCATCTGGTTTGATCACCACGACGTACGTGGAGGAACTCTCTACAGTAACGCTGCTTACAAGCAGGTGGACTGGAAACTAGCCTACGAGGGCGGTACCATCTACTTGAGTAACAGCGACGGCACGCTCATAGCCTCGCAGACCTACCCAGCTGCCATCCAGCGCTGCAGCTATGCTCGTATTACCGACGGCAGCGACACTTGGCAATGGACCTCGCTCCCCACGCCCACAGCGCCTAATGAGTGTGGCGTTTTCGCCTCCACACAACTGGAGGCACCGGTCGTAGACCACGATGCTTGCATGCATTCTGAAGGATTCGACTTCAACGTTACCATTCCCGAGGGTTGTACTCTCTATTACACTATGGATGGTAGCACACCGACGCTCGAAAATGGAATGTCGACGACTGAGGGCATGTTTCATGTCGGCGAAGATGAAACGGCTATTTATCGCTTCCGGCTTTTCCGTGATGGCTACCTGCCCAGCCCCGTTGTCACGCGTTCATTTATCTATATGGATCGCAGCTACTATTTGCCCGTCATCTCAGTTGTTACCGATCAAGCTAACCTCTATGACGATCAAATAGGAGCGTACACCATAGGTACGAATGGCATCCCTGGCAGTGGTGTCAGCTATTCCACCAACAGGAACCGCTCGTGGGAGCGGCCCGTCAACTTCGAGTACCTCGTCCCAGAGGGTAAAGACAATGGTGGGCCTTTTATCATGGCTCTGAACCAGGAGTGTGACTTTGAAGTCTGTGGAGGTTGGACGCGCAACCTCTATTCGCCTAACGCCTCCTTTCGACTCAAAGGCAACAAATACTACCTTGGACAGAACTTCCTGCCTTATGCCTTCTTCGAGGACAAGCCTTACATCAAAAGCAAGGGCATCATGGTACGCAATGGTGGCAACGATGGCTACGCACGAATCAAGGATGCTGGTCTTCATGAGATAGTGCTCCGCAGCGGTTTCAACCTCGACTGCCAGACAGTGCAGCCTGCACACGTTTTCGTCAACGGACAGTACCTGATGATGTTCAACATCCGCGAGCCCAACAACAAAAACCACGGCTATAGCAACTACGGTATTGATACCGACGAGATGGATCAGTTTGAGCTAAACAGCGTTCAGGGATACGTACAGAAAGTGGGCGACTTCGAGGTGTTCCGGCACTGGATTGACCTCGCTGCAGAACTTGCCGACAACCCGACCGACGACAGCATCTACGAGCAGATTTGCGATATCGTCGACATTGACGAGTATTGTAACTTCATGGCTGCAGGATGCTATGTCGGATGCTCCGACTGGTTCACCAACAGCAACAACGTCAAGGGATACCGCTCGCGTCAGGATGGCAAATTCCATCTCGTCTTTATGGATCAAGACCAGGGATTTGAGAATGCCGATATGTTAGGCGCTCTGATGAATCGTCGTAATAGCCACGACAGCCGATATCCATACACCAACAGTAGTTATCTCATCGATATCTTTGTTAACATGTTGGACTACGAGCCCTTCCGGAAGAAGTTCATCGACGCCTTTTGCATCGTTGACGGTAGCGTCTTCGAGCCCTCATTCTCCCAGCAAGTATTCGACGATATGGTCAAGCGCGCTACGCCAGCTATGGCAATGGAAGGGTATGATGGTAATCTTAGAAACTCTGCCTCCCAAATGTTATCCCGTATTCGCAACAACCGTGGTGCACGTATGACAAATATGGGCGGCCGATTCGGGTTGTCGGAGAATAAGAATGTCAAGTTCTCGGCCAACATCGATTGCGCTTCATTTGAGATTAACGGCCAACCGGTGCCTAGGGCAACATTCGACGGGCAGCTCTTTGAGCCTGCCACCATCACTGCAATGTCTCCTGCTGGCTATCGTTTTATAGGATGGAAGAAGAATGAAGGAGTCGTCATTTCTGACAGCGTGCAACTTTTCGACAAGTCCTCCGAATGGCGTTTCTACGACCAAGGCACGCTCGACGGTGAGGATTGGACGAACCCCGACTACGAAGCCGCTGACTGGAGCCAGTCCAATGGACCCTTCGGATATGGAAACGTTGGCATCGGAGGTAGTCAGGATTGGAACCAGCAGCTGGATTTTGGCAACGACAGCAACGACAAACGACCAACCTACTATTTCCGCAAGAGTTTCAATTTGGATACCGAACCTTCAGAAAACGAGCGGTATAAGTTGAACTGCTTCGTCGACGATGGATTCGTTGTCTATATCAATGGCGAGGAGTTCGGACGTCATCTGATGGCCGACGGAACGCCTGCTTACGAAACCTTCTCAACCACGTGGGAAGGCAGCACTGCAGGCTACGAATCGTTGTTAATTCCCAACGAAAGTCTCCGTTTGGGCGAGAACGTCATCGCCGTCGAGGTGCACAACACCTCTCCCAACTCGAGCGATATCTATTGGACGGCTGAGCTGTTCCGCCAAACCATCTTGAATGAAGGAGAAGCCGTTTTCGACAGCCCTGAGCTCGATATTACCCAGATCTCTGACGGTGTCACGCTGATAGCTACCTTCAAGCGCCTTGATGACGACCAGCTAATGGCTGATGTCGCCACACCCATCAAGGTCAACGAGGTCAGCGCAGGCAACACTGTCTTTGTCAACGACCACTTCAAGAAGAATGACTGGATCGAGCTGTACAACACCACTGACACGGACCTCGACGCATCAGGCCTCTATCTCAGTGATGATATTGACGATCCGCTCAAGTACCAGATTCCCTCGGGCACCGTGGCTAACACAATCATACCTGCCAATGGCCACCTCATCCTTTGGGCAGATGAACTCGAGTCCATCAGCCAGTTGCATACGCCCTTCAAGCTCGGCAACGCTAATGGGCAGATGGCCCTCGTCACCTCGTCGGCTGACTTTGTGGCTAACAACGCTGCCTATTTCGAACTGCATCCGGCGCTCAAGGAGTTCGCCGACGGACTTGCCTATAGTTCGCATGCTGGCAACGAGTCGGTAGGCCGCTATCCCGACGGTGCTAATACTTTTTACAAGATGGCTCTTCCCACCATCGAGCGTACCAATATGCATCATAGTTTTGATGAGTTCATTGGTGAGGACCAGGGCATTATGGACCTGACCAATGCCACCTTTGTGCTTGACTTGGCGCAAGGCTGGAACTGGAGTGCACATCCCCTCACCGACGCCATCGCCGTAAGCGCCTTCGAGGGCTATGCTGACCGCATCCTTGGGCAGACACTCGAGGCCTACTATAGTAGTAGCGACCGTCAGATGAAGGGCCTCCTCAAGCGCCTCACTGCGGGCTCGCTCTACAAGATTGACATGAGCCAGGCCCATACTTATACCTTCAACGGCCAACTGCCCTCTAAGTCTGCTCCCATTGCCGTGCATCCCGGTTGGAACTGGATAGGCTACACCGAAACGGCCCCGCAGACGCTCACCTCTGCCCTCGCCACGTCTAAGGTCGACGATGGCGACATTATCATTGGCCTAAGCGGCTTTGCTGAATACAACAGCACCGATGGATGGGTCGGCTCCCTCAGTTCGCTTACGCCCGGCAGCGGCTACCTCTATCGTACGTCGACAACTAAAGCCATCCGCTTCGAGCATGCTGCGTCTAATATCCGCCTTCGCAAGCCCAGACTTTCTGACTCTGGCGCACAGTCCTTCGCTGTAGCCTCCTGCGACCGCCATGCCTATCCCGACGTAATGGCAATCATTGGATGCATCGAGGATGCTGAAGGACAACCTGTCACACTACCGCTGACCCTTGCAGCTTATGCCGATGGCGAATGTCGAGGTGTCAGTCAGACCATAGATGGCCGTCATTTCTTGAGTGTTCACGGACAGGGATCTGAAGCGCTCACGTTTAAAGCCTACGACGAGATGGGCATGACATACGACATCAGCCAGTCGATGCCCTTCAGCGCCGATATCTTAGGCTCGTTCAGGAAACCCATTACCTTCACTTTAGCGCCCATGCCAACTTTCATCGAGATCGCCGGTGCCACGAGTCACACAGCACGTCCTATTGGTGTCTATAGCCTCAGCGGACAGCGTATTGCCGCCAATGCCAACGGCCTGCGCAGTGGCATTTATGTGGTACAACTCAGCGATGGCCAGAGCCGCAAGATAATGGTCAGGTAAATCCAAGAGTGCTGGTTGTATAATCTATCACGATATTCTCACCGAATTAGTAACAAAAAAAAAGAAACACCCTCACGAATAATCCAGCGTTATGAAAAGAATTGTAACAACTATCTTCCTTTCGATAGTCTGCCTCATTGCGACCTATGCCACCGAAGGCGACATTATCGAAATCATCTACAGCGGCTCAACCGCAACCGTCATCAAGCCTGAGACGGCTGACATCAGCGTTACCACGAACGGCGCCCATGTAGTCGTGACGGCCTTTACCTCAACTGAAGAATACGTCTACAAGCTGTCTGGATCGTCTGATGCCGGCTCATTCACCCTTAGTGGCTCCTACAAGCTGACTCTGGAGCTGGCGGGCTTGACGCTGATCAACTCCAAGGGGGCAGCTATCAACATCCAGTGTGGTAAACGTTGCGCCGTCATCCTCGATGACGGTACAGTTAATACGATTGCCGACGGTATCGGTGGCTCACAGAAGGCAGCAATGTATTTCAATGGACATCCTGAGTTTGAGGGTGGGGGCACGCTCAACGTATTGGGCAACAGCAAGCATGCTATTTGTGCCAAGGAATACCTGCAGATCAAGAAGACTACTGGTACCATCAACATCATAGGAGCTATTAGCGACGGCATCCACTGTGGCAGAGGACGCGTTGGTGAGTTCGAGAAGAACTATTTCCAAATGAGCGGAGGCATTCTCAATATCGAAAACGTGGGTAGCGATGCCATTGACAGCGACGACTACGGACGCATGAACATCAAGGGAGGTGTTATCAACGCTACCGTTAACGTCGACGAGGGGACGGGCCTGAAATGCGATAGCATCTTTAATATGACGGGAGGAACTCTCAACCTCACTGTTAATGGGCGCGATGCCGAGGCTATCCGAGCCAACTATGCAGCATACCTTCTCGGAGGCGAGATTAAGGTCAACATCGCCGGCGACGGTTCGAAGGGCATCAAGTGTAAGAACAAGGTAGTCGGAGAATCAACAGGTCCTGTTTATGATGGTGGCGTCATCACAATTGACGGCACATATGGTGTCTTCTACATCCATGCCAATAACTTCTTTGATGACGCTACGGGCGAGGAGACCAAGGTTAGGGCTATCAGTGCCGACAAGGATCTTATCCACAGCAATGGCGATATTGAAATATACGCGTACGGCTCTCTCAGCAATCAGTTCCACTCTGACACGCAGGTCGTCAACAATGGAGGCTCTCTCTCCATCAATCAGGCACCTTGGAAATTTTATTATGCCGATTTCCAATATGATATGACCGCCTACATAGGACTGGAGTTGGACGATGTGCTTGTGGATGACCTCAGTGGCTATGCCATTGGTGCTTTCATTGGCGACCGGTGTGTCGGTGTCGCTGTTGGCGACTATCTCCGCATCTATAGTAACACGACCACAGCCAGCAAGGTAACCTTCAAGGTCTATGACCTCATTAACGAACGTTCAGTCACCGTCCTTTCCGCCAGCCGCGACGTCACCTTTGCTAATGGCACTGCCGCAAGTACGGCTGATAATCCCATTCTTCTTAATTGTCGTGCAACCATATTGGGCGATGTCAACGGTGATGGAGAGGTGACAATCGTCGATGTAGTAGCCCTTGTCAACGTCATCTTGGGAAATGCTGCGGACATCTACAATGCGGCTGACGTCAATAGTGATGAAAAGGTTACTATTGTCGACGTGATGGCGTTAGTGAATTTGATTATAGGGAAATAATACAGAGCTTCAAGTTTCTCTAAATCCATAAATTGAATCATAAATAGCAGCTATGGTTTTCAAATCCGTAGCTGCTGTTGTTCGTATGTTCGTCATAATCAATGTCTAATGGTTGCAAGTTGAGCCAATTACTAAAATTCAATGTTGGGTGTTGAGAAAAACGTTTGTTATTGTAAAGATTTAGCTTCGAAACAAGTGGCACGGATGATGCGAACGTCGTCGACGGGACGGTCGTAGTCGTCAGTAAAAACCTGCTGGATGCGGTTGACGACGTCCATGCCTTCCACCACCTCGCCAAAGACGGTGTACTGGCCGTCAAGATGGGGGGTGCCGCCAATGCGTCTGTAGGTTTGGAACATCTCAGGAGTGATCTTGACCTGATGATTGGTCATTGAGTCGAGGCGCACCTGCATATTCTCTAAATCCTTGCTGGCAAAGGTCTTGCCCCACACGATGTAGAACTGGCATCCGCTGCTCTTGCGGCCAGGATTCACATCGTCGCCCTCGCGTGCCATAGCTATCACGCCTCTGCGATGATAGAGCTGGGGTGTGCGAAATTCAGGTTCGAGTGTGTATCCCACGTCGCCTTCGCCCAGCATGGCACCAGGCTCGGCATGCCGGCTGTCAGGGTCGCCTCCTTGTATCATAAATCCCTTGATGACCCGATGGAAGAGTAGGGAGTCGTAGAAATGTTCGTTGACCAGTCGAACGAAATTGTCGCGATGAATGGGTGTGAGGTCAGAAAGTGCGATGCGGATGTTGCCTTCCGTTGTCTCCAGCAGTACTTGCTGAGTTTGTGCTGTCGATGGCAGTGCCAGCAGCGTGAAGATTCCCATGATGATATGTCTGATCATAGTCGTGAAGTTATTTGAGTTTCTTGTTCCAGTTGCCTTTCCACAGGCGGATGAGGAAGATTGTCCCTCTGAATGTGAGCTCGATAGCCATTGCCGTCCATACGCCACGCAGACCATGAGTCTGTGAGAGCCACCAAGCCAGCGTGAGTCGTACACCCCACATCGAGGCGAGGCTCATCATCGCAGGTTTCAGCGTGTCGCCAGCTCCTATGAATACGCCATTACAAACGATGGCTGCTGCAAACATCGGCTCGGCGAAGGCTTCGATGCGGAGTGCGTCGGCACCCTCTCTGATGATATTCTCCACAGGCGACATCAAGCTCATCAGCTCTGGCGCGAAGATAAACATCAGCACGCCCATCAGTGTCATCACCGCTATGCCCAGGCCCACTGACATATAGGCGAAGCTTCGTGTCAGCAGACGTTGCCCTGCTCCGATGCCCTGTCCAACCAGCGTCGTGGCAGCCTCGGCGATGCCGTAGCCAGGCATGTAGCACAGGCTCTCGACGGTGATAGCCAGCGAGTTGGCTGCTATGGCTACTGTTCCCAGTGGTGCCACGATGATGGTACCGACGATCTGGGCGCTGCCCATCAAGAGGTGCTGCAGTCCCATCGGCGCACCAATCTTGAAGGCCATACCCACGGTGTCGGCCTTTGGACGGAAGGAGCCTGGCCTTCTTCTCAGGCTTAGCATATCGCTGCGCACCAGCAGGAAGTATAGCATCAGCACGGCAGTGATGAACTCTGCCATTGCCGTGCCCATTGCTGCTCCCCTTACGCCCATGTCCAGGACATATATAAAGAGGTAGTTGAATGCCACGTCCAGCACGCACATCATGATGTTGAGCGCCGACGGCACCTTCATGTTGCCAGAGCATTTCAACATCGACCCAGCAAGACCGCTCATCTGGAAGAGAATGCCGGCCATACCCACGATAAGGAAATAGGCTGAGGCATCGCCGGCAATGTCGGCTCCGCCCCCCAACCAGTAGGGCAGCACACCATGAACGAGGATGCAGCCAATGCTGAGCATCAGGCTCCATAGGAAGCTGCACACCAGCGACTGGCGCAGCACACGCCTGGCAGCCTCGAAGTCGTTGGCTCCGATGTAGTGGGCCACCTGCACGGAGAACCCCATGTTGGCAGCCGACCCCAGTCCGCCTAGCAGCCATGTTGTCGTCTCAACCAGTCCGATGGCGGCAGTGGCCTTCTCGCCCAGGTGCCCCACCATCGATGCATCGATGAAGAACATCACGGTGGCGCTGATCTGTGCCAGGATGCTGGGAATAGACAGCTGGACGATGAGCTGCAGCTTCTCGCTGCGAGTCATCGTGCGCCCTTCGCGGATGTAAGATAGCAGGTCTTTTGCCATGTTCAGATGTTAGTGGCTGCAAAGGTACAAACTTTTTTCGGAAAAACCTTGCGCGCCAGCGTTTTTCTTTGTACCTTTGTGGCGCTAACTCATCAAAGAGCCGTGAGAGACTATCCAGACAAGATGACCCCAGAACAGGCACGTGTCTTCCGCGACGATGTGCTGAACATTGTGGCGCAGATACCCTGTGGGCGAGTCACTACCTATGGCACCATTGCTGCATGGGCAGGATGGCCCAGCCATTCGCGAATGGTCGGCCGTACGCTTCGTTATACCCCTGGGGCAGAGTTGCTGCCCTGCCATCGTGTGGTCAACAAAGAAGGGCGCACGGCTCCAGGCTGGAGTCGTCAGCGCCCATTATTGGAAGCGGAAGGCGTGACCTTCAAACCCAACGGACATGTGGATATGGAGCTTCATCTCTGGGAGCCAGACATCGTATAGGCTCCATCATCCATATATGTCGTCCTTGGGGGATATGATTCTATTTGATGGTGATGGTGTATTCGCTCATAAACGATGCCCCAGGCTGCAGGTGGTTCATGTAGGGCTTGTCCTTGAACTCACCTTTCCATCCTCGAGGGTCGCCCAGGCCATACCACGGCTCTATGCAGACGAAGGGAGCCTTCTTCTGATAGGGACTCCAGAAGGCGATGATGGGGCACTTGTAGTCTACTGTCACAGCGGGTGAGCCGTCAGTGTCGAGCAGGCAGGCCTCATGCGTCTGGCAGTCGTGTATCTTCACGCTGTCGTTGGCAAAGAACTCGTCGTTGAATGGGATAAGGCCATCCTTGACCTGGTCGAGCTCAATCTCCGTCATCTCGTGCGAGCCGTCGATATAGCTCTTGAGTGATTTGAGTTTTGAGTTTTGAGATTTGAGGTTTGAAGGCAGCAGCTGGATGACGCCCTTCAGGTCCTCGTCCTCCTTACAGCCGGGGGCAAGGAAGGCCGGATGCCCGCCTATCTGGAAGTGTAGCTCCCGGCAGTCGGTGTTTTCCACATGCCATACGACATGAATCTTGTTACCGCTGAGGCGATAGCTGACGGCTAGGTTGAAGCGGTAGGGATAGACCTTCAGCGTCTCTTCCGACTCATGCAGGGCATAGGTCACCTTGTGCTCGCCTTGTGCAATGAGTTTGAACTTGGTGTCACGTGCAAAGCCGTGACGAGGCAGGTGATACTCCTTGCCGTCAACGGTATAGGTGTCGTCGTTCACGCTGCAGACGATGGGGAATAGGATAGGGGAGCGGCGGGGCCATTTTTCACCTCCCTGCCACAGGTATTCACGTCCTTCACTGTCTTTGATGCTCTGGAGCTCAGCTCCCATCTCCGATACCTCGACCGTGAGATGCTCGTTTTTGATTGTTTCCATATCAGTTTTTTTTGTTTATAGTATGTTGTTTTATCTCAATATGTTCAGAGATCAAGGTCAGATAAAGCAATGTCGATTCGGTGCTTTTTTAAGAAGATGGCTTCCAAGCTGACATTTACGACAAGCATCAGTATCAAGATGCCTAGAAACACATATTCGAAGTCCCACTCGATACCGAACAAGGAGGTGTTCTCACTGACCATATAGGCTGCCATGAGTGGAAGGCATAACAGCGATGTCCATCGGTTTGCCGTAGCCTCTGCGCACCTTATATCCACTGCCAAGTCCTCCTTGCCCTTGGGTATGCTGGCCTCGCGGGGGAAGAGGTGGAGCAACAGCATTGCCAATCCTGCCAGCGTGAGTAATAAGCAAATGAGCAACTGCTTAAAGCTGAAGCCTGCCTTGAGAAAAATCCACAAAGCAAAACCCCATGAGAGAATGGCCAACAGGCTGAAGGACAGGTCGAAGAACAAATCTTTCTTAGTGTAGGGCAGATGGACGTCGACTTTGACGTGCTCAGGACCTTTTTTTGATTTGAAAAACTTGCCAATAACAGCGGCGATAATTCCCGAGACGATGATACTTTCTGGACTCATTGGTCTCCTCCTTTCTTCCCTTTGGGCAGACGGCGAGCCTTCCGCAGTGCCTCTGTGATGATCCACTGCAGCTGGCCGTTGGTGCTGCGGAACTCATCCGCAGCCCAGGCCTCTATTGCATCCATCGTGTCGCTGTCGACACGCAGGACAAAGCTCTTCGTCTTCTTCTCTGACATATCTTTTCCTACTTATTGTAATGGTAGCCGTTCGTTCAAGATGGCGCAGAGGACCTTGGGCTTGATGGTGAGTCCACTGGCCGCCAGCGACTCTTGGCTTCCTGACGCTTTCTTGTTCAACTTGCGCAGGATGCGTCCAATGGTACTGGCCTCCTCCATCTTGCTGTCTTCAACATGGGGCTTGTAGCGGATGCCAATGTTGCTGTCGTTGTCTGTGAAGAAATCTTCCACGTCGGCAAACTGCACTTCATATCCTTTGCCGTCGAGCACCCTGACGGATTGATCGCCGATGATCAAGTAGGGCCTGCGCGTTATCAGCTGCTTAAGCAACAAATACAGAGTGACGAGTGCGCTGCCCCCAAAGAAAAGGATGGTGAGCCACGCTAAAACAATGCTTTTCCCCTTGATCAGCATGATGATGCCACCGAAAGTAAACACGACTGCTCCCAGTATGGTCAACGTCGTCTTCCATATTGACCGGTAGACCCAGATTTCTTCAAACGACTCTTTCATGCTACTGTACGGTTTGAGACGTTTCTTCGTCTTAATGATTTAGCGTACCAGTATTCACCACGGGCTGGGCAGAGTCGTCGCCGCAGAGCACCACAAGGAGGTTGCTCACCATAGCAGCCTTCTTGTCGTCGTCGAGTTCTACGACCTCCTCTGCCGACAGCTTGTCGAGGGCCATCTTCACCATCGATACGGCGCCCTCCACGATCTTCTCGCGAGCAGTGATAATGGCTGATGCCTGTTGGCGACGCAGCATCACGGCCGCGATCTCTGGGGCATAGGCGAGGTAGTTGATGCGGGCCTCGACAACCTCGATGCCTGCGAGGGCCAGGCGCTCGTTCAGCTTCTCCTCCAGTTGGTCGTTGATCTCTTCGCCACCGCCTCTCAGCGTCAATTCGTCGTGTTTGTTATCCTCGTCGTCGTAGGCATACTGGCCGGCCACTTGGCGCAAGGCTGCATCGCTCTGAACGCGGACAAAGCGCTCTAGGGCATTCATAATGGAGCGCATGTCGGCTCCAATCTGTCCGCTGGGGGCATTGGCCATCGTCTGTGTGTCCACCTCGAACAGAGCTTTGTAGGTATCTTTCAGCTTCCATACCAGCACCAGTCCGATCATCACAGGATTGCCCGTCTTGTCGTTCACTTTGATAGGTTCAGCGTCGAGGTTGCGTGCACGCAGGCTCACCTTCTTAGTAGAGTAGAACGGGTTGATCCAGAAGAAACCTGTGTCGCTGAATGTTCCGCTGTAATTGCCAAACCATGTGGTGACGCGGGCCTCGTTTGGCTCGAGCATCATCATGCCCGACCAGAGGATAAACGACACGATGAGCAGGAGGATGCTGAACGCCAGCCCCCAGCCGCCGGGCTTATCGTTCGCCAGCGAGATAATGCTGCAAACAATACCTGCGATGCTAATCAGCGTCAGCAGGATGTTGATGAACAGGAACAGAAATCCGTTCAGTACGGTTCCACTAAATACTCTTTCTTTCGTTTCCATAATCGTTGGTTTGTTAATGTTGATTTATTATGATATCAAAATGATATTGCAAAGATATGAACTATTTTTCGATTGACAATCATTTTCCGTTTCTTTTTAAGAACAATTAACTTTTAGTCTGCGGCCCTTACCTTTTATCTTTTGTACCTTTGCACCCATGAACTATGAAGGATTGCAAGATAAACGCATTGCTGTGCTGCTTTCTGGTGGCGTTGACAGTTCGGTAGTGGTCTATGAACTGGCAAAGCTTGGTCTGCATCCAGACTGCTTCTACATCAAGATAGGTCCTGAGGATACTGCCTCTGAGTGGGACTGCTCGATGGAGGAAGATCTGGAGATGGCTACGGCAGTGGCCAGGAAGTATGGTTGCCGCCTGGAGGTGGTGGACTGTCATCGTGAATACTGGGACAGGGTGGCAGACTATACTATTAATAAGGTACGCGCGGGAATGACACCCAATCCTGATGTGATGTGCAATCGTTTGGTGAAGTTTGGAGCTTTCAACGAGAAGTGTGGTAAGGACTACGACCTCATTGCCACCGGCCATTATGCTCAGACGGAAATCGAAAAGCTGCAATCGTCAAATAGTCAATTGTCCAATAGTCAAATAACCTGGTTGTGCACCGCTCCCGACCCTGTGAAGGACCAGACTGACTTTCTGGCACAGATTGAGGACTGGCAGTTGGCGAAGGTCATTTTTCCCATCGGGCACTACATAAAGGACGAGGTACGCCAGATAGCTGAGCGTGAGCATCTGGCCAGTGCTCATCGCAAGGACTCGCAGGGTATCTGTTTTCTGGGCAAGATTGACTACAATGAATATCTGCGCCGCTATCTGGGGGAACAACAGGGCGACGTTGTCGAACTGGAGACAGGCAAGCGCATAGGCACTCATCAGGGGCATTGGTTCCACACCATTGGTCAGCGCAAAGGTTTAGGCCTGGGTGGAGGGCCTTGGTTTGTGGTGAAGAAAGATATCCAGCAAAACATCATCTACGTCTCCCACGGCTATGATCCTGCCACTGCCTATAGTCAGGACTTTGCTATACGCGACTTCCATAGTCTCAACGGTGTGCTGCCTCCAACGTATGTCACTTTCAAGATTCGCCACACCCCCGATTGGCATAAGGCCACACTGGAAGCCCTGCCAGAAACCGGCTCCTATATCGTACACTCATCAAAACCCATCCATGGTGTTGCCCCAGGTCAGTTCTGTGTGGTCTACGATGAGCAGGCTCATCGCTGCTACGGCTCTGCGGAGATAGCTTTGTAACGAGTAATTGCTTATTTGGCGTGAGGGGGGCGAAAAAGATGCCCAGTTCGTCAAATAAAAGGGGTAGTTTGTCAAAAACAGGGAGGGAAAGCTTGCTATTTAGCTAATTAAGTCATATCTTTGCAGTCAGATATACGTTAGCTTTTACATTAATCAATAACCAAAAAACATAAAGACATGAAGAAAATCATCCTTTCGCTCGTAGCAGCCATAGTGGCCACTACAGCAACGTATGCACAAAGCCTGATTGCCACACTGACTCATGAGGGCAACATCACCACCTATTCCGGACCTTCCGCTTTTAGCCAGGCCCACGAAGCAGCCGAAGACGGCGACATCATCACCCTCTCCAGCGGCTCGTTTAACGCAGTGACCATTACCAAGGGCATCACCATCCGTGGCGCAGGCATGGCCGTCGACCCTACCACACAAAGCGAGCCCACCATCTTGACGAACAACTCCACCAACTATATTACCATGAAGGATGGAACAACAACCAGGCTCACCATTGAAGGAGTTTATTTCAATAATGCACTCACTATTTCGGCCACACTGACAGGTGCCACATTCCTAAAAAGCCGTTTCAAGAGTATTAATTGTAGCGGCGCAGGTAAAGCTGAAAACCTGACGATGATTCATTGCAAGGTGGCCGATGGATTGTCTTTTACGAGTTCCAGCACTTTCTCCTGCCTGAACTGCATTATTTGGGAACCCACCACTACCCCAGGAGAGTTTATCAATTGCGTTGTTAAAAAAGGATCTGCCAGCTATTATCTCTCGAATGCTACGTTCAAGAACTGTATCTTTGTGGGGTGTGCGAATAGTACATTCGACAATACTAACACATTTTTCAACTGCGTAGGACTGAACGCAGAGCAATGGAACTTATTTAACTCTACCAATAGTACAAACCAGGTGCTGTCAGACTACAGCGCCATCTTCAAGACTTGCACTGACGGCACCTACAGCGACAGCGAGACCTTCGAGCTGACGACCACTGCCGCTTCCACCTACAAAGGTACGGACGGCAGGCAGATTGGTGTCTACGGAGGCATGATGCCCTTCAACCCCCAACCCTCCAACCCGCAGATTACGAACTGCACCGTGGCCGAAAAGTCGGATGCCAACGGCATGCTCAGCATCGACATCACTGTGCAGGGAGCTCAGTAGCTTGAAGAATGAAAGTTGAAGATTGAAATACTGTAGCTTATGCGAAAGTATATAGTTTTCCTCATGGCCCTTTGCCTGCATAGTGCGGCGAGGGGACAAACGGGGTGGCAGTACTGGTTCGACAACGACCTCTCTACTCTCCAGACGGGCACGTCGCAATTGGTGCAGGCCGACGTGAGCGGCCTGAGCGAGTCGCTGCATGCCATCCATATTCAGGTGAAGGGAAATTGCCAAAAAGTCGTGGGTCATCATTTGGCTACGTGGGTTGATCCAGATGAAAACATCTATTTCGAGCAGTACGTGGTAGACACAGAGCCTGAAGAGATGTACAGTGTGCCTGTCACCCGCTATTTCGTGAAGGTGCCTCAGCCCAATTGTAATGTTCGCTATTGGGTGGACAGCGACGATGCGCATGCCCAGACTATTACAGCCACAGGCCAGGCCGCGATGCTCGACATGCGGGCTGTCTCCGACGGCTTCCACTATCTCAACCTGCAGCCCGTGGGCCAGAGCGGCACATTAGGCACGCCACGCCTCTATCCCTTCATCAAGCTCCCACAGACCCAGGGCGTAGACCACATGACCTGCCTCTGCATCATCGACGACCAGAAGTTCAAGCAGGAGAACGTGTCGGCCTCAGGGGGCATCATCAGCTGGAACATCGACGTGAGCTCGCTGCCGCAGGGCTTCCACCGTATCTATATACAGGTGGTCACCCCCAGCGGCACTGCCTCCAATCTCTATCAGGGATTCTTCTTCCGCGAGGCCACCAGCACGGAGTTTGGCGAGATGAAGTGCTACTACGCCCTCGACGGCGGTAGCTTCGACAATGTGGCCGGCACGATGGGCGACAACACCTATCACTTCGACGTCGATGTCAGCGCCCTCAGCGACGGCCTGCATCGCATCTCCTTCCTCCTCAGCAATGGCAAGGGTGTGAACACGGATGTGCAGACCCACTTCTTCATCAAGATTCCTGTGGGCGGCTATGGCATCACGCAGTACTGGTATTGGCTGAACGAAGACGACGGCAATGGGGAAATCATGAAGCTTCCTGTCGATCCAAAGCAGGATCCCTTCCATCTCGTTGCCAACTTGTCATTGGTGGAGAAGCCTATCCGCAGCAAGAAGTTCGCCTTCGGCTTCCTTGGCGGCAATCCCACCAAGCCAGCCATCTTCGCCAAGAACGACCTACACATGCGCTTCTTCGATGTCGGCGGACGCTTCACCGACCTCGTTCGAGAGTATGTGGACGAGCGTGTGTACTATGAGCTTAACTATGAGACCGCCTGGTCGCTCCTCGCCAACAACGGCCCTGCTGACCTGAGCGCAGCCAACGCCATGCAGTGGTACTTCCTGAATGTGGATGCCGGCAATGTGCTCCGCTTCTATCTCGACCATCCTGCCACGATACAGATCTTCTCCGTCACGACAGGCCGCGAGATATACAGTGCTGAGGGCGACGAGGCCACGACGCAGGGAGAGATACAGGTTCCTGCCAACGACACCTATTATATAGTGGTGCACGACCGTCCAGAAAGCTCCTACTACAACTACGTCACGCTGAACTACAACCTCATCGGACGTTTAGGCGATGCCGATATGAGCGGCACCGTGACCATCGCTGATGCCATCGCTGTGGTGAACCACATCCTTGGCAACACGCCCGACCCGTTCGACGAGAATGCTGCCGACGTCAATGGCGACAAGAAGATTACCATCAGCGATGCTGTTGGTATCGTGAATATTGTGCTGGGTAATACTCAGTAGGTCGTAGAACCTGAAAGTTTGAAGGCACGTCATCAATCAATGGCGTGCCTTCAATGTTTGTACGATTATTGTGCTTCCCGTCCTAGAGCCAATGCCTTGATGTTGGCCTCTACGACCGCATCGCCCTTGCGGGAAAAGACGCGGCGGATGGCATTCTCGAGCTTCTCGTACTCCAGTCCGAGGGCCTTCTGTGCGGCTCCCAGGAGGATGACATTGGCCGAGCGAGGCACACCGTTGTCTTTCGCCAGCTGTTCGATGTCGAGCATGATGACGTGGGGAAGCTTGGCCAGGTCGGCTTTGATCACTTCCATGTCAGGATAGTTGGGGATATTCACGAACGGCGTGCTGCTTGTGATGACCCATCCCTCAGGCTTGAGCCAGGGGAGGTAGCGCAGAGCCTCCATAGGCTCCATAGAGATGATGACATCGGCACCGCCTCGTGCGATGAGGTCGCTGTGGATGGGATCAGACGAGATGCGCAGATTCGACTGCACGTCGCCTCCTCTCTGACTCATGCCGTGTACCTCAGCCTGCTTGATGTAGAGGTTTTCGTTCATGGCTGCCTCGCCAATGATGGTTGCGATGGAGAGGATGCCTTGTCCTCCCACTCCGCAGAGTATGATATCGGTTTTCATAATGTTAAAATGTTGAAATGTTAAAACGTTAAACCCTTTTAACTTTTTAACTTCTTCGCCTTTAGGTGTCTCTGTAATGTTTGCATGCACTCTCTGCGTGGTATGATGACGCTGGTGCCGTGGTAGTTGATCTCGTCGCGTATGGCCTGAGTAATCTCCGGCATGTTCTTGGGCAAAGGCACAACTACGCGCAGATGCTCGTCGCTGAGTCCCAGTCCTCGGCAGATGGCCTCAAACTTGTTCGTGCCGGCCGAGTCCTGTCCGCCCGTCATGCCAGTAGTGAGGTTGTCGCTAATGATGACGGTGATGTCGGCATTCTCGTTGATGGCATCCAGCAGTCCCGTCATACCGCTATGTGTGAAAGTGGAGTCGCCAATGACAGCCACAGCAGGCCATTGGCCTGCGTCGGCTGCACCCTTGGCCATAGTGATTGATGCACCCATGTCCACACAAGAGTGGATGGCGCGGAAGGGAGGCAGGAATCCGAGCGTGTAGCATCCGATGTCGCCAAAGACACGAGGATTGTCGTATTCCTTCAGCACCTCGTTAAGGGCAGCATATACATCGCGATGTCCGCAGCCCTGACAGAGAGCCGGTGGGCGTGGTGCCACATCCTCACAGGGAGCAAAACACTCGTCTAGGTTTGAGAATTGAGATTTGAGAGTTGAGATTTTTGCAAATGCTTTTTTCACCACGTCTGGATTGAGCTCGCCGGTGCGGGGCAGGGTCCCGTTGAGCTTGCCGTGGATGGCCGTGCTGTCGCCTACGCCGCGCACGATGTCCTCGATGAACGGCTGTCCCTCCTCAACGATGAGCACCTCGCTGCATTCAGCCATCATGCGCCTGACCAGCTTCCGGGGCAGGGGATACTGCGAGATCTTCAGGATGGGGTAGGGGCTGCCTTCGGGGAAGCACTCGTTGACGTAGTTGAACCCGATGCCGCTGGCGATGATGCCCAGCTGGTGGTCGTGACCTTCCACATAAATATTATAGGTAGAGGCGGCGGCATCCTCTTCCAGTTCGCGCTGCTGTGCCGTCACCTTGTCGTTGCGCTTGCGGGCGTTGGCTGGCAGCAGCACCCAGTTGGCAGCCACAGCCTGATAGTTCAGCTCGTTCTCCTGTCTGGGCTCGCTCTTCACCTCCACGACAGCGCGACTATGAGCCATGCGGGTAGTGACGCGCATCAGCACGGGCAGGCACACACGCTCGCTATAGTCGAAAGCCACGCTCATCATGTCGTATGCCTCCTGCTGCGAACTGGGCTCGAAAGTGGGCACCATAGCGAACTTCCCGTAGAAGCGGGAGTCCTGCTCGTCCTGTGAGGAGTGCATCGAGGGATCGTCGGCCACGAGCACGACCACGCCTCCGTTGACACCTGTCATGCCGCTGTTGACGAAGGGGTCGGCACATACGTTCATGCCCACATGCTTCATACAAACCAGCGCCCTCTTTCCCATGAACGACATGCCAAGGGCTTCTTCCATAGCAGTCTTCTCGTTGGTACTCCACCGGCTGTGCACGCCTCTTTCGCGGGCCAGTGGTGACAGTTGGATATACTCAGTAATCTCCGTTGAGGGAGTCCCAGGATAGGCATAGACGCCGCTCAGTCCGGCATCAAGAGCACCTTGTGCTATTGCCTCATCGCCTAAAAGCAGTTTTCTCATCGTGAATTAATTTTGCGTGTTTAATGGAATTTCGAGGGCAAAATTACAAAAAAAACTATACTCCACCAAACTTTCTGTCTTTTTTGAGACGTTAATCTTCCAAAAAACAGCTGATGTGCAAAAAAATATTCGTACCTTTGCAGGCTGTAAGGAAAACAAAATCAATATAAGCATGAAGATACTACTCTTAGGCAGCGGCGGACGCGAGCACGCCCTGGCATGGAAAATCGCTCAGAGTGAGAAGTGTGATAGACTGTTCATTGCTCCTGGCAATGCCGGCACTTGTGGCGTCGGAACGAACGTAGCCATGAAAGCCGACGACTTCGAGGCCATCAAGGCTTTCTGCGAGAAGGAAACGATTGATATGGTGGTCGTTGGCCCCGAGGATCCTCTAGTGAAGGGTGTCTACGACGACCTGCATGCCGACCCCCGCACTAGCCATATTCCCGTCATTGGCCCGTCGAAGGCAGGTGCCGTCTTGGAGGGCTCGAAGGACTTTGCCAAGGGTTTCATGCAGCGTCACGGCATTCCCACTGCGCGCTATCAGACCTTCGACGGCGAGCACCTGCAGGAGGGCTTGTCGTTCCTCGAGAGCCTCCAGCCTCCCTATGTGCTGAAGGCCGATGGCCTCTGTGCCGGCAAAGGTGTGCTGATCCTTCCTACGCTCGACGAAGCGAAGCAGGAGCTGAAGGAGATGTTAGGCGGCATGTTTGGCAATGCCTCTGCCCGTGTGGTCATCGAAGAGTTCCTCAGCGGTATTGAGTGCTCAGTCTTCGTGCTCACTGACGGCGACCACTATAAGATCCTGCCCGAGGCCAAGGACTACAAGCGCATCGGGGAGGGCGACACTGGCTTGAACACAGGTGGTATGGGCTCCGTCTCGCCCGTTCCTTTTGCTAATGCTGAGTGGATGCAGAAGGTGGAGGGCCGCATCATTCGTCCCACTGTCGAAGGACTCCGTGCTGAGGGCATCGACTACAAGGGATTCATCTTCTTCGGACTCATCAATGTCGCTGGCAATCCGATGGTTATTGAATACAATTGCCGCATGGGTGACCCAGAGACAGAGACCGTCATGTTGCGCTTGAAGAGCGACCTCGTCGACCTGCTTGAAGGTGTGGCACAAGGCAATCTCGACCAGCGGGTCATTGAGTTCGATGAGCGGGCTGCCGTCTGTGTGATGCTTGTTTCGGGTGGCTATCCTCAGGCCTACCAGAAAGGCTACCCCATCACTGGCATCGATCAGGTGGAGGGCTCTGTCGTCTTTCATGCTGGCACGGCGCTCAAGGATGGCAGTGTCGTCACAGCTGGTGGACGAGTCATTGCCGTCAGCAGCTATGGCAAGGACAAGGAAGAGGCCCTCGCTAAATCATTCGCTGAAGCTCAGAAGATACAGTTCACGGGCAAGTATTTCCGTCGTGACATCGGACAGGATCTGAAAGGATAGTCCTTCGTCGAAATCAGGCAGCATCTGAGAGGATAGCGTGAAACGACTACAGAACAGGATTGCGGAGGGAGGAATGACGCTGCCCGCAGCGGCGTTGTTCGGTCTGATGGTGTGGCTGCTGGAGGGCTTGGTGCAGCGTGAGCTATGGCTGCAGTTCGGCCTTTTCGTGCTGTCAGTCTATCTGCTCGTGGAGCTGAGCAACCAGAATGCGCTGCTCAGGGTGCGCAGCCGCATGGTGTCGTCCACCTTTATCATGCTCTCCTGTGCGGCCTGTTTCCTTTTACCCGACATGAAAGGCGCGCTGCTGCAACTGTGTATCGTAGTCACTTTCCTGATGTCTTTCCAGGCATATCAGAATCCACAGGCTGTGGGCGACGTCTATTTCGCCTTTGTCAGCATCGGTGTCGGTAGCATGGCGTTTGTGCAGCTGCTGTGGTATGTACCCCTGCTGTGGCTGCTCCTGTCCACACAGTTGCAGGCCATGAGCTGGCGCACGTGGCTGGCCTCCCTTCTTGGTCTGGTCACGCCCTATTGGTTTGCGCTGGTTTGGCTGCTCTACCAGCAGGACTTCAGCCTGGCGGTCACCCATTTTTCGGCCCTTGGTCAGTTTGGCTTCTCGCTGCAGCAGCTCACCTTGAGCCGTATCCTGGTGTTTGCCTTCCTTGTCATCCAGTCGGCTGCAGGTGTCATTCATTTTTGGAGCTACAGCTTCGAGGAGAAGATACGCATCCGCCTCATCTATGGCTTCCTCACCTCGCTGTTGTCGTTCACCCTGCTGTTCATCGTCCTTCAGCCGCAGCATTATGATGCCCTCCTGCGCATAGCCGTCGTCTGTGCCAGCCCCCTCATTGCCCATGTCTTCACTTTCACCGCCAGCCGCATAAGCAATATCCTGTTCTTCGTGACGGCAGGCTTGGCAGTCGTCATCGCCGCCTTCAGCCTATGGACGCAATCATTGATCTTCTGACCTCCTATGGCTACTGGGGCATGCTGCTGGCCGCTTTCCTGGCAGGCAGCTTCTTTCCTTTCTCCAGCGAGGCGGTCATGGTGGGCCTCATGGCTGCCGGGCTCGATCCGTGGCTGCTGATGGTCTACGGCACCGTCGGCAATGTGATGGGGTCGGTGGTGAACTACTGCATCGGCCGGATGGGCAAGACGGAGTGGTTCGAGAAGTACCTTCATGTCAGTCCGGAGAGTATGGCGCGTGCCGAGCGGTTCATGAAGGGCCGCGGTGCGTGGATGGGTTTCTTCGCCTTTGTGCCCTTGTTGGGGTCGGCCATCACCATTCTGCTGGGGCTGATGCGTGCCAACCCCGTCATCACCTTCATCGCCATCACCCTGGGCAAGATCTTCCGATACATTATTCTTATCTACGTCTTCCAGCCTTTCATGTGAGCTGGAAATAATGTCTTTTGCGACTTCTTTCCCTGAAAAACGGTTGCTCTTTGGACTCCTTTCTTAAAAAACAACAGCCCTTTAACTCCCTTTAACTCCATTAACTCCTTTAACTCCCCAAAAAGTTGTACCTTTGCAGGCAGTTTGCAAACTTAATGTTAAGAAAGAGATGAAACATTTTCGCCTTGTGGACAATGTGCTGGGCTGGCTGACGTTCTTCATCGCCGCCTTTGTCTATTGCTCCACCATCGAACCTACAGCCTCCTTCTGGGACTGTCCTGAGTTTATTACCACAGGCTACAAGATGGAAGTCGGACACCCGCCTGGTGCACCCTTCTTTATGCTTACTGCCAACCTCTTCTCGCAGTTCACCAGCGATCCTGCTCAGGTGGCGCGTATGGTCAACACCATGAGTGCCCTGCTCTCGGCAGCCTGCATCTTGTTCCTTTTCTGGAGCATCACCCACTTGGTCAGGCGTCTGCTGAATGTTCCCCTGACAAGCAGTGATGCCAACCCGGCAGCTGAGACGAGCCTTTGGAAGCTCATTGCCATCGAGGCCTCAGGCCTTGTGGGAGCCCTTATCTATACGTTCAGCGACACCTTCTGGTACTCGGCCGTCGAGGGTGAGGTCTACGCCTATTCGTCGGCATTCACTGCCGTCGTGTTCTGGCTCATCCTGAAGTGGGAGGAGCATGCCGACGAGCCTCACAGCGACCGCTGGCTGGTGCTCATCATGTATATGACGGGTCTCTCCATCGGTGTTCACCTGCTCAACCTCTTGTGCCTGCCCGCCATCGTGCTGGTGTGGTACTTCCGCCGCTTCCCCAATGCCAATGCCAAGGGTGCCTTTGTGGCGCTGTGCGTCTCTATCGTCATTCTTGCTGCCGTGCTCTACGGCGTCGTGCCGGGCATCATCACCGTGGGTGGATGGTTCGAGCTGTTCTTCGTCAATAACCTCCACATGCCGTTCAATACGGGCCTGCTCGTCTACCTCGCCCTGCTCATCGGCAGCGTCATCTGGGCTATCTACGAGACTCAGAATGCCTCTGAGAAGAACTGGAATCGCCAGAACATTGCCTTCCTCCTGAGCTTCGGACTCCTGGGTGTACCCTTCTACGGCTATGGTTGGGGAGCCTTCTTCATCGGCATCATCGTGCTGGCCATCGTGGGCTATGCTCTCTTCCGCCGCGTCGGCAAGAAGAACCCCGTGCCCCTCATTACGGCCCGTCTGAAGAACACCACGCTGCTCTGCATGCTCATGCTCATGATTGGCTATTCCACTTATGCAGTCATTGTAATACGCTCGAGTGCCAACCCGCCAATGGACCAGAACTCCCCCGAGGATATCTTCACCCTGGGCAGCTACCTCAGCCGCGACCAGTATGGCTATCGCCCGCTGCTCTACGGACAGGCATTCTCCTCTGAGCCTGAGGCAGGCAATGACGGCTATGCCAAGATCAAGGAGGGAGCACCCATCTACGAGCGCCGCGAGAAAGCCAATCCCACCGATCCCGACGAGTACTACATCGCCGACCACAAGATGGAACTGGTCTATGCTCAGAACATGTTCTTCCCGCGCATGTACTCCTCACAGCCACAGCACGTAGCCTTCTACAAGACGTGGCACGGAGGCATCAGCGGCCGCGAGGTGCAGTCGGAGTACAGCTCGCAGAATATCACCCTGCCCACCTTCTGGGACAATCTCAGCTTCTTCTTTTCCTTCCAGTGCAACTACATGTATTGGCGCTATTTCCTCTGGAACTTCGCCGGACGTCAGAACGACATTCAGGGCAGCTATGGCGAGCGCGAGCACGGCAATGCCCTGACAGGATTCTCGTTCATTGACAACACGCTCCTGGGCGACCAGTCGAAGCTGCCCGACGAGTTGAAGAACAACAAGGGCCACAACGTGTTCTACTGCTTGCCTCTCATCCTCGGACTCATCGGACTCTTCTGGCAGATGCTCTATCGCGGACGCAAGGGCATACAGCAGTTCTGGGTGGTGTTCTTCCTCTTCTTCATGACTGGCCTGGCCATCGTCGTCTACCTCAACCAGACACCGCTGCAGCCGCGTGAGCGCGACTATGCCTATGCAGGTTCGTTCTATGCCTACGCCATCTGGTGCGGAATAGGCGTGGCAGCCATCATCACCATGCTGACCAAGTGGCTCGATAAGAAGCTGAAGGCACAACACCTGCGTACGGCTCTCGCAGCAGTCGTCTCTCTCCTCTGTCTCATTGTGCCTATCCAGATGGCATCGCAGACCTGGGACGATCACGACCGCTCCGGACGCTACACCTGCCGCGACTTCGGACAGAACTATCTCATGACCCTTCAGCAGGAGGGCAACCCCATCATCTTCACCAACGGCGACAACGACACCTTCCCGCTCTGGTACAACATGGACACCGAGGGCGTCAGGACCGATGCCCGCGTCTGCAACCTCAGCTATCTCGCCACCGACTGGTACATCGACCAGATGGTGCGTCCTGCCTACGACTCGCCGTCGCTGCCCATCACCTGGCCGCGACTGAAGTACGTCTCGGGCACCAACGACCTCGTCCAGATCGTGCCCGACATGAAGCAGGAGGTGCTCAGCTATTATGAGCAGCATCCCGACGAGGCCCGCCAGAATTTCGGCGACGACCCCTTCGAGCTGCGCAACATCATGAAGTACTGGGTGCTGTCCGACAATCCCGACCTGCATTTCATCCCCACCGACACCGTCCACATCAACATCGATGCCGATGCCGTTCGCCGCAGCGGGATGATGATTCAGGGCGACAGCATACCTGAGCGTATGGACTTCTCGCTCAAGGGCATGCGGTCGCTTGACAAGAGCAAGCTTATGATGCTCGAGATGCTGGCCAATGCCAACTGGGAGCGGCCCATCTACGTCGCTATGACCGTGGGCAGCGACAACCTCATGAGCCTCGACAACCACTTCGTGCAGGAGGGACTGGCCTATCGCATCACGCCTTACAACACCCGTCAGCAGGGCTTCAGCAACTTCGACACCGAGAAGACCTACGACAATGTCATGCATCGCTTTAAGTTCGGTGGCGTCAACACGCCGGGCATCTATCTCGACGAGACCGTCATGCGCATGTGTCTCACCCACAAGATGCTTATGGTCGAGCTGGCCGAGCACCTCTTCGACGAGGGACAGAAAGACAAGGCCCTTGAGGTGCTCACCAAGATGGACCGCGAGCTGCCGCCTGCCAACGTGCCTCACGACCTCGACTGCCGCAAGATAGAAGGCCGCTATATGGGCTATCAGGACGGCAAGCAGGCCTTCTATGTGACAGGCTCCTCCTTCCGCGAGGCCATGCTCTATGCCGAGCTCGGACAGCCTGAGAAGGCCACGCCCATCCTCGACTACTTCTGGCAGCGTGCCAACCAGTATCTCGACTACTACAACTCGCTCAGCGGCAATGCCTTCATACAGGAGCATGAGTCGTGCCTGATGCAGCTGGCTCAGATGAACCGCATCATACAGGCATACTACAGCATCGACGAGGAGAAGGCCGAGAAGCTCTTCGACGACCTGCAGAAGCGCTGTCAGCAGCTGCAGGGCAGGGGAGTCAGCCTCGACGCCGTGCACTGGGTATAACACATGATTATCGAGCAACCAGCCGTCTACCTCCGCTGGCTCTACCCGAAAGCCCTCTGGAGAATGGACCGTCGTGAGCGCGCAGTCTACCTGACGTTCGACGACGGTCCCATCCCCGAGTCCACACCGTTCATTCTCGACATCCTCCGTCGCTTCGGCGTGCGTGCCACCTTCTTCGTCGTAGGCGACAACGTGCGCAAGTATCCCGATCTCTTCCAGCAGATCATCGACGAGGGCCACCTCGTGGGCAATCACACCCACAACCACATCAGCGGCTTCCGCCACACCGTGCGCGACTATATGTTCAATGTCGAGAAAGCCAACGCCTACATCCGCAGCCATTTCTTCCGTCCTCCTCACGGATGGATGCGCCTGTCCCAGTATGCCTGGCTCTCGCGCCGCTACAAGGTCGTGATGTGGGACGTCGTCACCCGCGACTACTCCAAGTGGATGACGCCCGACGACATTGTCAACAACGTCAAGCGCTACGTCCGCAACGGCTCCATCATCACCTTCCACGATTCCCTGAAAGCCATCGACAAGCTTCACACCGCTCTGCCCCGGAGCCTCCAGTGGCTCACAGAGCAGGGTTACGCCTTCAAGGTGTTCTGATGACATCAAGACAACAAGACATCAAAGACAACAAGACATCGAGACGACCAGTTTCGTGTCTTGTTGTCTTGTTGTCGGCTCCCATTGTAGTCAGAAAGTATATGAGTTGATGAAGAAAAACATATTGCTTTGCCTATGTAAGTATTATACTTTCGTGTGCTAATCATACTACTTTTGAAAGGTAAACATATTGTTTTTCTTTAGGGAATGGTCGACTTGACGGGAGCCGAGAGGGCCTTCTTGAAGTGGCTCGGCAGCCTCCTTGTATAGCAAGGACAGCTTCCTGACTATACAAGGAGGCTGTAGGGGCACCTCTAAAGTACTGTATTCGATTGACGATATACATCTATTGATTTTTCAAAAACTAATATCACAAATATCACCAATAGTCTATAGTTTTGATTTGTAATTTGTTAAGGTGTGATATTAATGGTGATATTGTGATATTAGAATTGATTTTTTAACATAAATTAGTTGAATCTTTGGAGTTTTTTTTAGCGAATCTATAGTTACAGCCCTCTACGATGTGCTCCTTGTCTACCTCAGTCGTCGTCGCAGCCGTTACGGCACGGAGTACCTCGTTGCAAAACGATAGCAAAAAAAGGGCGGGAAATGCCATTTTGGGCCTATCTAATATCACAATATCACCAATAATGTCACCATGCATATTGCTGGAAATCATCTGGTTAGATGCAGTGTGATATTGGTGATATTAGGTTTTAAAAATAGTAAGATGAGCTTTAGACCTTCTTCTCTCATGGCTGCAAAATTACACATCATTTATTACAGCCGCTGGCAATCGGCTAAGAATGATTATTCGTTTAAGGTTTAACGCATAAAAATCCTCCCAATTCCGGAGAATGGGGAGGATTTTCTGACCCTTGCACAAAACCGGGTAGTGTGCAAGGAAGGCAACTTGTCTTACTGTCCGTGTAGGAGGGTTTCGATGAGGCTTGTCACATCGGCAATGCTTACCTCCTTGTCGCCATTCACGTTGGCGGCTTGGGCATTGAACTTGCTAGGTGTATTGCCAAGGATGTGTTTGACGATAGCAGTCACGTCGGCAAAGTCCACCTTGCCGTCGACGTTGGCATCGCCGGTCTTGGGTGTAACAATCACTTGATAAGTGATGCTGGCGGACGAGTAGTTGGCCGTCTCAGAAGCACTGATGGTGATCGTTGCCTCGCCGGGGCCGACGATAGTCAGCTTGCCGTTGGCATCCACCGTAGCCACTTCTTCGTTGCTAGTAGCGTAGGTGGGCTGACCGTCGTAGTCGCCAACCGTCAGGACAGGAGCAACCAACTCGTCACCGAAGACTCCGCTAACGCTTTCAGCCGAGAGAGCCAGTGTGGCAGCATACTTCTTCACGGTCAGTGTATAGGAGGCTGCAGTAGGCTCGTTGCAGTTGTTGGTTGCAGCACCGGAGGCAGTGAATGTCACCTCACCGGCAGCAAGGACGGTCACCTTACCCTCATTATCAATCGTGGCTACTGTCTCGTTGCTCGACGTGAAGACGACTGTGCCGTCGTAGACACCCTTGTCGAAGGCGTTGGCAGGCACATCGTCTTGGATGATAATCTCCTGTGCAGCATCGGCAAAAGTGAACACTGGCGATGCCTTCTCAATCGTCACGGTGTAGGTGACGTTGTCGGGTGCGTAGTAGTTGGCCGTCTCAGGAGCGCTGATGGTGATGACAGCCTCGCCGGCACCGACAATAGTCAGCTTGCCGTCGGCAGCCACCTTAACCACCTCGTCGTTGCTCGTGGCGTAGACAGGCTTGCCGTCGTAGTCGCCAATTGTCAGTTCAGGAGCCTCTATCTGGCCACCGTAGACTCCGCTAACACTTGTAGCAGAAAGGGCCAGTGTGGCGGTGTGCTTCTTGATGGTCAGCGTATAAGAGGCAGCAGTAGGCTCATTGCAGTTGTTCGTAGCAGCGCCGGAGGCAGTGAATGTCACCTCACCGGCAGCAAGGACGGTCACCTTACCCTCATTATCAATCGTGGCTACAGTCTCGTTGCTTGACGTGAAGACGACTGTGCCGTCGTAGACACCCTTGTCGAAGGCGTTGGCAGGCACATCGTCCTGGATGATTATCTCCTGTGCAGCTTCGGCAAAAGTGAACACTGGCGATGCCTTCTCTATCGTCACGGTGTAGGTGATGCTGGCGGGTGCGTAGTAGTTGGCCGTCTCAGGAGCGCTGATGGTGATGACAGCCTCGCCGGCACCGACGATAGTCAGCTTGCCGTCGGCAGCCACCTTAACCACCTCGTCGTTGCTTGTGGCGTAGACGGGCTTGCCGTCGTAGTCGCCAATTGTCAGCTCGGGAGCCTCTATCTGACCGCCATAAACTCCGCTGGCGCTTGCAGCCGAAAGGGTGAATGTGGCGGTGCGCTTCTTGATGGTCAGTTTATAGGAGGCGGCTGTAGGCTCGTTGCAGTTGTTCGTAGCTGCACCTGAGGCGGTGAATGTCACTTCACCGGCAGCGACGATAGTCACCTTGCCGTCAGCGTCAATCTTCGCCACCTTCTCGTCGCTCGATGTATAGATGACCGTGCCGTCGTAGACACCCTTGTCGAGGACATTCGCAGGTACAGCGTCGAGGATGATCATCTCCTGTTCAGCATTGGCAAACGAGAATACTGGCGAAGCCTTCTCAATCGTTACGGCGTAGGTGACATTGGCAGGAGCCAGGCGATAGTCTGTCTCCGCACCGCTCAGGGTGACGGTTGTCTGGCCAGCACCGATGACGGTGAGTTTGCCATCAGTAGCTGCCTTCACCACTTGCTCGTCGGCCGATGTATAGGTCACCACGCCATTGTAGTCCTGCGAACGGGTCAAGGTCGGCTCGTCGAGGGATGCACCATAGACACCCGTCACGCTCTCAGGAGCAACTTTCAGGAACGACGGGGCTTTGGTGTAGCCGGTGATGCTGAGGGTATTGTTCAGCGTATGGCCCTCCAGGCCGGTGCTATAGCCGTATCTGAGTTGCTTGTCTTCCATGTAATCCTCCACATCGGCAGCATTGTTGTAGACGACGAAGTACTGCACGCCGTCGAGTGTGAAGAAAGTCGGGTTCTGCTCCTCATAATCGATGTAGAAACTTACAACATTGTTTGCATCGAAGTTGTCGTTAGCCACAAAGCCTACCTGCGTTGCAGATATCTTCACCAGTTCCACTTTAGTTTCATACTGATCGGTAGAAGAACTGGTGAGGTGTGTATTATGCGACAGGTCAAGCGACTTCAGCTGGTTATTGTTGCAGTATATATTTTCCAACAGCGGACAGTTTGTGACATCAAGTGTCTTCAGGCTGTTGTTGCTGCAGTCAAGATATGTCAGTGTGGGACTCTTCGCTGTCAGTGACTCTAATTCTGGGTTGTAGGATATGTTCACAGACTCCAGCGACGTGCCGTCTCCAAAGTTGACGCTTTCCAAGGAGGAAAGATTGCTGAACGTCAGCGACTCCAAGTCAGTCAGCATAGAAATATCGACCGCCGTTATCAGCGGACAATAGTACAGCGACAGTCTCGTCATTGCCGTGCAGCCGTCGTATTTACTGGTGCAGTTAGAGAGGTCTACGCTCTCAATCTTCGTGTTGTTATTGACTTCGAAGTTGGTAAAGGCTGTGCCCTTGAGGCTGATGGACGTCAGGCTTGGGTAGCTATATTCACCCCAACTGGAAATGTAATTTAGCGATGAACATCCGTCGGCTTTGATGGTCGTGAGACTGGTGCAGCCGTCGGCAGATAAAGTGGTGAGCTTCGTCAGTCCGCTGATGTCGAGGGTTGTCAACCCTGTATTGCACACCTGAAAAGTCTCCAGATCCCGCATTTCGCTCACGTCAATGGTCGTCAATCCAGGATCATTACTAGCATCCAAAGAGGTCAGAGCAGTCAGCCCGGTCAGGGTGGGGTTATTCAGGACGGGGTTGTTGTCGATACTTAAGCTCGTCAGCTTCGGCAGGTCGGCTATCGTCAGCGTAGCAAGACTACTGGTGCAGTTAGAGAGGTCTACGCTCTCAATCTTCGTGTTGTTATTGACTTCGAAGTTGGTAAAGGCTGTGCCCTTGAGGCTGATGGACGTCAGGCTCGGGTAACCATATTCACCCCAACTGTAAATGCTAGATAGCGATGAACATCCGTCGGCTTTGATGGTCGTGAGGCTGGTGCAGCCGTCGGCAGATAAAGTGGTGAGCTTCGTCAGTCCGCTGATGTCGAGGAATGTCAGGCCCGTATTATTCACAGACAAAGACTCTAGATTGACTAACGCTTTTACATTGATTTGGGTCAGCTCAGCATTATATGAGACATCCAAATAGGTCAGCTGTGTGAGCAGCTCAACGCCTGTCAGGTCTTTTACTCCCAAATTAGACAAAGGGAGATAGGTGAAGGTTTGCTCGCTCTCTTCGAGGATGCCGTTTTCGTTTGAGTCGTAGCTTGATGTTAGCAGTACGGCTTGCACGCTAGGGTCTGGGAAAGTGGTCGCAATGTCCAAATCCGCTCCCCATAGCAATTGTGGACTGGCGACTACCAATGTCGCTAGCATTCGTTTGAATGTAATTCTTTTCATAATAAGTGTTATTTAGTGATTAACAATATTTATCATTTTCGTTGAACACAAAACGCGGACAATTTACTTCATCTACGTTGTTCGATGCATTAGGGATAACCTAAATAGCATGTCCTTTTATCTATCTCAGCCCATAGGCATTTCTGGTTTTAAGAGTTATACATCAAAGTAATTGCTATGAAGTGTAACAGGGCTGCCTGAGCTATCCCTTGTCACGAATTCGCACATTGCAGCTGCAAATTTACGAAATAGTTTTCAAAAGCAGAAAGAATTTATCGTTTTTTCTCCGAAAAAGACTTAAATTTGTCTTATAATACAGGTATTTGCTACTTTTTACCCCTTGTTCACCCTATGGTCGCTTCGTTTGAAATGAACTTTTATGGTCTGCAAGGCAATAAAAGCGGGGGCGGTGCGTTTATGATGATGTATATATACAAACTGAAGAAGCAATGATAGAATATATCAGGGGCGAGCTGACGGAGCTTACTCCTGCTTTGGCAACGGTCGAGGCAGGGGGCGTGGGCTACGGACTGAATATCTCGCTGAACACGTACACACACGTGCAGGGAAAAAAAGAGGTGAAGCTGTATGTCTACGAGTCGATCCGCGAAGATGCCTACGTGCTCTATGGATTCGGGTCGAAGCGCGAGCGTGAGATGTTCGAGCTGCTCATCACCGTGAGTGGCGTGGGCCCGAACACGGCGCGCATGATGCTCTCGTCGATGAGTGTATCGGAGCTGTGCAATGCCATCTCTACGGGTAATGCCCGTCTGATACAGAGCATCAAGGGCATCGGTAAGATGACAGCGCAGCGCATCATCGTGGACCTGCGCGACAAGATCGTGGCGCTGGGCATCGCCGACGAGATTCCTGCCGGCGGCACGATAGCGGCTCCCGTTAATAATGCTGTGCGCGATGAGGCTGTGGCCGCCCTGACGATGTTGGGCTTCTCGCCGGCTCCCACACAGAAGGTGGTGGTGGCTATCCTCCAGGAACAGCCGCAGCTGCCCGTGGAACAGGTGGTGAAGCTGGCACTGAAGAGAATTAAGTAGGTTTGAGAATTGAGATTTGAGGTTTGAGATTTGAGAATTGAGATTTATGAATAGGCATTTGGCATACGTGATGGTGGTGATTGGGCTGGCAGTATCTGTCTGGGCCTTTCCTACTGTGTCTGCTGTCCGGCCTCAGGCTGCGCCTCTCGACCTTCAGTCCTCAGACCTCGATGTGGCGATCGCTCCGCTTGCCCTTCAGGCTGCGTCTCTCGCCCTTCAGTCCTCTTCTAACTCCCCACTTCTAACTCCTAACTCATCTCCCCAACTTCCTCCCGACACCATCCGCATCACGCGCTGGAGGATCCAGCCGACGGTGCCTGTGGAGGTGGCTGATCTTGACTCGTCGGCCCTCGACCTGCGTATGCCTGAGAATGTGAAGCAGGAGGTGGAGTACGACGACTCGCTGAACGTGTACTACATCGGCTCGAAGCTGGGCGAGAGCTATCTCAACGCCCCGGTGATGATGACTCCGGAGGAATACATGAAGTGGAGCGAGCGCAGGGCTCGTCAGCAGTTCTTCCGGGCGAAGGATGCCGAGAACGTGAAGACGAAGGGCGAGGACAAGTTCTCGTTCACCGATATGCACTTCGACCTGGGTCCTGCCGAGAAGATCTTCGGTCCGGGCGGCGTGCGCGTGAAGACTCAGGGAACGGCCGAGCTGAAGGTGGGCTTCACGAAGAAAGACATAGACAACCCGTCGCTGCCCATCCGCAACCGCAAGACGACGAGCTTCGACTTCGATGAGAAAATCAACCTGAACGTCAACGGTAAGGTGGGTGATAAGGTGAACATGAACCTGAACTACAACACCGAGACGACGATGGACTTCGACACGAAGAACCTGAAGCTGAAGTACGACGGTAAGGAGGACGAGATCATCAAGCTGGTGGAGGCCGGCAATGTGTCGTTCCCCTCGAACAACTCGCTGGTGCACGGTGCCGCATCGCTCTTCGGCATTCACACCGACATGCAGTTCGGCAAGCTGAAGCTGCAGACGGTGGTGTCGCAGAAGAAGTCGACGTCGAGCAGTGTGTCGTCGAAGGGTGGCACGTCGACGACGCCCTTCGAGATTGATGTGGCCGACTATGAGGAGAACAAGCACTTCTTCCTCTCGCACTTCTTCCGCCAGAATTACGACCGCGCTATGTCGACGCTGCCCAACCTCACTACGGGCGTGAAGATCAACCGCGTGGAGGTGTGGGTGACGAACAAGACGGGCACGACGAGCAACACGCGCAACATCGTGGCCTTCACCGACCTGGGCGAGAATGCCGTGATCAGAAACCCGCTGTGGAGCCCTACGGGCATGAACGTGCCCAGCAATCTGGCCAACGACGAGTACTCGACGCTTGTGGCCAACATTGACTCGGCTTCGCGCGGCATCGACCTGGTGTCGACACAGCTTGAGGCCATCAGCGGCCTGACGGGCGGCGTGGACTATGAGAAGCTGGCCGCCGCACGCCTGCTGAGCAGCAGTGAGTACACCGTGAACGACGCCCTGGGATTCATCTCGCTGAACACGGGCCTGCAGACCGACCAGGTGGTGGCTGTGGCCTTCGAGTACACGTATGGCGGCCAGACGTTCCAGGTGGGTGAGTTCTCGACCGACGTGACTCAGACCACGCGCTGCCTCTTCGTGAAGTCGCTGAAGAACACGTCGAACAGTCCCTCGCAGGGCAACTGGAACCTGATGATGAAGAACGTCTACTACCTCGCCTCCAGCGTGGAGAAAGAGAAGTTCCGCATGGACATCAAGTACCAGAGCGACACCACTGGAACTTACCTGACCTACCTGCCTGAGGAGTCGCTGAAGGCCACGACGCTGCTGAAGCTGATGGGCCTCGACCGTCTGGATGCGAACATGAAGCCGCATGCCAACGGTCAGTTCGACTTCGTCAACGGCTACACCGTCAGCAAGGGACGCATCTTCCTGCCTGCCGCCGAGCCCTTCGGCGACTACCTGCGCAACTACCTCAAGCAGAAGGGGCTGGACCATCTGGCCGACAAATACTGCTTCGACCAGCTCTATGACTCGACGAAGACGGTGGCGAAGCAGAATGCCGAGAAGGATAAGTACATCCTTACGGGACAGTTCAAGGGTCGCAGTGCCAACGTCATCGAGCTGGGGGCACAGAATGTGCCGCAGGGGTCGGTGGTGGTGACTGCCGGCGGCGTGATCCTCACTGAGAATGTGGACTACACCGTCGACTACTCGGCAGGCGAGGTGACCATCATCAACCAGAGCATCATCGATGCCGGCACGAACGTCAACGTCTCGCTGGAGTCGAACACCGACTTCGGCCTGCATCGGAAGACGATGTTCGGCGTGAACTGGGAGTACGACTTCAACAAGAACTTCTCGCTGGGCGGCACCCTGCTGCACCTGGGCGAGCAGGCCCTCACTACGAAGGTGGGTATGGGCGAGGAACCGCTCAACAACACCCTCTGGGGCCTGAACCTCAACTGGAAGCAGGAGTCGCAGTGGCTGACGAAGATGCTCGACCGCCTGCCGCTGCTGCACTGCACGCAGCCCTCGCACATCACCCTCACGGGCGAGTTTGCACAGCTCATAGCAGGTAAGGCTCACGGCACGCAGGACAATGCCTCGTATATCGACGACTTCGAGAACACGAAGAACCTCTTCGACGTCAGCGACCCCAAGGAGTGGGTGCTCAGCAGCGTGCCTACGATGTTCCCGGAATATGCCGACAAGGAGACCGTGCGCAGCGGCTACAACCGCGCCCTGCTCAACTGGTACAACGTCGACCCCATCTTCACGCGCCGCTCGTCGAGCCTGACGCCTGCTCACATCAAGAGCGACCTCGAGCAGCTGTCGAACCACTACGTGCGCGAGGTGTACGTCAGGGAGCTCTATCCCAACCGCGACCAGTCGAGCTACAACGGAGCCACGTCGACGCTGGCAGTGCTCAACCTCAGCTACTACCCCCAGGAGCGAGGCCCCTACAACCTCACGCTGGACTATAACGGCGACGGCACACTGCGCAACCCCGCAGGCAAGTGGGGAGGCATGATGCGCCGCCTGCGCACCACCGACTTCGAGGAGTCGAACATCGAGTACATCGAGTTCTGGATGCTCGATCCCTTCATCTACACCCGTCAGGAAGGCACCGCCTCGAAACACAGCGGTGAGCTCTACATCAACCTGGGCGAGGTGTCGGAGGATGTGCTGCGCGACGGCAAGAAGTTCTATGAGAGCGGAATGCCCGTCGACGGCACTTCGGCCTTCGAGTCGACACAGTGGGGCAAGATTCCCGTGCAGGCCACCCAGACCTATGCCTTCGCCACCACCAGCGGCAGCCGCGACCGCCAGGACGTGGGTCTCAACGGACTCACCGACGACGAGGAGCGCACTTACGGAGCCTATGCCGACTGGCTGGGACAGATCACCAGCGTGGTGCACAGCGACTCGCTGCTCAGCGCCTGGCAGCAGGACCCTGCCGGCGACGACTACCACTACTTCCGCGGCTCTGACTACGACCGTGAGCGCCGCAGCATCATCGACCGCTACCGCCTCATCAATAACCCGCAGGGCAACTCACCCTCGACCGACAACCAGACCGAGTCGTACGACTCCTCTTATAAGACCGGACCTGACGTCGAGGACATCAACCAGGACTACACCCTCAACGAGTATGAGCGCTACTATCAGTACCGCATACCCATCAGCGACGACGAGCTGCAGGCCTACAACAACGGGCAGAAGAGCGACGACTCCTACATCGTGGATCATCGCGACTACAGCGCGAAGCTGCGCAACGGCCAGACCGAGACCGTGCGCTGGTATCAGTATCGCATACCGCTGACGGAGTGGGAGAAGAAGGTGGGCAGCATCAGCGACTTCACCTCCATCCGCTTCATGCGTATGTTCCTGACGGGCTTCGAGCAGCCCATCACCCTCCGCTTCGGCAGTCTCGACCTGGTGCAGGGTCAGTGGCGACAGTACAAGCAGAACCTGCAGACCAGTGCGGGTGCTGAGACAGGAACGATGGAGATGAGTGCCGTCAACGTGGAGGAGAACACCGAGCGCCAGCCTGTGGCCTACGTCCTGCCGCCGGGCATCAGCCGCGTGCAGGATCCCAACCAGCAGCAGCTCACCGAGGAGAACGAGCAGGCCCTCTGCCTCACCGTGAAGAACCTCTCGCAGAACGAGTCGAAGGCCGTCTACAAGAACACCAACCTCGACCTGCGTCAGTACAAGCACCTGCAGATGTTTGTCCACGCTAACTACCTCGTGCCCAACAGCACCCAGCTCGAAGACAACCAGCTGGCCGTGTTCGTGCGCCTGGGATCCGACTACAAGAGCAATTACTACGAGTATCTCATCCCCCTGAAGCTCACGCCTGCCGGCCACTACAACTGGAACGTGCCCTCCGACCGCATCCTCGTATGGCCTGCCGAGAATATGCTCGACATCAACCTCGAGGTGCTCACCGCCCTGAAGAAAGCCCGCAACAAAGCCCGCGCCGAGGGTGCCGCCAGCTACACGCAGCTCTTCAGCGACTACGACCCCGACAAGCCCAACAACCGCATCTCCATCCTGGGCAATCCCTCGCTGGGTGAGGTCAAGACGCTCATCATCGGTGTGCGCAACCTCAGCTCCACGCTAAAGTCGGGCGAGGTGTGGGTCAACGAGCTCCGTCTGCGCGAGGCCAACAACGAGGGCGGATGGGCGGCCAGCGGAGCTATGAACGTGCAGCTGAGCGACGTGGGCAGCATCAACATGACGGGCCGCTACATCACCGACGGCTTCGGCGGACTCGAGCAGACCGTCATGCAGCGCTCCACCGATACCGAGCAGACCTACAGCGTCACTGCCACCCTCGAGCTGGGTAAGTTCTTCCCCGATAAGGCTCAGGTGACGGCGCCCCTCTATTATTCCTACACGAAGGAGACCATCAGCCCACGCTATAATCCCCTCGACTCGGATATGGAGCTCGACGACGCCCTCGAGTCGGCCGGCAGCAAGCGCGAGCGCGACAGCATCGAGTCGATAGCCGTCACCAAGCACATCACGCGCAACTTCTCGCTCTCCAACGCCCGCGTGGGCATCAAGAACAAGCGTCACCCGATGCCTTACGACCCCGCCAACTTCTCGTTCGGCTACAGCCATTCGCATCGCAACACTACGGGCGAGACCACCATCTATGAGAACGAAGACCAGTGGCGAGGCACGCTCAACTATTCCTACTCGCCCGTCTACAAGCCCTGGGAGCCCTTCAAGAACTCGAAGAGCAAGTCGAAGTGGATGGCGCTGCCCAAAGTGCTAGGACTCAACTACCTGCCGCAGAGCATCTCGTTCAACTCCGACATCACGCGCACCTACCACGAACTGCAGGAGCGCGACCTCGAGAATACCGAGGATCCCAACCTGCCGCTGACCTTCAGCGAGCAGTTCATCTGGAACCGCGACTTCTCGCTCAGATGGGACCTCACCAAGAACCTCCACATGAACTTCCAGAGTGCCACCCATGCTGAGATTGAGGAGCCCTACACGCCCATCAACAAAGACCTCTATGCCGACCGCTACACTGCCTGGAAGGACTCCGTGAAGCAGAGCATCAGCCACTGGGGCACGCCGCTCGACTATCAGCAGTCGTTCACCGCGTCCTATCAGCTGCCCCTCGACAAGCTGCCGATCTTCGACTGGCTGCGCACCGATGCCTCCTACAGCGCCACCTACTCCTGGCTGCGAGGCTCTGAGCTGGACGACGGCACCTCACTGGGCAACTCGATTCAGAACAACCGCAACCTGAAGCTCAACGGCTCGATCAACTTCGAGACGCTCTACAACCACATCCCCTTCCTCAAGAAGACCAACGAGCGCTTCAAGAAGCAGCCTCAGAAGAAGACGCAGACCCCCAAGCCCAAGACCACCGACAAGAAGGCCGCCGACAATGCCAATCAGGCTCAGGCCGGTCAGGACAAGGATCCTAAGGACGCTCAGGACGACAAGCAGCAGCTGAAGAACAAGAACACCTTCCAGAAGGAGATCACGCTGCTGCCCGACAGCGCCATCGAGGTGCAGCACGGCAAGAAGTCGAAGCGCCTGCTCATCAGCGCCAGAAACAAGGACGGAAAGGTGGTGCAGGTGAAGTGGAAGGCCCTCGACGATAACAAGATCAAGGTGTGGCTGCCGAAGATGAAAGAGGAAAGTGGAAAGAAGAAAGAGGAGAGTGGAAAGAGGAAAGAGGAAGGTGGAAAGAGGAAAGTGGAGAAAGAGCGGAGGCAGATGCATGCTGCGATCCTCGACTCGCTCCTTGCCGCTGCCAATAACGACTCGCTCCTTGCAGCCCGTGCCGACTCGCTCACCGGTGCCCGCAAGAAGGCGTTCCTTGCTGCCCGCAAAGACTCGCTGACAGCCGTCGCCGACTCGCTCGTCGCTGCTGTCTATGCCGCAAAGGACGCTGCTGATGCCGCCAAAGATGCCGCGAATGCCGCTGCCGACTCACTGAAGGCTGCCGAACCCACAGCAGCACCCCAGCCCCTGGCCCTCAAGCTCAGCGTCACGCCTAAGCAGCCGCTCGACGACCAGTGGTGGTACGACGCTGCCCAGCAGGCCTCGCGCTTACTGATGATGGTGCGGTCGGTCAACTTCACCTATTCCAACCAGCGGTCGTTGTCGCTGCCGGGATTCATGCCTAATGTGGGCGATATGTTCGGACAGCGCACGGGCGACTTCCTCGCGCCGGGCCTCGACTTCGCCTTCGGACTGACGGGCGACTCCTACATCAACAAGGCCCTCGAGCGCAACTGGCTGCTCTGCAACGACAGCGTGGCCACACCGTCGACCAGCCAGAACAACGAGGACTTCCAGCTCAGGGCCACCCTCGAGCCCATCCGCGACCTGAAGATCGACCTCAATGCCAGCCGCACGCAGAACCGCTCGCGCAGCGTGCAGTTCATGTATGCCGGCCATCCCACCACCCTCGGCGGCACCTTCAACATGACCACCATCTCCATCAAGAGCGCACTCGAGGGAATGGGCAATGCCAACAACGGCTACCGCTCGAAGACCTTCGACAAGTTCATCGCCTCCATACCCGGGTTCCGCAACAGCTTCGAGTCGCAGTACCCCCTGGCCCACAACGGAGGACAGGTGCCCGACCCGGCTGGAGCCCGCGCCGCCGCACCTTCAGTGATGCCGCCGGGAGTGATCAACGGCGTTGACCCCTACTCGGCCGATGTGCTCGTGCCCGCCTTCCTCTCGGCCTATACCGCCGGCGCAGGCCACTCGCTCGACATCTTCCCCGCTCTGGCCCGCCTGCTGCCCAACTGGACCGTGCGCTATGCCGGACTCTCGAAGATACCCTGGCTGGCCGAGCACTTCAAGAGCGTCAACATCAACCACTCCTACAAGAGCGTCTACAGCGTGGGATCCTACTCCTCCTACAGCTCCTGGATGGAGTATATGGGCGACCTGGGCTATGCGCAGGCTGCCGACGGCTCCTACACCCCCTCGTCCATCTTCAACGTCTCCACCGTCAGCATCAGCGAGCAGTTCACACCCCTGCTCGGTATGGATGTCACGCTCAACAACAACATGACCGTCAAGCTCGAGTACAAGTCCAGCCGCCAGCTCAACCTCTCGATGACCAGCGTCCAGCTCAACGAGTCGAGGTCGAAGGACTGGGTCATTGGACTGGGCTATAAGATCAGCAACCTCAACCTCTTCTCCTCGGGCAGCCGCCGCAAGGTGAAGGGCAGCAAGAAGAGCGGAACGCAGCAGCAGGAGCAGAACGCCAACAACAGCCGCACGCAGACCAACCAGCGCAACCGCGGCGGCGTGAACCACGACCTCAACACCCGCCTCGACATCTCCTTCCGCAAGCAGGCCGCCATCACCCGCGACATTGCCAGCGGAGTCTCGTCGGCCAGCAGCGGCAACTCCGCCCTGAAGATCTCGCTGCAGGCCGACTACACCCTCTCGCGGTTCCTCACCCTGACTGCCTACTACGACCGTCAGACCAACACCCCGCTGCTCTCCTCCAGCAGCTATCCCACCACCACGCAGGACTTCGGCATCTCAGTGAAGTTCTCGCTGACGCGATAGCTTTCATTTTGGTAATAACATCGCAGGCAGGCACAAGACGCTGAAAGCGTCTCCGCTCAATAGCCGAGGGTACGAGCGCAGCGAGCACCCCCGGATATAGAGCACAGCAGAGAAAGCACTCTGAAGGAGTGCCCCCTCATCGGATGGGCGACCCATTCAGGGTCGATTTCCCTGTCGCATTGGCTTACCGAGGGTGCTCGCTCTGCTCGTACCCCCGGCTACTGAGAGGTGACCGCGTTGCGGTCATAACCCTGAGGACTGTGCCAACTGCGATGTTATTGCTTTTATTTTCTCGCCTTTTTATTCACATTGATCGGCGTGCTTTGCGGGAATACTACGGAGTAGGCCCTGTCGAGTGCCTTCAAGTCGACCTTGCGCATTCCGATGCCCAGACGTACCGACACGATGGCCCTGAGCAGCTCGCGGTGACGGCGGGGATAGAGCGACGGCAGCGGCAGCTCGTCCCATCCGCAGGAAGGCTCGTCGTCGACGACGGTGTTGTGGCAGACCTCCCAGATGAAGTCGTCGGTAGCTTCCATTCCGAACCACACCTTCAGCACCCTGCGGATGCAGAAGCGCTTGTACTGACCTCCGAGGAGGCGCCTCGTGCGCTCCAGCTTTCGCCAGAGCTGCACGAAGCATTCTTGAGTATTTTCTATGGTAATCATATCAGAAATCGATTTTGACAAATGACCAAATGACCAAATGACCATCATGACAGTTTCTTCCTGTACTGCCCGTCCTCCATCAGCACCACCAGTCCCTGCTTGCGCCAGTTCTTCAGCATCTGCCGCACGGTGTTGTGGTTGACCGAAGCTCCCTTCACTGCCACCGACTGCTGCATAGCCTGCTCGAAGGTGAACTGCGGGTCGAGTCGCTCGAAGATGGAGTCGTTCTTGCCGCCTCTCTTTCGCTCACAGCCTGCGTAGTCGCGACTCTGGAAGGCGTTCTCTATGCGGTCGCGGAAGAAGTAGAGCGCGTTCTCCAGTAGCGAGTCGGCTATCACGTCGTATGCCTCCAGCATCGTGGGCACCTGCGCCTTCACGAGCAGCTCCTTCCACAGGTTGGGATGCTGCTTCAGGCGGGTCTCGGCACCATTGAGTCCGTGCTTCTGTATCAGGCCCTCACACACTTTGCACAGCATCAGGCAGCACGTCATCCTCTGGGCCGTGATGCACACGCGGAATCGCTGGCGGGCACGGATGCGGTCGTCGCTCTTCATCGTCTCCAGACGTATGCGCTCCACCCACTGGCGGCCTTTCTCCTCCAGTCTGGGCAGCTCCACCTCGCCCTGCATCAAGGGCAGCAGATGGGCTATCTGCTGGATGCGCTCACGCTGACGGTCGGTCAGCACGTAGGGTCTTCTCTCCAGCGGCGCAAACGTGTTGTCGGGCGTACGGGCTACGGCTATGCGGCTCTGGAAGCCGTCGGTGTAGTTCGATACCACACGATAGAGAGCATCGGGAGTGCCGCACATACATACATTCCACAGCAGCTGTTCGATGTGCACGTTCACCGCTTCGGCCGAGCGGGCCTCGCGCTCGTACTTCGTGCCGTCGTAGCTCTGTCGCAGCATCACCGAGAAGTCGCTCATCGCCGTCCTCCACTTCTGTGCCACCGTATCGGCCTCGGGAGTGAACGAGAAGGCGTGCTTGCCCTCGGTGTTGGCCAGGCGTTCGGCCAGGTTGGCGACGGTGTTGTTCAGTGTCAGGCAGCGCACGGGCAGCTTGGGCTCCTCGGGCTGTTCCTTCTTGTTCTTCGCCGCCCTTTTCTTCATGCGCCATTCGTCCTCCTGCATCTGGTACATCTTGTCGAGTGCCGTCACCTCGCTCATCCAGGCCTCTACTACGGGGTCGATCTGTCCTTTGCCTGAAGCGAAGTCGCCCGCGATATAGGCGATGAGGTTCAGTCCTCGCTTCTGTCCGTGCACATCGAGCCGCACGCCCGTTGCCAGCGCCCCGATGCAGGGACAGATGGCCGTCACCACAGGCATTGCCAGCTGTGGGCCTACGGCATCGATAGAGTCGCGGATGCCCTGCGGGAGGTTTTTAAGTGAAGAGTGAAGGGTGAAGAGTGAAGAATTTGCTTCCGCAGCTTCGTCGTCGCCTTCACGACTGTCGGCTCCGTTCTCTTCCGGAAGGAGCTGGGGGTGGTTCTGCAGGCTGTTGAGCACATTGCGCAGTCTGAGCGGAAAGCCGTTGAACTCAGAGCTAAGGGCGCTCCTGATCTTCGCGCGTTTCTCTTCTATGGGGAATCCGTCGTAGCAGGGAATCACCTGGTCGAGCCACTCGAACGAGCGTCCGCAGATGTGTCGCAGGTCGCAGGCCAGCTGGTAGGTCAGCGTGTCGCGGTCGCCCTGCGTAGGCTCGAAGCCCCCGTTGTTCATCTCCCAGTACTTCGCGATGATCTCCTCGAAGGGAATGCCGTGATAGTGCTGCGGGAACCGGCTCTCTCCTCTTTCCACTTTCCTCTCTCCACTTTCCACTTTCCTCTCTCCACTCTCCTCTTCCCTCTCCTCCCAGGGCCTGTAGTGCTTGTTGGCCTTCTTCGCGCCTGCGGGTACATTCTCTTCTCCTCGACGCTGACGCTCGCACAGCCGCTTGTATTCAGCCTCACACTCAGCTGCCGACATCGGTTCGCCGAAGAGGCAGTCGTCCAGGTAGGGCAGGTCGTCGGCGCTGCCGCTGGTCGAGAACACCACCCGCTGCAGGTCCTTCGCCGAGGTGTCCATCTCCACTTCCAGGATCGTGGCCACACGCACCTGATTCTCCAGGATGGTAGTACCCTGCCGGCGCTCGCACACCAAGTGCCAACCGCCGCTGGCACTACGTTCCAGCATCTTCAGGCCTATCTCGTCCTTCTTCTCCAGGATGAGGCTCCTGATGCGCTCTGAGTGCTCGCTGTCGTAGCAGTCCACATCGTGGAAGAAATAGCTGCCGATGCTCTTGCAGCCCGCTACCGGGCCGTCGGCATGACCGATGTTGTAAGCCAGCTGCAGCAGCGATGCCTTAGCCTTCTGGTCGCCCTTGCGCACCTTGTCCAGAGTGCTGAGGTTCTGCTGCGAATCACGCAAGGCCATCAGCTCCTCGCGGTTCTTGACGGGGAGGGCGAGCTTGCGCTTGCCCTCGTAGTGAATCTTGTAAATCATAGTCTGTAACCCCTTCCTTTAATCAGTTCACGAAACACCTTCTGCGCTATTGATCCCGACTGGCGCACCAGTTTCTCGGGCACCTGCTCCAGCTGGTCCTCGTCGAGCGAGAAGCAGAAGTACCAGCGGCGGTCCTGTCCCTGCGAGAACGTAGCGTTGTCGTCGCGGAAGATAGCCTTGTTCCTGATGCGCTTAGGCCGCTGTGTCATATACACGTTGCCGTCGCGCATACCCTGTACCTTAAAGTCACCTGAGAACGGCTCCGTCACCACATCCTCGCAGCACGTGAAGTCAGCCGTGCGCAGTCCGTTCTCCAACATGCCGACGGTCATCAGCCCGTCGAGCGTTGCTTGTCTCTCTGTAGAAATACGAATTATTTTATCCATTTTTTGAATGAGTTTAAGCGAGAAGAAGCATTCGGATTCTTGGGCCCTTTACTCGAGAAGATCCTCCTCGGCTCCAACTCAAATTGTTTTACCTGCCACCCGCTGCCCGAAGCCTCACCGCGAGCGCTTCTTTGTCGGATTGACGGTGCAAAGGTACAATATTTTTCTTGCGGTTGAAAGAGAAAGTACTCATAAAATGCTGATGCACAAGTAGATACAAATAATTACAAGTGCAGCGCAAGTTTTTGTACAAGTAAAGGGGGGGGAGAGAGTTAGGAGTTAGGAGAGTTAGGAGTTAGGAGTGAGGAGTTTGGGAGTGTAGACAATAGTTTGTTTGGAGTCTAGGAGTGTAGACAATAGCAAATAACATCGCAGTTGGCACAAGACGCTGAAAGCGTCTCCGCTCAATAGCCGAGGGTACGAGCGCAGCGAGCACCCCCGGATATAGAGCACAGCAGAGAAAGCACTCTGAAAGGCTACGGGTAGGCGAGCGTAGCTCGGGAATGGGAGTGCCCCCCTCATCAGATGGGCGACCCCTTCAGGGTCGATTTTCCTGTCGCATTGACTTACCGGGGGTGCTCGCTCTGCTCGTACCCTCGGCTATTGAGAGGTGACCGCGTTGCGGTCATAACCCTCCATTTCTGACTGCATTTTATCCAGAAAGGTCATTGAACCCTAAATCCACACAACATCTAACGGAAATCTTTTCCATTCTCATATTTGTGTCAGATTTATGGAGGATTTAAGGTTCTTCCGAGCCTAATGATCAATTTCGGTTTATCTAAAAGTTAGCTAAAAAAAGACAATTGTCTAAACTCCTAGACTAAACAAACAATTGTCTAAACTCCTAAACTCCTAGACTCCTAAACTCCAAAAGAAAAAAACTACCTCACCTGCGAGTTCCAGTTCGATTCCGATTTGCTGTACAGCCCATGTTTATTGAGCACAGTCCACAGGGGGCGCTTCCGTGACATGTCGGAAATCTTATGTTCTCTCACCAGCTGGTTCACCCTCTCAGTTATCTGCTTGTCCTCCATTCCCTTAATGCTTACAAGGAAGTCAATCGCATCCTTTTTCTGCCCAAAGAATATCGGACTCAGCTCGGCCACCAGCTCCTCGCTGAACTTCCCTTTCCGCTGTTCTATCCACTCTATCGCGAGCATACCAATCGTCTGAAGTTTCAGTTTGACCAGCGACAACTCGGCTAGGGCCCAGACCTCCGTCACCACTTTCCCCACGTCATGTTTGTAAATGCCCCAGTACTCAAAGGTCGTGCCGTCTCCGATTCTCTTGAGGGCATCGGCAAAATGCGTGTTGAGGTCGGCATTATTTTTCGCCAGCTCCTCACGCACCATCCCCCAGGCCTCATCCTCCCTCAGGGCAGCGAGCCACTCCGAGGCAGAGGCATAGTCCTTGCGGTCATTGCTTATCATAGGCCGTCGTCCTCCTCGCGCCAATAGCCGTATCCGCAGCGCTGCCCGTGAGCCATCAGATAGCTGAATGCCAGCGAGTCGTCGGTCACCCAGCCTTTAGCGAGGTACTTGCTGCGCACCTCACGTATTTTCTCGGCGAAACGTCCCAGCACCTCAGCCGTAGTGCGCCTGACCGACTCGGGCTGCTCGCTCCACGAAGAGGCATCATAGTTGTATCCTTCCAGCACCAGCCGACCGCAGAGCTCCTTGTCCATATAGTCGTAGAGCGCCTGGGCAGCAGCCAGTACCCCCCTGTCAAACTGACGGGGCACCAGGCCGTAGATCTCGTCGTGCAGCTTCACCAGGTCGGGCCTCAGCTTCAGCCTGCGTCCCCGCTGCCAGTGCCGCTCAATGCTGAGCAGAGCGTCGACGATGATCTTCACGTAGGCACGAGGAGGTATATCCGTCGAGTCCGGCGTGCGCACCAGCTCACTGTACTCCATCGAGAAGAGCTCGGCCAGCGCGTCCTGTGCCGGCATGTAATGACCGTATTCATACACGCAGATGGCTCGTTTCCTCATCGTGTAGGCCGTGTGCATCGCGATACGCTCATACGGCGTGCTCGAGAGCCACTCCACCAGCTGCTTGTTCGTCACCCAGAAGTCGTTCTTCACCCCGAAGGCCTCCTTCAGGTCGAACGTGAAGTGCAGGCTCAGGTCGTGACACAGGCCGGCCACCTCCACAATCAGCCTGAGACGCTGCATCTCAGCGTCCGTCAGCGACTGCTGCTCCTGCAACGTCAGGCCCCCGGGCATCGGCGTCCGGCCCTCGTCGGCAGTCCAGAACTGGTCCGACAGCCACATTGCCAGCGGCGAAGCCCCGTCATTCTCCGTCAGCAGACGCTCCACCTGCGCGAGCCTGAAGGCCCTGCGCTCCTCACCCTCAAGTCCGCTTGCCTTTGCGAGGTCAACTCCCTTGAAGAAGTCCTTCTCGATCCTTGCCAGCCTCTCACTGGCCGATTTTATCTGCTTCATAGTCAATAGTCTCTAGAAAACATTTCGTCATTGAGCCGCAAAGTTACGAATAATCTTCGAGACTATTCACAATCCGCGGCCATTTTAACACATCTTTCAAGAATCACAGGGGGCAGGACAACTGATACAGGTCTCTATTTGTCGTCGCCGCCACTTTACTCAGCGTTTTCCTCTTCTTCCTTCAATTCCTTGAATTTCTCTTCCGAGATGTTCTCCAGCAGGTATTGCTTGATATCGTCCTCAGACGGCAGCTGGAGACGGTATTTGCTGACGAAGAGATTCTGCGAGAGACCCTCGGTGGCGTATTGTACGGTGGTCACGCCGTAGTCGGTACACAGCAGCAAGCCGATGGGCGGGTTGTCGTCCGCCTGCATCACCTCGTGCTTGTAGTAGTTCATGTAGAGGTTCAGCTGCGAGGCATATTCGTGGCGGAAACGGTCAATCTTCAAATCGATGATGACGTGGCACTTCAGGATGCGGTGATAGAAAATGAGGTCGGCCTTGAAATAGTCCTGATCAATGAGGATTCGCTTCTGTCGAGCCTCGAAGCAGAAGCCGCGCCCCATCTCCAACAAGAACGCCTGCAGGTGATTCAGGATATACGACTCCAACTTAGTTTCCGTATAGACTTCCTGCGACTCCAAACCCAGGAATTCGAGCGTCACCGGATTGTGCAGAATATCGCGCGGCGCCAATTGCCGGGCGTTCTTCACGGCAAGTCTTTGCAGGGCTTTCTTGTCCTTCGAGAGCCCCATGCGCTCGTAGTATTGAGAGGATACCTGGCGGTCAAGTTCCCTAACAGTCCAACAGCCACGAATGGTTTCCTGCTCGTAGAATGCTCGCTTCAATGGTTCCTCTATACTTGCCAAATAAGCCAAGCTGGTATAATTCAACTTGTTGAAGAGCCAATCAGCGGGTGTTGACCACTCTTCCAATTTGGTAATCGCTGATTGCCAAATCTCATTTGGCTGATTTTCAGACGTTTGCAATTTGGCGGTCATTGATTGCCAAATTGAATTGCCGCTTGCATCAGGGATTCCCAAACTGTTATTATGAAGGTAAGACCCAATTTCAGTACCCAACTGCGGATATACAAGATAGATGCGCCGGTATAGTCGCAAGCTACGTGGTTCAAAGCCCTTACGATTAATATCTTTTGCCAGCCGGTTGAGCAAATAGTCGCCATACTTGGCACGGTCTTCACCATGCTGTTCATACTCCACGATGTAATATCCCACCAGCCAGTTGCGGGCCGTGAGCGATAGGTTCACAGCATGTGCGGCTTGCGCCTGAAGCACGTCCTGTACCTGATTGATATGTCCAACAAGTGATTCGAAGTTCATCTGTACGTCTTGTATTTATTGTGGCAAAGTTACGAATAATCTTCGAGACTATTCACAATCTGCGGCCATTTTAACACATCTTTCAATATAGGGGAGTCTCAGCACACGATCGGATCAGTCGTCGTTCGTCAATCCGAGTGGTCGAAGTGGTCATTTGGTCATTTGGTCATTGGTCAAAAACGATTTCGGATGTGCGGTCATTGCTCACTATATATAAAATAATAATTTTATATATAGTGCCGTCATTTTGACAATGTGTTTTCCTTTTTGACAAATGACCAAATGACCAAATGACCGGAGTGAGGAGAGTTAGGAGTTAGGAGTTAGGAGTGAGGGAGTTTGGGAGTGTAGGAGAGTTAGGAGTTAGGAGTTAGGAGTTTGGGAGTGTAGACAATAATTTGTTATGGAGTCTAGGAGTGTAGACACTAGCAAATAACATCGCAGCTGGCACAAGACGCTGAAAGCGTCTCCGCTCAATAGCCGAGGGTACGAGCGCAGCGAGCACCCCCGGGGAGCCAATGCGACAGGAAAATCGACCCTGAATGGGTCGCCCATCCGATGAGGGGGCACTCCTTCAGAGTGCTTTTCCCGGCTATGCTCTATATCCGGGGGTGCTCGCTGCGCTCGTACCCTCGGCTATTGAGAGGTGACCGCTTTGCGGTCATAACCCTCCATTTCTGACTGCATTTTATCCCAGAAAGGTCATTGAACCCTAAATCTACACAACATCTAACAGAAATCTTTTCCATTCTCATATTTGTGTCAGATTTATGGAGGATTTAAGGTTCTTCCGACCCTAATGACCAACTTCGGTTTATAAATTATTTGTGCCCAACCGCGATGCAATTTCTTTTGCAGAAGGGTCTCATCGACTCTTTCCCAGGTTTGAACATACGTCTAAACTCCTAGACTCCTAGACTCCTAAACTCCCAGACCACTAAACTCCTAACTCCTCACTCCTAACTCAAAAAAACTCCCCCACCATTCGTAGACCGCAACGAAAAAGTCGTACCTTTGCACCGGATTCAAAAGCCACCCCAGACCGCCCGCGCCTTACCAGCCGAAGCCGCACACCTTACGGGTAGAGGGCCCACACCTTACGGGTAGACAGGCATCGCATAGGTAGCCAGCGGAAGGCCACACAGGGGACAGCAGAGTCCACGAACTGAATGTCTAACAACTAAAAAAAGAAAGGAGCAACAGAAAGACTATGCCAAGCAACACTATTGTAATGCCGCTCGACATCCGCAAGAACAGCAACGCCCTGTCGAAGGTCTACGGACACTATTTCGCTGAGGTCCACCGCCTGGGAACGCTCTCCACCTATGCGCTGGCAAAGCACATCAGCGAGCACAACACACTCTTCGGAGAGGAGGAGCTCAGGCTCATACTCGGAAAGGTGGCAACCTGCATCGTAGAGATGATCTCGCAGGGAAGAGGCGTCAAACTCGACGGACTCGGTACCTTCTACCCCACCGTGCAGAACGTCAAAGACGGAGCACCCGACCTCGCCACCGCACAGCAGATGGGAGCCAACGGACTAGTAGAGGGCATCCACATCCGCTTCAACCCGGAGAACGAAGACCTGCGCGACCTCACCTACAAGTCGCTGAAGAAGCGCTGCTCGATGCGCGTAGAGAACGTGGTAGTATCCACCCCCGTAGAGACCGACCAGCAGACCGGCAAGGTGACCAAGCGCACCCGCAGCTTCACCCCCGTCGCCGACTATGCCTACAACGAGGAGCAGGGCAGCGACAGCGGAACCGGAGGCGACGACGAGCCGAGACCCTAGAGGGAATTAAGAATTTAGAATTTAGAATTAAGATGTGTCGCCCTTTGGGCGAGTATGAAGTAGGAGTTTAGAGTTTTCCCAGAGCAAAGAAGAAAGAGAATTCTTACATCTCAAATCCTACTCGCCGAAGGCGATACTTCTAAAATCTAAAGTCAAAATTCTTACATCTTTAAATCCTACTCGCCGAAGGCGATACTTCTAAAATCTAAAGTCTAAATTCTTACATCTTAAATCCTACTCGCCGAAGGCGATACTTCTAAAATCTAAAGTCTAAATTCTAAATTCAAAAATGAAAGGAGGAAATGAAAATGAAGATAAGTGAGAAGATGAAGAACCGCCTGATGGAAGCACTCATCGCAGCCATCACGGCATTCATCGCGGCCATCACCACCACCTCGTGCCTGGGCCGCGGACCATTCTAGAAGGTAAGGCCCCCGGAAACACTGCTTTTCGAGGGCCTTTCCGGCAGGGCCGCGACGTTAACGTATTGTTAAAAAGAAGAAAGGCGTTGGCCGTTCCGCTTTTTCTTGCTACCTTTGTATTCACTTTCATTTATTAATCTAACACGTTACGACTATGGACATCGATCCCATGTACCTTTGGATTGCAGCAGGAGTAGCAGTACTCGCGTTCTTCATCTTCATCTCCTACGTGAAGGCACCACCCTCGTTCGCCTTCATCATCTCAGGACTCAGCAGCCAGCCCCGCGTGCTCATCGGCAAGGGCGGATTCCGGATACCCTTCCTAGAGCGACTCGACAAGGTCTACCTCGGACAGATCACCGTCGACATCAAGACCGAGGAGAGCGTGCCCACCAACGACTTCATCAACGTCGACGTCGATGCCGTAGCCAAGATACGCGTCACACCCAACAATGAAGGCACACGCCTGGCCGCGAAGAACTTCCTCAATATGACCCCCGACGAGATCGCCACGCAGCTGCAGGACTCGCTGCAGGGTAACATGCGCGAGATCATAGGTACGCTCGACCTGCGCTCGCTCAACACCGACCGCGACGGATTCTCCGACCAGGTCATGCAGAAGGCTCAGCCCGATATGGCTAAGCTCGGCATAGAGATCATCTCGTGCAATATACAGAACGTCACCGACCGCGAAGGACTCATCAAGGACCTCGGTGCCGACAACACGGCCAAGATCAAGAAGGACGCCGCCATCAACCGAGCCGTTGCCGAGCGCGACGTGAAGATAGAGGTCTCGAAGGCCGACAAGGAAGCCAACGACGCACGCGTCGATGCCGACACCGCCATCGCCATCAAGAACAACGACCTCGCCCTCAAGCGCGCAGCACTCAAGCGCGATGCCGACACAGCACAGGCCGACGCCGACGCCGCCTACGCCATCCAGCAGCAGGAGCAGCAGAAGACCATCAACGTCAAGACCGTAGAGGCAGAGATCGAGAAGACCAAGCGCGAGCAGATCCTCTCACGTGAGCAGATCGAGATCAAGCAGAACCAGCTGGCAGCCATCATCGAGAAGCAGGCCGATGCCGACAAGTACAAGGTAGAGAAGAACGCAGCCGCCGACCTCGAGCAGCGCAAGCGCATCGCCGAAGCCCAGAAGTACGAGGCCGAGCAGCGCGCGCTGGCCCAGAATGCCGAGTCCGACGCCGTACGCTATCGCCTCGAGCAGGAGGCCATCGGTATCAAGGCCAAGGGTGAGGCCGAGGCCTACGCCATCCAGAAGAAGGGAGAGGCCGAGGCACTCGCTATGGACAAGAAGGCCGAGGCCTACAAGAAGTATAACAATGCCGCCGTGCTGCAGATGATGATCGAGGTGCTGCCCGAGGTCGTAGAGAACGTAGCCAAGCCCATCTCGGCCATCAAGGACGTCAACATCTACAGCGGCGACGGGCAGGGCATCTCGGCCCTCTCAGGCAACGTCCCCATCGCCATCCGGCAGGCCTTCGACGTGCTCAAGTCAGCCACCGGCGTCGATATGGCCGACATCATGCGTGCCGGCAGCATCGAGGCAAAGGTCAACCGCAACATCAACCTCAACGACCAGGCCCGCGAAGCCGTAGACAATATAACGAAGTAAAGCTGGCCTCCCCCAACTGGCCTCCCCCAACTGGCCTCCCCCAACTGGCCTCCCCCAACTGGCCTCCCCCAACTGGCCTCCCCCTGCCCCCTCCAACTGGAGGGGGTATTTTGTTGACGGGGAAAATGGGGTATGGTGGGAAGAGGAAAGTGGAAAGAGGAAGGTGTATGGTGGAAAGCGCCCTCAACCCGCTCTCCCCTCTCCAGTTGGAGAGGGGTCGGGGGTGAGGCCGCGGGCCGGGGGAGAGGCCCCTTACAAATGCTTCTTCGGATAGAGTGCTTCCCACCAGGTGGGGTCGTCCTTGAGCCAGCGGGCGAACCAGGCCATCTGGGTGGCCAGCCACTTCTCGCGCTTGGTGTACTCCAGGATGTGGTGGTTCTCACCCTCTACCTCTACGAGGGCCACCTCGCGTCCCAGGAGCTTCAGGGCGGTGAACATCTGCAGGCTCTCGATGAGGGGCACGTTGGTGTCGGCATTGCCGTGCAGCAGGAGCAGCGGGGTGTGTATCTTGTCGGCATTGAACAGGGGGCTCTGGTCTACATAGAGCTGTCGGTGGCTCCAGGGATAGCTGTTGGCCATCGACACCTCGCTGTAGTTGTAGCCCCAGTATCCCTCGCCCCAGTAGCTGGTGTGGTTGGCGATGCCTGCATGCGATACGGCGGCGGCGAAGATGTCGGTCTGCGTCTGGAGATACTGAGTCATGAATCCTCCGTAGCTGGCTCCCATACATCCTATCTTCTTGCTGTTGATGAAGGGATGCTCGCGGCATATCTGCTTCACGCCCTCGATGATGTCGTCGGCGGGTCCGCGTCCGGCTGTGTTGACGTGACGCGAGGCCCATTCCTGTCCGAAGCCTGTGGCTCCGCTGGGCTCGATGATATAGGCTACGTAGCCCAGCGAGTTCCAGTACTGCGGTGCGTAGGGCGACTCGAAGTAGCGGCTGACGGGCGAGCAGCCTCCGTAGTAGTAGACAATCATGGGGTACTGCTTCTGGGCGTCGAAGTCGGCGGGCAGGTAGAGGCGTCCGTAGACAGTGTCGCCCCTGGAGTTCTTGAAGTTCCAGTCCTGGCAGGTGCCCACCTGTGCGTCGCCCAGAGCGGTCTTTCCGTCGAACAGCAGCCACTGCTTTGCGCGGTTCTTGGCATTCTTCTCCATCTTCGTGACGTAGGCAGAGGCGGGCTCGAGGGTGTTGTAGGCTAGGTGGGCTATGACGGGCGCGTGAGCGGCTATGTCCCAGCGGTAGATGTAGTCGCCGCCGACGGGCTGCTGCTCGATGCTGCCAGTGGCGGGATCAAGGCTGTAGAGGTGGACGTAGTCGCGGTTCTCGGCCGAGAAGTAGATCTTGCCGTCGGCCTTCGACCAGGTGACGCGCTGGACGCTGGGGTCGAAGTCCTTCGTGAGCGGACGTACCTGTCGGCTGGCGATGTCGTAGATGAAAAGCTCGTTCTCGGTCATGTTGGGCGTGACGTCGGCAGGCAGCTGGCATCCTATGCGGCCGAAGGCTTCAGGACAGCCCGTGAAGAGTATCTGGCGTCCGTCGGGCGAGAACTCGCATCCTCCGAGGAATCCCTCGCAGCTGAGGAGGGTGTCGGTCGTGAGCGTCTGTGCGTCCATCAGGTAGACATCCATCACCTCTGTGGGCCGTTTGGCCAGTCGTGAGTAGGAGGTGACGACGAGCAGCTGGCGTCCGTCGGCTGAGATGTCGGCCAGCTGATGGCCCTTGCTGCCGAAGGTGATGCGCTGTGATAGTCCCGACGCGAGGTCGTGGCGCACGAGGTAGTTGCGGTTGCGCCATCCGGGCTGGCGGTCGTCCATCTCGACCACCTCGAAGACGCCGGCATCCTCCTTCGGTCCTTCCTCCTCAGCAGTGACGATGATATAGTCCTCAGCGGGGCTGACGGCGTAGCTGCCCTTAGGCACGTTGGTGGCCCAGCGGGTGCGTTCGCCTGTGGCTGCGTCGACCTTATAGATGTTGCGGCTGTCGCCCTCGGTGGCCTCTTCGAGATAGGCTGAGGAGCGCGGCATCCAGGTGACGCTGGACGCGAGCCGGCGCACGAGGGGAGCGCTGGTCGCATTCTTGCTCTGTGCGAGCTGGCGCAGCTCATACTCCCAGCGGCTCTTGCCTCCGCGGTCGGTGGTCTGATAGGCCACGATGACGTAGCTGCCGTCAGCCGAGAGGCTGATGCTGCGCACGCGTCGGCCGTCGGTCAGGTCGTGCACCATATAGGGATGGGCCTTCGAGAGCGTCGTGGTGACGGGCCGCGAGGCATCGATGACGACGCGGATGCTGTCGGTGTCGCTGGGCTGTGCCAGGAACTTGATGGCTAGCGTGTGGTGCTCGGGTGCGAGCTTGAGGTCGGTGCCGGCCTCCTTACCGTCGATGTAGAGCTTATACTGACGCGGGCCTTTCACCTCGATCTTGCCCTTGAGGTAGTCGCTGTTGTTGAGGTAGAAGCTGAGCACGCCCACGCTCTTGCGGTCCTTCAGCGAGGGCAGGGTGGGGGCGCTCCAGGTGGCAGCGGGAGTAGCGTCGAGGCTGACACCGCTGAGCAGCGAGGCCTCGTCGAACTTCTGTCCGCTGACGCTGACGGTGTCGCTGGCGAAGGGCGCGCTGACGGCGAAGGGGCCTGCGAGGTTGAACTGCTGTACTTGGGTTTTGGTCTGGGCCTGCAGCTGCATGAGGCAGAGTGCTGCCAGCAGGGTTGTTATGGTTCTTTTCATCGTGAGGGGTGTTTTTTATTAGGGGGGAGCCCTCGCCGGAAGGGAGGGACACAGTGATTAATACGCTTCGCGGTATTTGCTCTCGTCCTTGTCCTGCAGCATCGAGAGGTAGCTCTGGTAGCGGCTCTGGGCGATGTAGTGGTCGGCGAGGGCCTGAAGCACGGCGCAGCCGGGCTCGTGGGTATGGGTGCAGTTGGAGAAGCGGCAGTCCTTTGAGAAATGGAATATCTCGCGGAAGTAGCTGGTGATCTCCTCCGGCTCCATATCGAAGGTTCCAAAGCCCTTGATGCCCGGGGTGTCGATGAGGTAGGAGGGCGAGGCCCCACCTACTGCCCCAGAGGGGGCTTCATTACCTTGTTGGACATTTGTGTCCCCCTCGGGGGACGACAGGGGGGCTTCTATTTCGATCATCTCGCTGAACGTGGTGGTGTGCTGGCCGGCATCGTGGGCGTCGCTGAGCTCAGCAGTCTTCAGATTGACGCCAGGCACGAGACGATTGATGATGGTCGACTTGCCCACGCCGCTGTTGCCGCTGAGCAGGGTGATCTTTTCGTCGAGCAACTTGCGCAGCTGGTCGAATCCTTCGCCTGTGGCTGCCGAGACCTGCAGGCACTGGTAGCCTATGTTCTCGTAGAGCTGCACCATCATCTGCTGGTAGTGCAGCTCGTCGGCATCGAGCAGGTCGCACTTGTTGAACACCAGGACGACGGGCACGCGATAGGCCTCAGCCGAGGCCAGAAAGCGGTCGATGAACGTGGTGGAGGTCTGCGGATGGCTGACGGTGACGATGAGCAAGGCCTGGTCGACGTTGGCGGCTATGATATGGCTCTGCTTCGACAGGTTGATGCTCTTGCGGACGATGTAGTTGCTGCGGTCCTCGATCTCAGTGATGAATGCTGCCGTCTCGCCCTGGGCAGAGGCCGGCGGCAGGCTCACGGTCACCCTGTCGCCTACGGCTACGGGGTTGGTGCTGCGGATATCCTTCAGGCGGAAGTTGCCCTTGATCTTACACGAGAGCAACTGGCCATCGTCCGTTCGTACGATGTACCAGCTGCCAGTGTTCTTGACGACGAGACCGTGCATCAGACGGTCATGATTTCCTTGTTCTTGGCCTCGATGAGCGCATCGAGCTTCTTGATCCATTTGTCGTGCAGCTTCTGCAACTCGAGCTCGGCATCCTTCTCGTTGTCCTCCGACAGGCCGTCCTTGATGGCTTTCTTCAGCTTGTCCTTGATGTCGGCACGAACGTTGCGCACCTCGACCTTAGCCTTCTCGGCAATCTTGTTGCACTGCTTCACCAGGTCGCGACGGCGCTCCTCAGTGGGCTGGGGAATGCCCAGGCGGATCACCTCGCCGTTGTTCTCGGGCGTGATGCCTACGTCGCTGTCCATAATGGCTTTCTCGATGTCCTTGATCTGCTTGCGGTCCCAGGGCTTGATGGCTATGGTGCGTGCATCGGGGCAGCTGACGGTGGCTACCTGATTCAGGGGAACCTTCGATCCGTAGGATGATACTCTCACTCCGTCGAGGATGGCCACATTGGCGCGGCCGGCACGGATGCGGTTGAGCTCGTCCTCAAGGAACATAGCTGCCATTTCCATGCGCTCCTCACATTTCTCTAATGTCTCTTTAACGTCAATCATATTCGTATAAGTTAGTTTTCTGCTGACAAATTTAGACATTTTATTTGGTCTACGCAACATTTTAAGGAAAAAAAACACGCAAACTTGCTTTTTTTATAAAATAATCCCTATCTTTGCAGCAAAATTTCGACTCAGATATGAATACTATCCGCACATTTATCGCTTCGGCATTGATGGCTTTGACGTGCACGAGTGCGCTGGCCGACGACTACAAGTACCTCACCGTAGACCAGAACAGCGGCGAGGTGAGCTTTGAAGTGAGCAACATCACGAAGATCACGTTCGATGCCACCAATATGGTGCTGCACCTGGCCGACGGCAAGACACAGCAGCTGCCGCTGGCGGGCCTGTCGAGAATGTTCTTCGCCGCCACTTCCTCGGGCATTGCCGAAGTGGATGCCACCAAGTCAAAGATTCAGTTCAGCGACGGCATGCTGCGTGCCACCGTTGCTCCTGGCGAGAACCTCACGCTCTACAACATGAAGGGCGAGCAGGTGTTCAGCTCCAGCGAGACTGGCACCTTCGACCTGAAGACGCTGACCAAAGGCGTCTATATCGTTAAGGTAGGCAAGGAAACGAGAAAGGTAATCAATAAATAGCCGGAGGAAAGATGAAAAGAATAGCTGTAGCACTGGCGCTGCTTCTCAGCGTATCGCTCTCGGCCTTCTCGCAGGCCAAACCTTCGGTAGCCATCTTCGGCGACTCGTACTCCACCTTCGAGGGCTATCTCACGCCCGACACGATGGAGACCTGGTACTTCCTGAACAGGAACGACCCCCAGCGTACGGATGTGAAGAGCGTGCGCCAGACCTGGTGGTGGCAGGTTGTCAAGCAGATGGGCTGGAAGCTGGAGGTGAACAACTCGTGGAGCGGATCCACGATCTGCAACACCGGCTATAACGATGCCGACTACACCCACCGCTCGTTTATGACTCGTCACAGCAGTCTGGGCCGTCCTGACGTCATCCTGCTCTTTGGCGGCACCAACGACTCGTGGTGCGGCGCTCCGCTGGGAGAGTTCAAGTATGAAGGCTGGAAGCGTGCCGACCTCTATTGCTTCCGTCCTGCGCTGGCCTGGCTGCTCGAGCACCTTCAGGACCGCTACCCTACGGCCGACGTGTTCTTCATGCTGAACAGCGACCTGAAGGAAAGCATCAACAGCAGCGTCGACGAGATCTGCGGCCACTATGGTGTGCCCGTGATCAAGCTGAGTGGCATCGACAAGACCTCCGGCCACCCCAATGTGAAGGGTATGCAGCAGATAGCCGACCAGGTGGTGGCCAGCCTGAAGAAATATTATAAATAATGTGTAGCTATGCAGACAAGTAAATATATGCTGGCCAGCGACCGCGACCAGTTGTGGGGACTCACCGTCACGACAATCGGTTATGAGGAGATAGGCAAGGACGATCCCTATCCCACACGCGGGCACGCCGACGGCTACTACTTCGACCTGCAGAAAGGGCGCATACTGCCTGAGTATCAGCTGCTCTACATCATCGAGGGCGGCGGCGTGTTCCACAGCAGGACTGTGCCCGAGGCCCGGCTCAAGGAGGGCGACTTCTTCCTGCTCTTTCCGGGTGAGTGGCACTCCTATCATCCCACAGGGCCGCGAGGCTGGAAGAAATACTGGATAGGATTCCGCGGGCACAATATGGACGATCGCGTGAGGGCCGGCTTCCTCTCACCCACCAAGCCCATCTATCATGTGGGATTCTCCGACAAGATCGTGCAGCTCTATCGCTCGGCTTTCGATGCCGCTTTGGCAGAGGAGGCTTATTCACAGCAGGTGATGGCGGGCATCGTCAATCATCTCATAGGGCTGATGTACTCGCTGGAGCGCAACATCGAGCTGAAGAGCCGCAACCAGGAGCACGTCAACATGATCAATCGCGCCCAGCTGCGCATACGTGAGTCGCTGGAGTCGTCGCTCACCATCCAGCAGGTGGCTGAGGAGATGGGCGTCAGCTACAGCAACTTCAGAAAGCTATTCAAGGAACATACGGGGCTGTCGCCAGCCGTCTATCAGCAGGACCTCCGGCTGCAGCGGGCCAAGGAGCTGCTCACCACCACCGATATGAGCATCAAGGAGATTGCCTACAGACTGAACTTCGAGTCGCCTGACTATTTCTCCTCGAAGTTCAGGGTCAAGACGGGCCGCAAGCCCAGCGATCTCAGGACAGGCTAGGCTTTTTCCTTCTGTGGGCTGAGTATGTTCACATCCATACGGTTGAAGGGGAACATGAATCCCTTTTCCTTCAACTCTTGATAGACCGTCTCGTTCAGGTAGAAATACACTGCCCAGTAGTCAGAACCTTTGCACCACGAGCGGGTGTTCACCTCTACGCCGCTCTCACCTAGTTTTGACAGCCCTATCCAGGGAGCTGCCACAACGGGGCTGTCGCTGACGGGGCCCTGCAGGATGAGGCTGTTGCGATGCTGAATCTCCTGAATGGCGTCCTTCACCTGCTGGAGGTCGGTGCCATAAGCAAACTGGAAGCTGAGGTCGACGCGGCGGTAGGGCTCTGTGGAGTAGTTCTTCAGGGAACCGGTCGACAGTCCTCCGTTGGGTATGATAATCGTCTGGGCATCGTTGGTGCGGATGATGGTATTGAAGATCTGGATATCCTTCACCGTGCCGGCATAACCTTGCGCCTCGATATAGTCGCCCACCTTGAAGGGCTTGAACAACAGGATCATCACGCCGCCGGCAAAGTTCTGCAGCGTACCGCTGAGGGCCATACCGATGGCGACGCCAGCCGAAGCGAAGAGGGCTATGAACGATGAGGTTTCGATGCCCAGAATCGAGATGATGACGATGATCAGCGTGAACCACAGCACGACGCTGACGATGCTCGTCAGGAAGCTGTAGAGCGTAGAGTCGACCTTGCTGCTCTCAAGCATCTTCACGAAGAGCTTCTTCAGCCACTTGATCATCCAGCTGCCTACGATGTAGACGATGATAGCTACGAGGAGATTCTTGCAGAATCCCAGCGCCCACTGACCCAGCATAGTGTAGGTCTCGGGCGAGAAAAGTTTGTCCATCATAATTGTTTGGCTTTATTTGTTGAGTTTTTCTTCTATCTCCCGGCCGCTGATGCCTAAGGCAGCCATCAGCGAATAGCCCAGGATCTCCTGGCGATAGGCACCGCCGGCAATGGGCTGCATGGTGAAGAGCGTCGTGTGGCGTGATTCTCTGTCGAGGCGTTTCAGCAAGGGGCGCAGCTGGTCGGCAGTCGGCTCAGGCACCACTATCATCAGCCGTTTCACCTCTTCCTGCATGCACATCATCTGCAGCATGTCTCTCAGCAGATCATCCTTGCCGGCCATCTCCTCCGTCTGTACGGCAGTGATGGAGAATTCACCCAGTCGTCCCTGAAAAGCTTTGCCGTTCAGCTCCGTCGCATAGACGGCGGGCGTGAAGTTCTGCAGCTTAGTACTATGCTGGTTGTGAACGAGGACGATGCTCGTCTCGTGCTCGCCTTCACGCAGTCCTCCGTCCAGTGCCACACATTCGGCCCAGCGTGCCAAATCGGCAGCAGAAATGCGGCGGCCCAGCATCCGCTCGAAGTTCACAGTCAGGTCGAAGGCCACTCTGTCTATGTAGTCACCATCCGCCAGGATGATGTTTTCAGTCCATTTGTTGTCATTCATCGGTGCAAAGGTACAAAAAAAAACTTAAAACTGCCTGCTTATTGACAATTATTTCGTACCTTTGCATCATCATTAACCCAAAACCAAAAAGAAATGGCACGAATACTGATGATTGGCGCAGGAGGCGTCGCAACGGTGGCGGCATTCAAGATTGCTCAGAATGCCGATGTTTTCACAGAGTTTATGATTGCCAGCAGGCGCAAGCAGAAGTGCGACCAGCTGGTGGAGGCTATTCACAAGAAAGGCTACGATATGCCCATCGAGACGGCACAAGTCGACGCTGACGATGTGGAGCAGCTGAAGGCGCTCTTCACGAGCTACAAGCCCGACCTCGTCGTCAACCTCGCTCTGCCCTATCAGGACCTCACCATCATGGAGGCCTGTCTAGCTTGTGGCTGCAGCTATCTCGACACTGCCAACTACGAGCCGAAGGACGAGGCTCACTTCGAGTATTCCTGGCAGTGGGCCTATAAGGAGCGCTTTGAGCAGGCTGGGCTGACGGCTATCCTAGGCTGCGGCTTCGACCCGGGTGTCAGCGGCATCTATACTGCCTACGCCGCCAAGCATCACTTCGACGAGATTCAATATCTCGATATCGTCGACTGCAATGCTGGCGACCACCATCATGCCTTCGCCACCAACTTCAATCCTGAGATCAATATCCGCGAGATCACGCAGAAGGGACTGTACTACAAGGACGGGCAGTGGATAGAGACAGAGCCGCTGGAGTTCCACCTGCCGCTGACCTATCCCAACATAGGTCCGCGTGAGTCGTACCTGCTGCATCATGAGGAGCTGGAGTCGCTGGTGAAGAACTATCCCACCATCCGTCAGGCTCGTTTCTGGATGACCTTCGGCGAGCAGTACCTGAAGCATCTTGACGTCATTCAGAACATAGGCATGAGTCGTATCGACGAGATTGAGTACGAGGCACCGCTGGCCGACGGATCGGGCACCGCTCGTGTGAAGATCGTGCCCCTGCAGTTCCTCAAGGCCGTGCTGCCCAATCCTCAGGACCTGGGCGAGAACTATGAGGGCGAGACATCCATCGGTTGCCGCATACGCGGACTGAAGGACGGTAAGGAGCACACCTATTATATTTATAACAACTGCAAGCACCAGGAAGCTTATCAAGAGACAGGCATGCAGGGCGTGAGCTACACTACGGGTGTGCCGGCTATGATTGGCGCGATGATGTTTGTCAAAGGACTGTGGCGCAAGCCCGGCGTGTGGAACGTGGAGGACTTCGATCCCGATCCCTTCATGGAGCAGCTCAACAAGCAGGGTCTTCCCTGGCACGAGGTATTCGACGGCGATCTTGAATTATAGGCATCAATTCGTTCTCAAGATGAAAAAGACTATTCTGACTATTGCAACATGCTGGGTCGCCGCAATGTCGATGGCCCAGACCCTGCCGTATAAGAACCCTGAGCTGTCGGCTCACGAGCGTGCTGTAGATCTCTGCTCGCGACTGACGCTCGAGGAGAAGGCACAGCTCATGCTCGACGAGAGTCCCGCTATCCCGAGGATGGGCATCAAGAAGTTCTACTGGTGGAGTGAAGCTCTTCATGGCGCTGCCAATATGGGCAACGTCACCGTCTTCCCTGAGCCTATCGCTATGGCTGCGTCGTTCAATCCCGACCTATTATATAAGGTGTTCGATGCCACCAGCACGGAGTTTCGTGGACAGTACAATGAGCGCATGATGCGCGGCTCGGGTATCGACGAGAAGTTTCACAGCCTCTCTGTCTGGACGCCCAACGTGAACATCTTCCGCGATCCGCGATGGGGTAGGGGACAGGAGACATACGGCGAGGATCCCTACCTGACCTCCGTGATGGGCACCCAGGTGGTGAAGGGACTGCAAGGACCGGAGGACGCTAAGTACCGCAAACTCTGGGCCTGTGCCAAGCACTATGCTGTGCACAGCGGTCCGGAGTATACCCGTCATACTGCCAATTTGACGGATGTGACACCACGCGACTTCTGGGAGACCTATATGCCCGCTTTCAAGACGCTGGTGCAGGATGCTAAGGTGCGAGAGGTGATGTGTGCCTATCAGCGGCTGGACGACGATCCCTGCTGCGGCTCACAGCGGCTGCTGCAGACCATCCTGCGCGATGAATGGGGATTCCAGTATCTCGTTGTCAGCGACTGTGGTGCCGTCAGCGACTTCTACAGTTCGCATAAGTCATCAACCGATGCCGTTCATGCCTCTGCTAAGGCCACGATAGCAGGTACTGACGTAGAGTGTGGCTATGGCTATGCCTACCGCAGCATCCCTGAGGCTGTGAAGCGGGGCTTGATGACTGAGGCTGAGGTCGACAAGCACGTCATTCGCCTGCTGGAAGGACGTTTCGATCTGGGAGAGATGGACGATCCCTCGATCGTGGAGTGGTCGAAGATCCCTTATTCCGTGATGGATTGCAAGGAGCATCGCCAGATCTCGCTCGATATGGCCCGCCAGTCTATCGTGCTGTTGAAGAACGACAACACCGTGCTGCCCCTGCAGAAAAACAAGGAGAAGATAGCCGTCATCGGTCCTAATGCCAACAACACCCCGATGATGTGGGGCAACTACAACGGCCAGCCCAACCACACAGTGACCATCCTCGATGGTGTCAAGGCAGTGCAGAAACGTCTGTTCTATGCTCAGGGTTGCGACCTCACCTATGACCGCGTGATGGAGTGCCTTCTTGGCACGCAGTGCAGCTTTGAGGGCAAGAAGGGCATGAAGGGCACATTCTGGAACAACCGCCGCATGGAAGGCAAGCCCGTCACCACGCAGTACTACACCCAGCCTCTGGCCGTCACCACCTTCGGTATGCATAACTTCGCCCCAGGCGTGCAGCTCGAGAACTTCTCTGCCAAGTATGAGACCATCTTTACTCCGAAAGAGGCAGGCGAGTATGTGGTGAACGTTGACGGATGCGGAGAATTTGACCTCTACATCGACGGCGAGCGGAAGTTCCACCACCGCATCTGGCGCACCACCCCCAACCGCGTCACCATACAGGCAGAGGCAGGTAAGAGCTATAACATTGAGGTGCGCTTCTCGCACGTACATACTTATAATGCTGACCTGAAAATCAATGTGGCAAAGGAGCTGCCCATCAACTATCAGGAAACTATCGACAAGCTCAAGGACATCGGCAAGGTCATCTTCGTGGGAGGCATCTCGCCGGCTCTCGAGGGTGAGGAGATGCCCGTCAGCATCGACGGATTCAAGGGAGGCGACCGCACCAGCATCGAGCTGCCTAGCGTGCAGCGCAATTTCCTGAAGGCACTGAAGGAGGCTGGCAAGACCGTCATCTTCGTCAACTGCTCAGGATCGGCCATCGCCCTGCAGCCCGAGATGGAGTCGTGCGATGCCATCGTCCAGGCCTGGTATCCGGGACAGGAGGGAGGAACAGCTGTGGCTGGCGTTCTCTTCGGCGATGTCAACCCCTCAGGCAAACTGCCTGTGACGTTCTATCGTTCAGACGCTCAGCTGCCCGACTATGAGGACTATTCGATGAAGGGACGCACCTACCGCTATTTCTCCGACCCGCTCTTTGCCTTTGGCTACGGACTGAGTTACACTACCTTCAACGTGGGTGAGGGAAAGATAGCCAGGCAGGGCAGCGACTATACACTCACAATGCCTGTGAGTAACACTGGTAAGAGAGATGGAACGGAGACCGTGCAGGTCTACATTCGCAACCTCCAGGATGCTGAAGGCCCACTGAAGTCGCTGCGCGCCTTCCAGCGTGTCAGCGTGAAGGCAGGACAGACGGCTACTGCCACTCTCAAGCTAACGCAGCAGTCGTTCGAGTTCTTCGATACCTCGACGAACACCATGCGCACTAAGCCCGGACGCTATGAGGTGCTCTATGGCACCAGCTCGCTGGACAAGGACCTGAAGCGCCTGACTATTGAGCTATAGGAACGGGTCCGTCCTGTCACGGAAAGATAAACTACCAGGCTGAAAGCAAAAAAACGCTGCTTTTTTCTTGGGTAGTTGCAGGAATTGTTGTATCTTTGCAGCAGATAATCACTCAAAACAAAATAATAATATGGCAAAGAAAGAAACTGAAGAAGTGGCCTTGAGCCCTGCAGAGCAGAAGTTGAAAGCATTACAGGCTGCTATGGCGAAGATCGAAAAAGACTTCGGCAAAGGCAGTATCATGCGTATGGGCGATGAGAAGGTAGAGCAGGTCGACGTGATTCCCACGGGGTCTATAGGCCTCAATGTAGCCTTAGGCGTAGGAGGCTATCCTCGCGGACGTATCATCGAGATCTACGGTCCGGAGTCGTCGGGTAAGACCACGCTGGCTATTCACGCTATCGCTGAGGCACAGAAGATGGGCGGCATCGCTGCCTTCATCGATGCCGAGCATGCCTTCGACCGGTTCTATGCCGAGAAGCTGGGTGTCGACTTCAACAAGCTTTACATCGCTCAGCCCGACAATGGTGAGCAGGCACTGGAGATTGCCGACCAGCTCATTCGCTCCTCTGCTATCGATATCATCGTCATCGACTCTGTGGCTGCCCTGACTCCCAAGAAGGAGATCGAGGGCGATATGGGCGACTCAGTCGTTGGACTGCATGCCCGACTGATGAGTCAGGCACTGCGCAAGGTGACTGCCTCCATATCGAAGACTAAGACCACCTGCATCTTCATCAACCAGCTGCGCGAGAAGATTGGTCTTATGTTTGGCAATCCCGAGACCACAACGGGTGGCAACGCCCTGAAGTTCTATGCTTCAGTGCGTCTGGATATCCGCAAGTCTACTCCTGTCAAGGAAGGTGAGAATGTCATTGGTAACTTGACTAAAGTGAAAGTGGTGAAGAACAAGGTGGCACCTCCTTTCAAGAAGGCAGAGTTCGACATCTGCTTCGGCGAGGGTATCTCCAAGACTGGCGAGCTTATTGACTTGGGCGTAGAATACGACATCATCAAGAAGAGCGGTTCGTGGTTCAGCTACGGCGATTCCAAGCTGGGACAAGGTCGCGACGCAACCAAGCTTGTGCTCAAGGATAATCCTGAGCTATGCGAAGAGCTTGAGGCCAAGATCATGGCTGCCATCAACGCACAGCATTAGTCAGCTGAGTACTGACAACTTGTCATACATGTGTCAATCTTTAGCGATTGGCACATGTTTTGTTATGCTTTGGGTGATGCGCCGTCATCATAACGATGGTGCAGCGAGAAATCATTCACAGAATAAATAACAAATTAGAATAGTACAATTATGGGAAAGATTATTGGAATTGACTTAGGTACAACCAACTCGTGCGTAGCCGTATTCGAAGGCAACGAGCCTGTTGTGATTGCAAACAGTGAAGGCAAGCGTACCACGCCTTCAGTAGTGGGTTTCGTCGATGGTGGCGAGCGAAAGATTGGCGACCCTGCCAAGCGTCAGGCTATCACAAACCCGAAGAAGACCGTCTACTCCATCAAGCGCTTCATGGGCGAGACTTGGCAGCAGACTGAGAAGGAAATCTCGCGCGTTCCGTTCTCTGTCGTCAACGAGGGTGGCTATCCCCGTGTCGACATCGACGGACGTAAGTACACACCGCAGGAAATCAGCGCTATGGTGCTGCAGAAGATGAAGAAGACCGCCGAGGACTATCTGGGTCAGGAGGTGACCGATGCAGTCATCACTGTGCCGGCATACTTCTCCGACAGCCAGCGCCAGGCCACGAAGGAGGCTGGACAGATTGCCGGACTCAACGTGCGCCGTATTGTCAACGAGCCTACTGCCGCCGCTTTGGCCTATGGTATCGACAAGACGAACAAGGATATGAAGATTGCAGTCTTCGACCTCGGAGGCGGAACGTTTGATATTTCCATCCTCGATTTCGGAGGTGGTGTGTTCGAGGTGCTCTCTACCAATGGTGACACCCATCTGGGTGGCGACGACTTCGACCAGGTCATCATCGACTGGCTCGTACAGGAGTTCCGCAATGATGAGGGTGCCGACCTGAAGTCCGACCCGATGGCCATGCAGCGCCTGAAGGAGGCAGCTGAGAAGGCAAAGATCGAGCTCAGCTCCAGCACCTCAACGGAAATCAACCTGCCCTACATCATGCCTGTGGGCGGAGTGCCTAAGCACTTGGTAAAGACGCTCACCCGTGCCAAGTTCGAGCAGCTGGCTCACAGCCTGATTCAGGCTTGTCTGGTGCCCTGCCAGAATGCTGTGCGCGATGCTGGCATCTCTGTCAGCGATATCAATGAGGTTATCCTCGTGGGCGGTTCGAGCCGTATTCCCGCTGTGCAGACGCTGGTGAAGAACTACTTCGGCAAAGAGCCCTCAAAGGGTGTCAACCCCGATGAGGTGGTTGCAGTAGGTGCTGCCATCCAGGGCGCCATCCTCAATCAGGAGACTGGTCAGGACATCGTGCTTCTCGACGTCACTCCGCTGACCCTCGGAATCGAGACCCTCGGAGGTGTGATGACCAAGCTTATCGATGCCAATACTACCATCCCCTGCAAGCAGAGCCAGGTGTTCTCTACTGCTGCCGACAACCAGACTGAGGTGACCATCCACGTGCTTCAGGGTGAGCGCCCGATGGCTTCGCAGAACAAGAGTCTCGGACAGTTTAATCTCACGGGCATCGCTCCTGCACGCCGCGGCGTTCCTCAGATTGAGGTTACCTTCGATATCGACGCCAACGGCATTGTGAAGGTCAGCGCCAAGGACAAGGCCACAGGTAAGGAGCAGGCCATCCGCATTGAGGCTTCCTCAGGTCTGTCGCAGGACGAGATCAATCGCATGAAGGCTGAGGCAGAGCAGTTTGCTGAGGCAGACAAGAAGGAGCGCGAGCGCATCGACAAGATGAATCAGGCCGACTCGATGATCTTCCAGACAGAGACCTTCCTTCAGGAGAACGGCGACAAGCTCGGTGCCGACAAGGCCAATGTCGAGCAGGCCGTCCAGCAGTTGAAGGACGCCCACAAGAGTGGTGACGTCACAGCCATCGACAATGCCATCAACAACCTCAACCAGGTGATGCAGGCTGCCTCTCAGAAGATGTACGCTCAGGCCGGAGCTCAGCAGCCCGGTGGCCAGCAGGCTGGCGGTCAGGGATTCCAGGGTGGCCAGCAGGCTCACTCCAACCCCAACGACGATGTCCAGGATGCCGACTTCGAGGAGGTCCACTAGATCAAAGATAACAAACAATAACAATCGGAAACCAAATCCGTGTAGCTCACCGAGTTACACGGATTTGCCGTTTTAAGGGGTTTGGTCTTCGTTATCGATT
>ONLL01000012.1 GCA_900318685.1 uncultured Prevotellaceae bacterium | reverse complement strand
GGCCGTGGAACGCATGTGCCCCTATATCTTCCGCACATCTGATGGCGATGTCATCATCTTGGGGGCTCACGACACCCGCTACCAGCCTGTGGGCAGCTCAACTGTCGACCGCATGAAGGGCACTCCGTTCAGTGTTCCGCTGCTGGATGAGTGGCAGCCCATGCCTTTTGAACGTTCTTTCAGCAGCGACGTCAGCTTTATTGGCGATGAGCAAAAGGGGGACTACTCCTACCTGTTGCCCGTCGTGAACTCAGACAGACAGCTGGCCATCTCTCTGGTGCGCGACACTGTGTTCACGCTGCTGCCCACCGATTGCGTGATACCGATGGCTCCCTTTGGCGACAGTATCCTCTACGACTCGCCTGCTATTGTTGACCGTCAGGCACAACGTGCCTACGTCGTTGGCCGCGACATACGTGACCGCTACTACTTCCTCAGTATCGACTATGCCCAGATGCCAAAGAGCAGCAGCGCTACAGAAGAGAAGGCGTGGCATGCAAAACTGAAGCTCTTCTATACAGATCCTATGCCCGATATGGGATGCACCATTCCTGTATTAACTCCAGACGGCAACCTGCTCATTACCGGTGGTGTCAACCAAAGACACGACAACTTTGACCCTCTTGCCACTGTCTGGCTGGTGCATGTCAATAACGAGGCACCCATTTTAGCAGAGAGCCGTTCGTATGCATGGCTGTGGGGCATCGTGGCAGTAGCACTTCTCTCCGCTCTCGCGTACATTATTGTTAATAGAAAGCGCCACAAGCCCATTGCAGAGAGTCTGCCCGACAGTCAGGCACCTGCCACCCCAAGCGATGAGGAACTGATGCAGCGCATCTGTCAGTTCTTGGAGCAAGACCAGCACTATCTGCAGAGCCGCCTGCGCCTCACGGATGTGGCAACGAGCCTGAACATCAGCGTCAGCACCGTTACCAATGTCCTCGCCCAGCAGCGGGGCACCACCTTCGCCCAGCTGACTGGTGAATATCGCGTACGCCACGCACAGCAGCTGCTCCGCGAACAGCCCGACATGAAGATTGCCTTCGTCAGCAGCCAGGCGGGCTTCACCAGCGAGACCACTTTCTTCCGCACCTTCAAGGCCGTAACAGGTCTCTCGCCCAGAGAGTGGCTGGCACAGTATACCGAGCAGAATTAGACAGGCACCCGCCGCCTGTCACACCACAAAAAGCGACTCCCATTCCGCACCGTCGACTCCCATTTCGCGGAATGGGAGTCGTTTTTTAGCACTAAGCTTGGCTGATTTTGGGAAAAAGTCTACCTTTGTGCTCATATAATTTAAAATTATAAGCTATGACAAAGAAATTCATTTTCGGCTGGCTATTTGTGCCAGCACTGGCTCTGATAATGGGAGCCTGCGGAGAGACAGATGACGAGGAAGAAAGTGGCGGTGGAGATATCTCTAATCTTACGGAAGATACATTCAGCGAAGCGCCAAGTTCTTCTACCGTGACGGCCAAGGACTTCGTCATGAGCGACATCGACGCCCTTATAGAGGTGTCACTGAAGATGGAAGGCATGCGCTTGGAGTACACCAAAATGATGAGTGACAATTGGCAGGGTGAGCTTCTTGGTGGCGCAGGCGAACACACCAAAGGTGCTAAGTTCTTCAGTTATGTGGCCGACTTGCTGCAAAATGCAGACCACTATCAGGAAGCACTAAACCGACTGGAAGAGGACGGCATACTGACTAAACCCACCGTTACCCGTTTAGGACTGGAGTTCTTCCAATGGTGCAACGATATTACCAACGTGCAGAAGGACACGCACTACCGCATGCTGACAATTCTGAATACGATGAAGGCTACGCGCGACGAGAAAAGACTACAGCAGCTTTTCGACGCATTACCAGCTTCCTGCAAGCATGGACATGTAGACCCGAGAAACTGGTATATCGATTTCGCAGCAGGCGACTACATGGAACAAAGTTCGTTCATTCATGAAACATGGCTCGAAAGTGTTGCAGATGGAGAAGCATTGGGCAAATATTTTGACACATGGGATGAGCTATACGACAAAAACGGACACCCACGATGGAAGGAACATCATGAGGCGATCAAGCCGGTGGCCATCAATGCGGGTTCTTTCTATGTATCGGTAATTGACGAGGTAACGGGAGGCTATGTCAGTAAGATGGTGGACATCAATGATATTTCCGAAGAGACCATCAAACTGGCAAAAAAAATCAAGGAAGGCAAGGCTACCACTGCCGACCTGAAGCGCTTTGCCGCCTCACTTGGCACTAAGTATGTAAGCGAAAAGACTGGAGATCTTTTCGAAGGAGCGCCCTCGTCCGATGAACTGGAGAAACTGGCAGGCGAAATCAATAGCTATGTCACCAACCACGCCTTGGAACAGGCCGATGAGGAGATTGCAGAGGGGCTGGGTATTAACCTCTATGAGATTCAGAAGACAACACCGCAGGGCGTAATTGTCACTGTTATTGAGGATGCGAAAACAGGCAGCACCACTATTGGCTTCCCAGGTAAGGACGGCAACACCCGTGTAGCAACCACCCCAGGCGACAAGATCATCACCACAATTACCAACAAAGGTGAGCGCGTGACCCAAAAAGTGGGCAAACAGAAGCCTGGTAAAGTGGTAGTAGAATCGCACCCACAAGAATCAAAAGCCACTATCAAGCTATCACCTGAAAAGGTATTAATAGGTGCAAAAGGCGGTGTCGAAAAAGTAGAAATAATCAGTAATTGCACTTTCTACCGCTACCGCTATACCAAACCTCTACCCGATTGGATCAGTGTGAGCCGAAATAAGAACATTCTGACCATCACCGTGAAGCCCAACGACAGCGAACAACCGCGCTCTTACTCATTCCTGGCCCAAGTGTCGATAAAGGGCAAGGAAGCTGACGAAAGTACAACCGTTACTGTCATTCAGGAGGGAAACAAACAGCAGGAAGAACGTCCAAAGATTGAGGCCGACAAAACCTCGCTGACCTTTGAGGCCGATGGTGGCGAGCAGAAGGTAAAGGTCAACAAGAAGACCTATTTATACTGTGGTGGCATTGTTGATGACTGCGGAGACTGGGTTACCATTATGAATGGCTCAGATGATACGTTCACCGTGAAAGCCTCTGCCAACACAACCGGTAAAGAGCGCTCCGGCACCATCTATGCCTTTGCAACAAATACCAAGGAGCCTACGGCAGAAGACATCGAACTGCTAGCCATCCAAGTGACACAGAAAGCTGGTAGTCAACAGATTTCTCAAGTTGAGATCAGTTCAATAGCCTTCAAAACGAGAATAAAGACTAACGTTACAGTCTATCATCATTACTGGGGTACGACTGAAATAACAGGTCAATTAACGTCCGATGCTGCAGGAGGCTTTACTGAAAGTAGGTTTAATGCAGAATGCATTTCTTGCAGTTTCTCAGGTTCTTCATTGCATGCGGATATTGATTATGAAAATCTTGGTGACCATCATATCATTTCTTTCGATGTCACAGACATAAAGGGTGACTGTAAGGAAGCCCGTGTTACAAACCTTACATGGAAAAGGGTGTATCTCCCCAAATCTGTATTTGGATATGACAATTACAACATCAGTGTATCTTACACGAATATTCCAATCAGCAAAGTGCGTTTAAAAAACGCTTCTGACCTCACGACATTGAGTGAATTGGTGTTTGATGGAAAAGTTGCCGACGGTATGGGTATATCAGGGTACAACTGTGAGCAATACTCAAACGACGGGTGGGGAGGATATCATCAATCTCTTTTTGAATACCTCAATGATGGCGAGAACTTTGCATACCTAGAAATCGATTTTAAGTCTGTTAAGTAGAAAGAAAAAAGAAAAAAAACAAAGATAATATTTGCAAGAATGGGGAAAAAGGTGTATATTTGCAAGCTGAATAAACCTATAACGACAAAAAGTACTATATCAGTATGAAAAATGTACCTGTAATTAAGATTGGTATCGTGGCAGTAAGCCGCGACTGTTTCCCCGAGTCATTGGCTGTCAACCGCCGCAAGGCCGTGATTGCAAAGTATGTAGAGAAGTTCGGCGCTGCCGACATCTACGAGTGTCCCATCTGCATCGTTGAGAGCGAGATCCACGCCCAGCAGGCACTGGAGGATGTGAAGAAGGCCGGCTGCAATGCCCTGTGCGTCTATCTCGGCAACTTCGGACCAGAAATCTCCGAGACCATGATTGCCGACTGGTTCCAGGGACCTACTATGTTCTGCGCCGCTGCCGAGGAGACCCAGAACGACCTTATCGACGGCCGAGGCGATGCCTACTGCGGCATGCTGAACGCCAGCCAGGCTCTGTCGCTGCGCAAGACCCGTGCTTACATACCTGAAGAGCCCGTTGGCGATGCTGACCAGTGCGCTGAGATGATCCATGAGTTCGTGCCCATAGCACGTGCCATCGTCGGCCTGCAGAACCTGAAGATTATCAGCTTCGGCCCCCGTCCCAACAACTTCCTCGCCTGCAACGCTCCTATCCGTGCTCTCTATGACCTCGATGTGGAGATTGAGGAGAACTCCGAGCTCGACCTGCTCGAGGCTTTCCAGAAGCACCAGGGCGACCCGCGCATCGACGAGGTGGTGAAAGATATGGTTCAGGAGCTGGGCACTGGCAACAAGATTCCTTCTGTGCTACCGAAGCTCGCCCAGTATGAGCTGACACTGACCGACTGGATTGAAGCTCACAAGGGTAGCCGCCAGTTTGTGGCTATGGCCAATAAGTGCTGGCCCGCCTTCCAGACGATGTTCGGCTTCGTGCCCTGCTACGTGAACAGCCGTCTCACTGGTCGTGGCATCCCCGTGGCTTGCGAGGTTGACATCTATGGTGCTCTGTCTGAATTCATCGGTACTTGCATCACTCAGGATGCCGTGACCCTGCTCGACATCAACAACAGCGTGCCCCGCGACATGTTCGAAGAGAGCATCAAGGGCAAGAAGTTTGAGTGCGACGAGTACACCGAGAAGGAAATCTTCATGGGCTTCCACTGTGGCAACACTGCTTCCAGCAAGATATGCAACTGCCAGATGTGCTTCCAGCGCATCATGGCCCGCGCCCTGCCTGTAGAGGTGACCAACGGCACGCTTGAGGGTGACCTGAAGCCCGGCAAGGCCACAGTCTACCGCCTGCAGTCCACCGCCGACACAAAGCTGCGTGCTTACATCGCACAGGGCGAGATTCTGCCCGTTGCCACCCGTTCCTTCGGCAGCATCGGTACTTTCGGCATCAAGAACATGAGCCGCTTCTACCGTCATGTCCTCATCGAGAAGCACTATCCGCACCACGCCGCCGTGATGTTCGAGCATGCAGGTAAGTACCTGTGGGAGGTGCTCAAATACATGGGTATTCCCGTCGACGAGATTGACTACAACTTCCCGAAGGGCGACTACTATCCTACGGAGAATCCGTTCGCATAGCCGTTTTCCTGCGGACGCTGATGCCCCATAGAGGTAAGAAGAATCTGAGAACCAAGTTCCTGATTTCATAAAAAGCGGGCGAATCGTTTGGCGGTTCGCCCGCTTTTTTGTACCTTTGCACCACTATTACCAAATGATCATGGCTAAACAACGAAAGAAAACAAGTCAGAATTACAACAACATCAGCTCCACGCGCCCCGTGCTCTGCCCCGACGGCAAGTACCGCTGGGTGTATGACATGCCTATGCTTAAGAACCCAAGCGTCCTGTTTGAAGTGTTCTGGGTGCTGGGCATCAGCTTCGGCATAGTGTGGTTGTTCGTATTATTGTTAGGAGGCTGCGAGAGCCACTTTCGCCTATCCGAATTGTGGGACATCACACGTGGCTTCTTGGTGCTCATGGGAGTTTTCCTGGTGCTGGGCTGTGTGGCCTATTTCTTCGTTTCCTGGTACTATGGCTGGAAATACAGCATCCTCTTCATCATGGACGAGAAGGAGGTGGTGCACAAGCAACTGCCCGGCACCGAGGGCAAGGCCCGTGCCATCGGTAAACTGACGGCGCTGGCAGGAGCTGCAGGCGGCAAGCTTGGCATGGCGGGGATGGGCATACTGGTTGCCAACCGCACATCGCTGTCCTGCAGCTTCAGCAGCGTGCGGCGTATCATACCCTGCCGCCGGCGGCACCTGATCAAAGTGAGAGAACGCTTCAGCCGCAATATGGTTTTCGTGGCCGACGAGGATTTCGACTTCGTCTATGACTTCCTCTGCCAGCACTGCCCCAACGCCCGGAAAAGCTAAGAAATGAATAGGTTCTGCCAAATACTATTCCTTCTACTGTTGCCGCTGACCATTCTGGCGGATAATTGCCCTCTCGTCAGAATCGAAGCGGAGAGGCTGTCCGACCTGAACATCCCCCGCAACAGTCATTCTGCCGTCTGCCTGAATGGAGAGGCGACGATATTTGGCGGACATACCACGAACTTCATTCCCACGCAGACCGCTGAGTACTTCAAGGACGGCGAGTGGCATCTGATGCAGATGGCCTATCCTCACGACAACGGCCTCTGCGTGGTGCTCCGTTCAGGGAAAGTGCTCTTGGGAGGAGGACATGAAGAGCCGATGGGAGTAGGACGAAGCTTTCCTGTGGAGGAATACGACCCTGAGACACATACTTTCCGGGGGTTCAGCATTCTGAGCATGAAGCGCACATTTGCCTCTGGAGCAGAGCTGGACAGCGGACGGGTGGTCGTCACAGGCAACTGGTATGGCGATGATGGCATAGAGATGTTCGACGGCGACAGGACTTTCTCTCCCGTCAAGGATGTCAGCAAGGCGCATGCCGTGCCCTATCTGCTCCGCACCTCTGACGGCAATGTCCTCATCCTGGGGAATGAAAGTCCGTACCACGAGCCTCTTTGCAGTGACAGCGTTGAGCGGCTGAAGGGTGATCCCTTGCGCGTACCTTTATTAAAAAAGTGGCAGCCGCTGACCTTCGAAGCACCTTTCTGCAACGACCTCAGCTTCATCGGCGACGAGACGAAAGGCGACTACACCTATCTCATCAACGTGCAGGATTGGAGCGACAGCAATCCTCCCGATTGGAATTATCTGGGACGCGAGATGGCATTTATGCTAGTGCGCGACACCACCTTCACAATTCTGCCTACCACTTGCCCCGTACCGCTGACAGGTGTATCACCCTCCGACTCCATATTATATTATTCTCCTCTCATAGCCGACAGGAAAGCCCATAGGGGATATATCCATGGGAGCGACCTGAAAGGGCGATCCTACGTGCTGTGCGTGGAATATGACAAGACCCCCGCTCCACTGACGCTTTACTATACAGATCCCCTACCCGATGCGGGATTTCCTATGATTGTGCTTACTGACGATGGCGACCTGATGATGATGGGTGGTTATAACTACAACAAATCAAACGGCGGACAGCTGGACAACGACAACTTCTCGCCTTTGGCTACGGTGTATCTTTTGCCTGTCGGCCAGCGCGACCAGCAAAAGGAGGAAGCGGCAGCCTGGCCATGGATAGTGCTCATAGCAGTATTGGCAGCCCTGGCGGCAGCACTTGTTATGATGCGGAAGAAGCGGATGACCGCAAGCGAGACTGTCATAGCCGATGCTCCAGAAGCCATAGAGTCAACGAATGACGGCGAAGAACTCATGCGCAGCATCTGTCAGCTGATGGAGCAAGAGCAGCCCTATCTTGACAGCCATCTGAAACTGAATGACCTGGCCAATCGTCTTGGAACGAACCGCAACATCATCTCAGCCTGCATCAACAGCCAGCTGGGCTGCTCCTTCTCACAGTTCATAGGCAAATACCGCGTGGAGCATGCCAAGCGTCTGATGCGTCAACACCCTGACATGAAGGTAGCAGAGGCATGGATGCAGTCGGGCTTCACCACCGAATCCTCCTTCTTCCGTGCGTTCAAGGCCATCACAGGCATGACTCCCAGCGACTGGAAGGCCAAAAACGACTGACGAATCATCATTTGCAAGTCGAAAAGTACGATTTGCAAGTCCTTTTTGGATGTTTTGCTGTATCTTTGCACAAAAATATTCATCAAAACCAATCTTATTATGACAAAGAGAAAGAAAACTATTTGGCTTTTTGCCTTGATGGCTGCCCTCAGCCTTGCTTGGGTCTCATGTAGCGAAGACAATAAGGAAAACGAAATCGACGAAGTCCCTGAGGTCAATGGCAATGAAAACGACAAGACAGAATTGCCCAGCGGTGTAACCATATCATTCCCCAAGGGAGTAACCGGCGTGAAATATGAGGCGCTGTCCGATGCGGAAGTAAACAAGCTCAAAGCACAAGGGCATAACTTCGTCGGCACACCTGTCAATGTGACCCAGGATGGCAACACCCATGTGGTGCTCGACGATTATGCTACGGTCAGCTTCAAGATACCCGATGACTTCCCCAAGGAGCAGTACGGTGAACTGGTGGGCGTGCTCATCGGCGATGAAGGAACGGAGTACCTCTTTCCCGATTATGCAGCCTTGCAGAAAGGTTATGTACAATTCAAAACCCATCATTTCTCCATAGGAGCCGCAGAAAGGAGCAAGGAGAAATTGGAGCAATTGTTTATTGAGGGATATGCCATCGACAACTATGTGGCTGATTCGCGAAAAGACAGAGCCAAAGAACTGAAGAGGGAATTGGAGGATGCCGTCAATAATGTGTTGGATGGTAACGAGGACGACCTGCTGGACGATGTTTTAAAGCAGGTCATAGAAAGCAATGATATCGTCAAGGGAACCATGGAGTATGTTGAGGCATACGAAGAAGGTACGTTGGGTGATAAAGCGGCAAACGACATCAGTAAAAAAGTGACAGAGGAAATGCAAACCAAAGCATTGGCCATTCTGATTGGCAAACTGAAGAAAAATCCCGACAACAAGAAAGTAGTGGAATGTCTTGAGAAATACATGACAAAGGAGAACGTGGAAAAGATAGCCAGCAATCTTGGCGAGGCCACAAGTTCCTATGACATGGCATTGACTTATGCAAAAAAATTTGCAACAGGCAAGATGGAGGACTATGCCAGAAGTATTTGTCCCTATGTGAAGCTTGTGGAGGCAGAAGCTGCAGTCATCAGGAAGCTGATAAAGTTCTATAATGACGATAGAATCAAGAATATGTACAACGAATTTGCACAACAGTACATGGAACACGGAGGACAAGTCGACTGGGGCTCTATTGTTCAAAAATATAAATTGAATTCCCCCGTATACGCATATGGCATGGAGCTGGATGAGATAAAAGATTTGTTTGAAAGGCGTGCCAAAAAGCAGAAAGCGATTGACGAGAAAAAGGAAGAAATGGCCGATATGATAAGAGCTTGGAGAAAAAAAGGCCTGCTTGAGGATCATGATAATTACTTTGATGATTGTGACTACGAGGCGAGGCTCTGGCTCCTATATATTCTGACGGAAAAATTCCGGAAGGAAGTGCGTATCGACCTCCTCCCGTTTCAGAACGAGGGAGATGAGAAGAAATACATAAATGATGAACTAGCAAGAATCGTCCTTAAATATATTGAACTGTACGACAAGAACCAAAAAGGCAGAAACCTAAAGGAGTTCTACGAATGGTTGGTTAAAGAAGGCTACCTGAAAAAGAAACTCGAAGAAGATATAGACGCCCTGAAGACGAGCGGCTATGAATTTGTGGGAGGCATGGTTACCATGGACATCTCCTTTGTCAGTCAAGTTGACTGGGCTACCAGCATGGGAGAATTGCATTTTGAGGAAGGCGACAATATTGTCACAATGACTCCCAAGGGCAAAGGACTGCACTTCGACTTGAACTATGAATTTAAGGAAGAGAAATACACTGATGTTACTCATTGCGAATTCGACATTGACGATGTTAATCTCATGCTGCAAAACAAAGCATCGCTGACCAATTTGTCTTGGACGAGAAACACCAACAACTGGAGCGGTCCTTTCGGCTACTATTTCTATGGACAGTGGGCAGATACTTATTTTCTGCTGAAACAGACCCAAGACATGGCTTTTGCCACCAGCCAGAAGCTTCCACAGACAGATTGGAATGAGCCGTGGGGGTTAAGCATATATTATAGTGCCAACTGGTTTCTTGGCGAAGCAGACTTGCACCCCTCAACATGCTATTTCAATCGATGGTCGCTTGGCCAGTATATTGACGGCGAGGATAGCTTCGTGCAAAACGGTGATCATATGGATGAAAGCAGCAGCATAACAATCTCCCTATGGTTCAAGTACGTCGAAGAATAAGCTCACTGTGCTACTAATGCCTCCGTGCTAAGCATCTGCGAGTCGTTCGTGACCGACGGGCAAAAGTAAAACAACTTGTTTTACCTGTCAAAGTGGCCTACTTTGGTGACCAAAGTCAGCCTCTAGCGAAGGTAAAACAAGTTGTTTTACTTTATCAAGTCGCAGACTTTCGACACCAAAGTATGGCACTATGATGATGAAACATCGTGAGTAGCATCAGCAAGAACGCCTTCTTTGCTATTCCTGCATCTTCCAGGAGTCCTGCAAAAGCATTGTCTCATATCACCTTTTTCAGCCAAAGCGGTAAGAAAAGTCCCGTTTTTCTTTGCATTTTGCTCATTTATTAGTACCTTTGCCGCCGCAAGAACAATTTTCCATTCAAAACAATGACAAAATGAAACAAAAGACTTGCAAATTTCGAACACTGGCAGTGGCGCTGGCAGTGCTGAGCAGCGTTGCCGCGATGGGGCAAAGTAACGAACCCGACTGGATGAAGGACTTCACCAGCCGCATCACCTTCAACGGCTACGCCCAGGGGGGCTGGAGCTATCAAGACCCGAACGGCACAAAAACTAATTCGTACAACCTCAAGCGCACCTTACTCTGGGCGAAAGCCCGCATCACCGACCGCTGGTCGTTCATGTTCATGCACGACTTCTCAAGCGTGGTGCAAGAGTACTACACCGACTTCCGCATCAGCAACGACAAGGCTCTGAGCGTCCGTCTGGGACAGTTCAAGCACTCCTACTCGATGGAGAACCCGCTCTCGCCTACTATGCTCGAGCTCATCGACGTCTATTCGCAGGCCGTGCTCTACCTGGCAGGCGAAGGTCCCGACCCGCTGAACGGCGTGAACTATGGCCGCGACATGGGTCTGATGGCCTATGGCGATATACTGAATAATAAGGTACACTATGAACTGGCTCTGATGAGCGGACAGGGCATCAACCGCAAGGACCAGAACAACCAGAAGGACTTCATCGCCAAGCTGGAGGTGAAGCCCGTCGACGGGCTGCGGCTCGTGGGCTCCGGCTATCTAGGCACAGGCTGCGCCGTGGGCAAGGCTGCCTGGAACCCTGCCATCAACGTGGGCGACAACTACAAGCGAAACCGCTATAGCGCAGGTATCGAGTATAAGACTCAGGCCTACTCTCCTGCCAAATACAAGGAGGCTCGTCCTGCCAGCATCCGTGCTGAATGGTTGGGCGGACAGGATGGCGATGTGGGCTCACGTGGCGGATATGTCACAACATGCATCCCCGTGGTCGATGCCCTCGACATCGTAGCCAGCGGCGAGACCTACGACCGCAACACCACTGTTGACGGCTGGGACCAGACCAACCTGACGCTCGGCGTACAGTATTGGTTCTTCAAGAAGTGTCGCCTGCAGTTGCAGTACACCCGCTGTCTCTGCGGCGAGAACATCAGTTCAAAAGACTACAACTGGCTGCAGGCACAGGTGCAGGTGGCATTTTAGAACCCACCCCAACCCCTCCTAAAGAGAGGGGCTCATAAATGGACTGGGTGGCAATGATTTCGAGATAATTGTTTAATACTTAAAAAATGGAGACCCCTGATGTAATCAAACGCCCCTCCCTTGGGGAGGGGATGGGGGTGGGCTTATGATTATTAAAGTACTATTGACCATCATCTTCCTGGCCGTGATGATTGGAGTAGGTGTATACACCCGTAAACAGGCCAGCAGTGTCGACGGTTTCGTGCTCGGCGGACGCGCCGTGGGGCCTTGGCTCACAGCCTTCGCCTATGGCACCAGCTATTTCTCGGCAGTGGTCTTCGTGGGCTATGCCGGACAGTTCGGATGGAGATACGGACTCAGCTCCACATGGATAGGCATAGGCAATGCCGTCATCGGATCGCTATTGGCATGGATCATCCTAGGACGACGCACCAAGCTGATGACACAGCACATCGAGAGCCGCACGATGCCCGACTTCTTTGGCACCCGTTTCCAGGATCAGGGACTGCGTGTGACGGCATCGGTCATCGCCTTCGTATTCCTCATCCCTTATACGGCTGGCGTCTATAAAGGCATCTCCACTCTGTTCGAGATGGGATTCGGCATCCCCTATGAGTATTGTGTCATCATCATGGCCATCCTCACCGCCGTCTATGTCATCCTCGGAGGCTACAAGGCTACGGCCATGAACGACTTCATACAGGGCATCATCATGCTCTTCGGCATTCTCGCAGTCATAGCAGCAGTACTGGCATCACAGGGAGGACTCACAGAAGCCATCACCAAGCTGGCTTCCATCCCCGCCGACAGCGCTGGTGACGGTTCTGCCGTCGCTGCTCCGGGTGTCTTTGCCTCGCTCTTCGGACCTGATCCTTGGGGACTGCTAGGCGTGGTCATCCTCACCTCGCTGGGCACCTGGGGACTGCCGCAGATGGTGGGTAAGTTCTACTCTATCACTGACGAGAGCGCCATCAAGCGAGGCACCATCATCTCTACCATCTTCGCCTTTATCGTGGCTGGTGGCTGCTACTTCCTTGGAGGCTTCGGACGTCTGTATGATCCCATCGTCGCCAACGGAAAGATTGCCTTCGACAGCATCGTTCCCGCCATGCTCGTCACCCTGCCCGACGTGCTCATCGCACTCGTTGTGCTGCTCGTGCTCTCAGCATCAATGTCGACCCTGGCATCGCTCGTGCTGACCAGCAGCTCGACGATGACGCTCGACCTCATCTATCGCGACAAGAAGTCGCTGCCTGGCGAGGTGGAGGAAGGAACAATCGATGATATCGTGGCAGAGAAGATCGAACGACGTAAGGTAGTGGTGATGCGCGTGCTCATCATGTTCTTCATAGCTATCTCGTTGCTCATCGCCCTTAATCCGCCGACATTCATCGCTCAGCTCATGGGCATCTCATGGGGAGCATTAGCAGGCGCCTTCCTCGCTCCTTTCATGATGGGACTCTACTGGCGCGGCGTCACACGGATCAGCGTCTGGGCATGCTTCATCTGGGGCGTGGGACTCACGGTAGTGAACATGATACTGGGCAACCCCATCAATCCCATCAACTGTGGAGCCATCGCCATGCTGGGAGGATTCCCAGTGGTATGGTTGGTGAGCCTGCTCACGCCGAAGTTGCCAAAGGCTGCTGTTGACAATATGTTCGCATGCTATAAATAACATGACCATCTACACGCTCACATCTGAACTGCACAACGAGCAGGCTGTCTCCAGGGTAACCAGAGAGTTTCTCGATAGCCTCCACATGGGCTATGAGCTCCAGGGGAACGACTATGCCGACTATGGCAGTCATCCTCTCGACGTTATCTTTGTCCGTACAGGCGGTACGGAAGGCATTTTCCAGCGGCTTCTACCGGAGCTGCTGGAAAAAACAGACAGGCCTTTCTACCTCCTTTCATCTGGCAAGAGCAACTCTCTGGCTGCCTCGATGGAGATTCTGTCATTCCTGCGACAGCAGCATATCCCTGGGGAGATCATTCACGGAAGTCCGCAATACATCACACGACGATTGCAAGTGCTGGAGAACGCAGCACAGGCCAAAAATCGACTGAAAGGCAGCAGGCTGGGTGTCATCGGGCAACCGTCCGACTGGCTCATCTCCAGCCATGCCGACCCGCAACGGGTGAAAGACTATCTGGGAATACAACTGGTAGAAATACCTATCCAGGCGGTCTATGATGCCATGCCTGAAGACAAGGACATCTACGCAGCACTGAAGACCGTCATCGAAAAGCACCAGCTGCAGGGTTTCACCTTGCGGTGCTTCGACCTGCTGACCAAACTTCATGACACTGGATGCCTGCCGCTGGCAAGGCTCAACGCCGAGGGATATGTAGCAGGATGTGAGGGCGACGTGCCGGCTATGCTCTCGATGGCTATCGTGCGGGCGCTACTGGGTGTGTCAGGCTTTCAGGCGAACCCTGCCACCATCAATCCCGAAACGGGTGAGATGCTCGTAGCCCACTGCACCATTCCACTCGACATGGTCGAAAGCTATGAGTTGGACACACACTTTGAGTCGGGCATCGGCACTGGAGTTAGAGGATATATGAAAGAAGGGCCTGTGACGGTGTTCAAGGTATCAGGCGACCTGTCACGGCATTTTATTGCCGAAGGAGAGCTAGTAAGAAATCAGGCACAGCCCGACCTCTGCCGCACCCAATTGGTCATCCGCCTAAACGACAAGAGCCAGACCGCCTATTTCCTCAACAACCCCATAGGCAATCACCACATCATCCTTCCCGGCCATCACCAAGACCCCCTGGAGGAAATCCTCAAATAAAAGCTGCAGCCCCCAGTCACCGTCCAGTATGTTGCTGTTTTACAGCAACCCCACAACCAAGGTTAGTCAATAACGCCGATGATCTCCTCCACTGACTTACAACCATGCGCATCCAGCCAGTCGTTGATACCATCACGCACCTTGATAGTCACAGCAGGATCAATGAAGTTAGCAGTACCAATCTCAATGGCAGTGGCACCACACATCAGAAACTCCAAGGCATCCTTAGCATTCATGATGCCCCCCAGTCCGACAATAGGCACACGGACAGCCTTCGCCACCTGAAGTACCATGCGCAGGGCAACGGGCTTCACACAAGGACCGCTCAGTCCGCCAGTGCCTATACTGAGCACACGCCTACGACGCTCAATGTCAACAGCAGTACCCATCAGGGTATTGATAAGCGACACAGCATCGGCACCGGCAGCCTCCACGGCACGCGCGATTTCAGCGATATCCGTCACGTTAGGTGACAACTTGACAATAAGCGTCTTATGATAGCGCTCACGGACGGCCCTGACCACGCTCTCCGCTCCAGCACAGGTCACGCCAAAAGCCATGCCGCCATCCTTCACATTCGGACATGAGATGTTAAGCTCGATAGCCGGCACCTTCTCTAAAGCATCCACACGGGCAGCGCACTCGGCATAGTCATCAGGAGAAGATCCGCTCACGTTAACTATCCACGCCGTATCGATGTCCTTCAGCTGCGGATAGATGGTCTCACAGAAATAATCCACTCCTTTATTTTGCAGGCCGACACAGTTGAGCATCCCCATCGGAGTCTCGGCCATACGAGGATAATCATTGCCTTGACGAGGCTTCAGTGTCGTACCTTTCACGATGATGCCGCCAATACCATCAAGGGGCACCAGGTCCTGAAACTCCAAACCATAGCCAAACGTGCCAGAGGCTGTCATCACAGGATTCTTCAGCCGCAGGGCTCCTATATTTACTTCTAGCTTTGCCATAATAATCGCTTGATATTGAATACCGGGCCTTCTTTACACACACAGACATTGCCATCGGTGGTCTTCTCCACACAACAGAGGCAGGCTCCCAACCCGCATGCCATCAGGTTCTCCAACGACACCTCACACGTTATCTGACGGTCGCTGGCATAACGTGCCACTGCTTTCATCATCGGCGTGGGACCACAGCTTTGAATCAGGTCGAACGACTCATTATTTAAAATAGAATGACCTGTCACGAAACCTTTCTCACCTTCCGATCCGTCCTCTGTTGTCACAAAGACACGACCATATTTCTGGAATTCATCAAGCATCAACAGGTCTTTTCCACTACGGGCACCCAGCAAAAAGGTTGGCTCTATACCGGCATCCTTCAGCATCTTGCCCTTATAGAGCAGAGGAGCCACGCCGACACCGCCTCCCACAAGGAGCACATTGCTCTCCTTTTGAGGAAGACTGAAGCCATTACCCAATGGCAGCACACAGTTTAAGCGGTCACCGCTACGCAGTTTGGACAACTGACGGGTGCCATCACCAACGATAGCCACCAATAGCCATAACTCGTTTCTCTCCCGGTCAACAAAATGAATGGAGATTGGACGACGAAGAAAAGTAGTAGAAGAACCATCTACAAGCACCTCTACAAACTGTCCCGGAAGCATCGATGGCAATGGATCATGGTCTGTAAGCTTTATAAGCACATACCGCTCATGCACCCACTGCACCGAATTGACCTTCAAATCAAGTACAAATTTTCGCATATTCCCTTTTTTGTTCCTAATTCATTCTGGTTGCAAAGTTACAAAAAGTCAAGCGAAAAACCAAAAGATATTTGCCTAAGTTATCTATGTTGTCTTAAAAATCCGTTCTTTCGTCTAAAGACCGTACATCCGTCCATTCGTCTAAAATCGTTCTTTCGTCCATTCGTCTAAAGACCGTACATCCGTCAAAAGCTATTTTTTCGATGGCACAAAACTCTCCCAAGTCTGGTCGTCATAGTAAACTCTTATCTCAGTAACATGCCGTTTTGGTTTGTCAACAAATTTTATCTCTTCACGAGGGAAACTCTGTGGTGTCTGTCTTACACTATTATAATAAGGTTGCTTCTGAGGGGCAGAAGAGGGGATAGTAGAGGCACCTTGTCCGAAGTCGATCATCGACTCGGTGGCTCGAATCGGGCCAGAGGCTGTCTCTGCGGGAGAAGGCACAACACTAGCATTGTCAACGGAGCGTTGATACATCTCGCCTTTACCAAAAAGTAGCCAGTCGGTACTGATGTCAGGAATTTTCTTTTTGATGGATTCAACGATGTTAATAGTCGGCCTGGTACGGTCATTGAAGATACCACTAAGGGTTGCGGGAGTGGTGCCGATGAACTCAGCAAACACTTGTTGGCTCATGTGCTGCGACTCCATGATCTGTCTGATTCTGTCCTTCATTGCTTGTTACATTCATTTTAGCCCCAAAAGAGGGGTTTTCGTTTCAGTTTACAAAGGTAAAACAAAAAAATGACATGCGCAACATATTCAAAGGAAAATTTGCAAAAACGAAGTTAAAGTTTGCTATTTTAAATTTGTAAAGTAAAACATGTTATGTATAGGCCTATCGCTTCTGGTTTACATATTTAAAATACGAGCAATTTAAGGTTTCTAATTCATTATTCAGCCCTGAATACATAATTAACTGGCTTATAAATAGCTATTTTTGCTAAATATGCTGAATTTCCGCGAATATGCACAAATTAAAGTCCTACAATATAAGATCTATTCATGTATTTTATACCAAAATCGAATTAGTTTCATGAGTTTCAACTAGTTATAATGTCAGTAATGCCGATGCATAATTATAAATTTAAATTTACGAATCTATCTTTTAAGAATAGATATTCAAACTTTTAAACCTCCATTACGCATGTTTACATTCATAAATCGTCCATATTGTTTAAACCTTTTCAAATGCACACTCCGCGATTTAAGAGTTTAAACTTAACAAATCAAAACGTTAAAGAAGGCTAACTCTAAATCGTGAAGCCCCCAAAGAACGCAAAATCGCCATATTTAAAAAATTCTGGACGACAATCCTGCTGGCTCAAAATTTTCGAGTTTTGAGAGGGGTTATTTCTTCCGAAAGCCCTGATTTTATAGGCTTTTAGCCACAAAAAAAGCACCCTCTGCGAGTGCTCCTTCTAGAACAGAAAAGTCGTTTTTCGAGTCTCTTTTAGTGTAAAATGTAGAAAATTAATTCCTTCATCAGCTCTCCAGGCGGGGTGTTGGGGTTGTCCAGACCCTTACTTTTCGCATCAATCTCGCGTAGTTTGCCAATAATCTGCATCACTTTCTTTCCACTGTAGTTTCGCATGCCTTTCATATAGTCCTTGGCACCCCACTTTGATCGTAGCTCCAACCACTCCGCCAGTGCCTCCTCACTGTTGCGCTGAGGAGCATAATAGGCGATCATTAAGTTCTGGAAATAACTGAAGAGCAACGGGAGAAACGCATAGATGCTTCCTGCCTTCGGATTCTTGTCAAAATAATTGATTATTTGATTTGCTTTGAAAATGTTGCGATTTACGATGGCGTCCTTCAGCTCGAAACCATTGAAGTCCTTGCTCACCCCTATCTGGTCCTCCACCACTTGTGGTGTCACTCGCCGGTCATTGGCGGGCAACGAGATGAGCACCTTGTCCAACTCACTCGTCAGTCGGTTCAGGTCTGCCCCGATGGCATCAGCGATAAGCTGTGTCGACTTCTGGTCGATGCTCACCTCACGCTGTCGCAGGTAACCCTCAATGAACGCTGGCAGTTGGTAGTCCTTCAGCTTTGAGCTCTCAAAGAGGATTCCTGCCTGCTGGATGGCTTTCACATATTCCCGTTTTCTGCCGTCCACCTTGCCGTTCTTGTGACAGATCACCAGGATGGTGCTCGCCAGCGGCTGCTTCATATACTTCTCCAAGGCATCGGTGTTCTTGATGTTCTGCGCTTCCTTCACGATGACCACCTGCCGTTCAGCCATCATGGGATAGCGGCGGGCGGCATCAGCCACCTGCGATGCCGTGACATCCGAGCCGAAGAACACGGTCTGGTTGAAGTCACGCTCCTCAGGAGCCAGCACGTTCTCTGCGATATAGTCGCACACCTTGTCAATATAGTACGACTCGTCGCCCATCAGATAGTACACTGGTACGTACTTTCGGGCCTTCAAATCACGCATTATGCTGTCGTAGCTCACATTTTTTGTCTCTGCCATTTGCTGATTCGCATTTTTTTTGTAACTTTGCTGCTGCAAAATTACAAAAAAAATGGAAATAAACCTACCTTCCTACGAAATAAAATTGCGCGAGAAGGATGGAAAGCGTGAGATTTTCGATTTCCTCCGCCACCGCTATGTCGCGTTGACGCCCGAGGAATGGGTTCGCCAGCACTTTGTGCACTATCTGGTAGAGCACAAAGGGTATCCAAAAGGACTTCTCGCCAATGAGCATGAACTGCGCATGGGCGAGAAGCGTATGCGATGCGACACCTTATTATATAATAATGTGTTGCAGCCAAGGATGATCATCGAGTACAAGGCTCCTGATGTCAGCATCACCCAGCGTGTCTTCGACCAGATCACGGTCTACAACATGCTGCTTCATGTCGACTACCTCATCGTCTCCAACGGACTACAGCATTTCTGCTGCCGCATGGACTATGACCGAGGCACCTACACATTCCTCCCCGACATCCCCAACTATGATGAAGTGAAGAGTGAAGAATGAAGAGTGAAGAATTTGCTACCGCGTTGGTTTTCGCATAGCCTGTTGCGGCAGCAAATTCTTCACTCTTCACTCTTCATTCTTCACTTTTTACGCCATGTCATTGGCGTCGGTGACCTTCTTCGAAGAGGCACTCTTGCGAGTAGTGGAACGCTTGCGGGTCTTCTTCTCGACGTTGCCAACCTTGTCGAGCTTCACGCCGGCAAGCTCCGGATCGATGAGGATACGACCGCAATATTCGCAGACGATGATCTTCTTGTGCATCTTGATGTCGAGCTGACGCTGAGGCGGAATCTTATTAAAGCAGCCACCGCAGGCATCACGCTGCACATAGACGATGCCCAGACCATTACGGGCATTCTTGCGGATACGCTTAAACGAAGTCAGCAGGCGAGGCTCGATCTTAGCCTCCAGCTCATGGGCTTTCTCGCGCAGTCTCTCTTCCTCCACGCGTGTCTCATCCATGATCTCGTCCAGCTCGCTCTTCTTCACGTCGAGGTCACCCTGTTTCTCCTCAAGCACGGCAGCGGCGCTATCCAGCTCCACATTCTTCTCCTCGATGCGGCGCTGGGCCTCACCGATCTTTTTGTTGCAGAGCTCGATCTCCAGCGACTGAAACTCGATCTCCTTCGACAGCGTGTCATACTCACGGTTGTTGCGAACGTCGTTCAGCTGCTGCTTGTAACGCTCCACCAGGTTCTGCGACTCGATGATCTCGCCACGCTTCTGCGAGATGGCGCGATCGAACTCGTCTATCTCGGCCTTGATACGCTCGATACGCGTAGTCAGACCTTCAATCTCGGCCTCCAGGTCTTCTACCTCCAGAGGCAACTCACCACGCAGGGCTCTCTTCTCGTCAATCGACGACAGGGCGGTCTGCAACTGGAAGAGGGTCTTCAGTTTCTCCTCTACCGACAAATCTGTAGGATCTTTCTTTGCCATAAGTGTAATTTACAATTTGACTATTTACTATATTAATGTATTTACTATTTAATCTCCCCTCCTCTGGAGGGGCCGGGGGGCCTTCCATTTGGAGCTTCCGAGGGAGGCATCTTCCCCTCTCCTTCGGGGAGGGGCCAGGGGAGGGGTTTTAATAATACCTTATCGGATTAGTATTCGTCTCAGCGATGCAGCAGCGCACGCCCGGGCAGTCCCTCTCAATGACATCGCGCAGCACCTCCGTCGTGAAGTGCTCGCTCTCATAGTGGCCGATGACACATATCTGTATCTCCTGCTCATGGCCGAAGTACTGATGGTAGTGCATCTCACCTGTCACGAACGCATCGGCACCAGCCGCAATGACATCATCGAGCAGGAAGTCTCCTGCCCCGCCACAGATAGCCACCTTTTGTATCGGCCTATGCAGCAACTCGTTGCACATCGCACACTGAGCCTCCATTCGATCCTTCACATACTCCACAAACGTCCGTGACTCCATCGGTGCCTCCAGCGTCAGCATCACCCACTGTCCAGGTTTCTCCTCGTCGCCCATCCCAACAACTCCCCTCTCCTTTCGGGGAGGGGTTGGGGGTGGGGTCTCTCCCCTCTCCACTCGGGGAGGGGCAGGGGGAGGGGTTTGAGGGCAGGGTTGCCCTAACTTTTCCGCAATCTTAAAGTTCACACCATCTTGGGCATTATCCAGGTTCGTGTGCATCGACACCACGCAGATATCCTCCTTGATGGCCCGTCGCACCGTCCGCTGAACATCATTCATGTCAGCCACCTGCTTCAGCCCTCGGAAGAGCAGCGGATGGTGACTCACTATCAGGTTACACCCGCGACGGATGGCCTCGTCGACCACCGCCTCAGTGACGTCTAGACACAATAATGCCCCTGAAACCTCCGCCTCTGTCAATCCTATCTGCAGACCAGCATTATCCCAGCTCTCCTGCAGCGGCAGGGGCGCGAATCGTTCAAGGGCCTCCAGCACTTGCTTTATTTTCACGCTTCTGTACGCTTAATCATCTGTTTGAACTGCAAAGGTACGACAAAAAAGTGAAAAGTGAAGAGTGAAGAGTGAAGAATTTGCTTCCGCTTAACTTTTTTTCAGGAAATCCGGCTTTGCAGTAGAGGTAATCAGCGAGACACCAATACGTTAAATAATATCAACACCGAGGATATTTTCAGCCCAAACCTTTTGATATCAGAGATGATATCATTAACTTTGCAGCTCAATATCGACGACAACTTATTTTCCAAACGAGCAATGAAGAAGATCTTCACATGGACAGCTGTCCTCTGCCTTGCACTGACCGCCTGCAAACAGTCAAAGACCACCGACCGACAGCCAGCCACATTCCGCCAGACCAATGTGACCGAACGTGCCAGTCAGTCACAAAACACCCAGCAGTCCCAAAACACAGTCCCCCCTCTTCGGGAGGGGGATAGGGGGAGGCATCCCCAATCGGAGGGTGATAGTGGGAGACTTTCTCTCGACCTCCTAAAGCAGCGCGTGCCCAGAGGAACGTCGGAGATCATGCTCACCCGTACCTCCTACATCACCTCCTACAACAAAAACACGCGCACCCCCAACTGGGTGGCTTGGACGCTGACCAAGGATCACACCTACGGACAGAACCTGCGCGAAAACGAGCGCTTCGAGGAAGATTTCGACGTGCCGACGCCACGCGCCACTTTTCAAGATTTTTACAACTCCCGCTACGACCGCGGCCACATGTGTCCGGCAGGCGACAACAAGTGGGACGAGAAGGCCATGACCGAGACTTTCCTCCTGACAAACATCTGTCCGCAAAATCACGGGCTGAACAAGGAGGACTGGAACGACCTGGAGATGCAGTGCCGCTCATGGGCACGCCGTTTCGGAGAGATCACCATCGTCTGCGGACCCCTCTTCGAGGATGCCGAGAACCAGCGTACTATAGGTCGTAACAAAATCAGCGTTCCGTCAGGATTTTTCAAAGTCGTTTATCGCGCCCACCCCACCCCTCTTGCCATAGGATTCATCTTCCGCAACGACGGCTCCAACCAGCCCTGGCGACAGCAGCGCTGCACCGTCGACGAGGTAGAGCAGCGATCAGGCATCAACTTCTTCCACATGCTCCCTGATGACGTCGAAGATGAGGTAGAGGCCGAGGAAGACATCGACGACTGGTTCCAGAGGCGCTAATGCAACATTAAGCCCCCCAAATGCCTTTTACAACCCTCGAAATTGCGAACGAAAGTTAAAAATATCTCCCGTTTTAAGCGTTTTTCCCCTTTTTCAACATATTATATCGGAAAAAATTCATAACTTTGCACGATTTAATATGTACACGAACAAAGTAGAATATAGAAAAAGTGATTAGAAAGAACGCTCTTCCTGGTACAAGAACTGTCGCGAGACACCTTGTAACTGTTTTGCTGTTGACCATAAGTCTTGTGGCTTACGGCCAACAGAATAGTGTCCGCTACGACACAGTCACCTACTCCAAAGTCAAGCCATGGGCCGTGCGCAACAACCTGCTCTACGACGCAGCGCTCACACCCAACATCGGCTTCGACTACCGGCTCGACAGCGTATGGACCATCGGCTTCACCGCCGGCTACCGTCCCTGGCCCACCGACGACATGAAGGAGAAGAAGTGGCGTCACTTCCTCATCATGCCCGAGCTGCGCCACTGGAGCGACTCCGTCTATGCCGACAAGTCGTGGTTCTGGGGCATCAACATGATGTACAGTCATTACAATGTGTCCAACGTCCACTTCCCCTTCGGTCTTTATCCGTCAGTACGTCATGCTCGCAAGGAAGGTGACCTCGTCGCCATCGGTGCCAGCTACGGACGCTCATGGCGTCTGAGCCGCCTGTTCCGCCTCGAGGCAGAGGCAGGCATCGACGTGGGCTATGCCTGGGGCGACAAGTACAACTGCGGCAAGTGCGGCAAGAAAATCGGCGAGTACGACGGACCATTCCTCGTGCCGAAGCTCGCGCTCAATATCGTGCTCAACCCGAAGACCGTCCATCAAGTGCAGCTCGAGCGTCCTGTCGAGCCCACGCCTCCTGTCATCCCCGGCCTCGCCTTCGGCATCCTGCCGCCGGCCACCGTCAGCGATATCCTGGCCTCGAAGAACCCCGTCCTCGAGGAGTATGCCAACTACCGTCCCTACGATCGCACGCGCGTGCTGCGTAAAGAGAAGGGTATGCTCTGGGTGCACTTCCCCCTCGACAAGACCACCCTGCTCTACGACTTCCGCGACAACGCCCCCATCCTCGACCGCATCGTCGACATCACCCGCCAGATCATGGCCGACTCGATGTCTAACGTCCGCCTCATCCAGATCATCGGTCTGGCCAGTATCGAGGGTACCGTTCCTCACAACGAGGACCTCGGCAACGGACGTGCACAGGCTCTGCGCGACTATATCAAGGACCGAGTGCCCGGCACCACCGACCAGCTCTTCGAGCTCAACGGCGGCGGCGAGGCATGGGCTGAGCTCCGCGACCAGATTAACGACGTCGTCGCTGAAGGCGACAACGCCCAAACCTCAAATCTCAAACCTCAAATCTCAACTCTCAAGGAGGTTCTCACCATCATGGACACCGAGCAGGACCTGAACCGCCGCGAGCAGAAGATACGCCGTCTGAACGGAGGCAAGACCTACGACTACATCAAGAACGAGCTCCTGCCCGACCAGCGTAACTCCGGTTACCTACGCATCTACTTCGACCGCGTGCCCGATGCCAATGCCGACGCTATCAACCGTGCCGTGCGCCTGATGCAGCAGCAGCACTGGGAGGAGGCCCTGCCTATATTAAATAATGTACGCGCGGACGAGCGTTCATGGAACGCCCTCGGCGTCACCCTCTTCCAGACCGGACAGCGTGAGCAGGCTCTCGACTACTTCCGTCGTGCCGCTGCCAAGGGTAATGCCGATGCACAGCGCAATGCCGAGCAGCTGCAGCGCTACCTCGATGCCCTCCGCACCTACCAGACGGAGTACGAGAAGTACAACCAGCTCATTCAGTCGCGGGCTTCAAGATAATAAGACAACTTAGACAACATAGACAACAAGATATCAAGGCAAGAAATAATTCTCAAATTCTCTAATTCTTGACGAACTCCGCCCCTCCGGGGCCTCCTCAACTTCAACGAGAACAGAACCACGTCAAACTTAAATCGCAAGAAAAGGCAAAAGAAATACAGACACAAACAAGACAGACAGCGGATGCAGACATCCGCACAAGATAGACAACAACATTTTATTAATTCATTAATTTTATTAACTCACTTTTTAAACATTTCAAACAAATGATGAAAAAGTTATTTTTTCTTGGAATGATGGGTGCCCTCGCACTCACATTCGGTGCTTGCTCGTCGGAAGACGACGTTGTAACCCCTCAGCTTACCGGTGAGTCTGTGAAGACTACCTTCACCTTCAACATCCCCAACAGCAAGATGGGTACTCGTATGACAGCCGGTGAGGCTGGTGAGACTGAGGTTACTGACTTCAGTGGTATTGAGAGCATTGTCCTGCTCCCCTTTGCAAAGAGTGGCGATGTTGCTGGTACGGATGTTCTAGCTCTTAGCCCCATCTCTCTGGCAGCTATTACCGAGTGGACTTCAAATGGCAATGCTAACAATTTCAATGGTAAGGTTTACAACGATGTGACCGTTCCCGTTGGTGTCAACCATTTCTTGTTCTATGGCAAGCGCACCGGTTCTAACGGTGAAGGCGAGCTCACGGCCACCCTGCCTACCGCTGCTGGTACTGCAGCTATTCAAGCTGCTGCTAAGTTCGATCTGGTTCCTGTGACTGACAAGACTGTTGCAACCCTCGGTGCAAATGCTGCTACTGGTAAGGCTGTTCTTGACGCTCTCAATGGTGTTTCCAGTGCTTTCGCAACTGCTATTACTACTGCTGAAGGTACGACTAAAAGCATCCTGACCGACCTTTGCGCTGCTTTTGAGACCAACTTGGCTGGTTCTGCTGCTTCCGTTAACGCTTTGTTGGCTGATTTGAAGGCTACTCTGACAACCATTCCTGGTACCAATGCTATTCAGACTGCTTGCGCTGCTTTCACTGACACATTCCCCGCTGGCCTCAATCTTCCCGACGGTGCTGTTGGTGTAAAGTGCACAGATCACGTGTGGGCATTTGCTGCCACCAACGTCAATGGTCTTGGTCAGCCCGAGCTGAACACTTATGTGAAGCCCGCAGAGCTCTGGTACACCGTGAACACTCCGATTCATGTTGATCCCGAGAAGCAGGAGCCGAACTACGACAGTAAGGCCGAATGGGCAGACGTTGTTGCTCTGTATGACGCAGGTACAGCTGTCACCTCCGCTACCCGCGCTATCGTTCTCGACGACGAGATTCAGTTCGCTGTTGCTCAGCTGAAGTCACGTGTTATCGTTGACGCTGGCACTGGTACTGCTCCCACGCTTAAGGCAAACGATGGTGTTCCCGGTGGTACTACTCCTACGTTGGTTGATGTTGTCGCTGCTTCCGCAGCTCAATTCGATGTCACCGCCATTCTCGTCGGTGGTCAAAAGAACCTCGACTGGGCCTTCCTGCCCATAGGTACTTCTGAGTTTGTCGTTTACGATGCGGTTCAGACTGGCTCAAATGTAACAGCAAAAAGCGGGACAGCTACCGATTGGAACTACACCCTCGTTGGTGAGACCAAAGCAACGGAAGTTAAGGTGCTTGTTGAGTTGGTTAACAACCTCAAGGACGCCGACAACAATCCTATTGAGTTCTATGGCTACAACGATCAGCTCATCCCCGCTGGTGCTAAGTTCTACCTCCTCGGTACGCTGAAGGTTAGTGAGGCTAACACCAAGAACATCGACGTTGTCTTCAAGCAAGACTACACCACCATCGTTACCTTCAAGATTGGTGCTACGTCTCTGACGAACGCTTACAACACTATTCCTGACCTCCGCACTCCGGAGCTCGAGCTCGGTCTCGGTGTTGACCTCGAGTGGCGAGCTGGTCTCGAGTTCAACGGTGTTGTCCTCGGCGAGTAATTATCAACCACATTATGTATAGGGACGCGGCGTGTCAGCGCCGCAAGTGCGCAGAAGGCACGGCGCGTCCCTACCTTTATAAAAAACAAATGGCTGGACACCTAAGTCCAAAACGAAAAGAAACAAAGATGAAAACGTACAGGAAGATTAACGCCCTTTGCGCCTGCAGCCTGCTGACAATGGCACTGCTGCCCACATCGTGTAGCAGCATCGACGACAACCTCGACGACTGCTTCATCGATCTGCAGGCCGAGTATGAGCTGCGCTTGGTAACCAACGAAGACCAAGAGCTGGCACGCGTGCTTGGCGACCGCCCCGGCATTGCCGATGCCCTGCGTCAGCACCTCAGCGGCGTGTTCTCCGACCAGGGACGCGACCTCAACCTGTCGTTCTATCTCAATGGCACCCGCCAGTATCAGCAGACCGAGGACATGAACAATGCCTCGACCAAACGTGTAAACATGACCCTCGAGATCGAGGACTACGAGCACCTCGCCATCGCCAACATCCAGAACAACAACGTCGTCACCCTGGAAGGCGACAACACCCTTGCAACAACAGCTCTCACCTCTCACCTCTCACCTCTCACCTCTAGCGAAGCCATTGCTTCGCAAACATCCGGCATCTTCACCGGCCGCCGTTCTTTCCCCAACATGACTTGGGGCACATACGCTTACCACATGCCCCTCTATATGGCCAACAGCGCAGCAGCCATCGTGCTCGACCCGCGCACATGCAAGTACACCGACATTAAGGTTTACACCACCGGCTTCGCCACCTCATTCTCAGTGGCCGACAGCACCTACCGATACGACAACTCCCCCTTGGTCCGCTCCGAGAGCGTGGCCATGCCCGATACTACCCGCTGGCTCGCCTTCTGTGGCGTCAGCTATCCCTCCAAAGAACCCAACACCCTCTCCCGCCAAACAACGGTCAATGATGAATGGTCAATGGTCAATAGCACCCGCTCCCGCATCGACACCGATGCTCCCTTCATCTATTATGACTGCGGTGAAGACCTCTGGCAGTACGAATGCTACGTCACTATGGCCGATGGCACCGTCTCAGGTGTCAATATCGAAGAAGGTGACGTCACCAAGACTACACTCACCATCCGTCACCCGCTACGTGCCGGACAGCTGAAAGTGCTCCGTGGTTATATCGATGACAATGGCGGCATCCGCCTCTATGATGCTGAGGTAGGCGTTAACGTAGACCTTGACTGGAAGCCAGGCAACGAATTCCCCGACATACCTTTTGGTGTGAGGAAATATTGAACTAATATACATTTATAAAGATGTACAACGTACGTTCCATATTGAGTATATCACTCCTACTGCCAATCGTGGTGGCGGGGTGCAAGGATTATTACGACGAGAGCTCCCTCGGCTACGAGCCTACCATCAGGGTAGCCATGACTTTCGATGATGGCACCCATGCCACACGTATGACCGCTGAAGAGACACAGGCAACAAACGGCAGCTTTGTTGGCGTGGATGCTGTCTATGCTATTCCTTTCGCTGTACAAGGAGTCATTAAAAGTACCGACAGGCGTATTGACACAGATGAAGAATGGCTGCTCAACGGTATCAGCACGACTGATGGGACGGCTCAGAATGTCTATAAGACATCGACCAGTCGTCATAAGCTATATATTCCCTTCACCAAGATTATGGGCACAGCATCTTATCTCACCTATGCCATGGCATCCGAACAGACAAACGGTAAGATCAAGGGTATGGATGAAGCGAGCTTCGCCGTCAATGCAGCTCCCACGCCAGCCTCTCTCAATTTCGACCCCGTAGCGTTCACAGAGAGTGCAACCAGCGCCCAGGTAGCTAAGGCGGCCTCCATCGCCAACTATCTGACAAGTATCGCCAATGCTACTGGTTGGGCTGCCAGTGCCGAATATGCCGATGTTCGCAATGCCTTCCTAGGCCTTCATGCAGCAGCCAGCACCGATGTTGCTGCCACCGTTGCTGGATTATACTCCTATTTTGCAGATAAGACCGATGCCGTAGCTACGGCCGTTAAATCTGCTATCACAGCACAGGCCACCATCGAAGGAACGGGCCTTGCTATGACATCCACACTTGCTGATAGACTCTCCAACTTCCCCTCCGAGATGGGCTTGCCCGATGGTGCTGCTGCGGTCCTGTGGAATAGCTCAGAGAACAAGTTTGAGACCAATGCCACGAACTATAATCTCGGCATGTTGCAGAACGATGAGACCACCTTGCTGGTCACGCAGATGAATCACTTCGTCCATCCTCTGCCTCTCGTTTATCGCAATAACAGCGTGATTTACACCTCCAATGAGGAAGAAAAGGAACATTATGCCGACAACGTGGGATGGACTGACATCCTTAACTACTACAGCACACAGCCGGGCGTGGTCATGTTCCGCACCAAGTCCGTAGCGATGAAAGACCAGTTGAACTATGCCGTTGCCCGATTGGAAGCCACGGTTAAGGCCACTGCTGCAAGTCTCAAGGACAAAAATGGCACATCTTTCACACTCGCTGCTACGACCTTCCCTATTACTGGCATCCTCATCGGAGGACAGAAGTCTGTCGACTTTGAGTTCCATCCCAATGCCAGCAGCGACAACTATGTCGTCTATGACAGCGCCATGCCCACCGGCATTGCCCTTACTAGCTCAGAGTCTGCGGCCATTCACACGCTGCTCTTTGAGTGCGAAGAAGCATCGACGAACAATCTCTTCGTACCCTTCGCCATTGAGTTCCGAAACGACAGCGGCAAAGAGTTCTACGGCGTCAACGGCAATATGATTCCCAATGGTGCCAAGTTCTATCTGGCCGGCAAGATAGATATGAGCGAAAAGATCGGGCAGAAAACATTCTTGCAAGACTGTGTGACCAAGCTGAGCTGTGAGGTCAGCTCTCTGGAGAATGCTTATAATGTCATCCCCGATTTGCGCGACACCAATGTTAAGATTGGACTAACCATACTTCCCTGGATTGTTCCCACACCCTCAACCACTGAATTGTTCTGATGAGAAACTTTGTAAGATACATATTCCTCCCAGTTATGATGCTTTCGGGTATCATGCTTACCTCGTGTAAGGAGGAAGATGCCGAGGCCGAACCTACAACCAGCGTCGACATCAACATCTATGTTCCCGAATCCAAGGTCACGACCCGAGCTGATGTCGGCACGATTCCTGGCACCACTGACGAGAACAAGTTGCACATGACCTATATCTGGATCTACGAGAATGCTAGCGGTAACGATGGATTGGCAGTTGCATTCAAGCCCGTTGACCTGTCAACAGCCACACCCGATGCTAGTGGCAAATACACTGTGCAGGTGCAGCTTCCTGTGACCACCATTCTCAATACGAAGAACATTGATGTCTTCGTCATTGCCAACGTGGGGGCCATCCCGACTGCCAAGGTAGGCGACCAGCTACTCAGCGCCATTACCGACAAGAAAGCCATCAAACGCTCCGACCTCCTTGCCATACAGTTTGGCAAAATCTTGGATGGAGAGACAGTTACAACTGATGACTTTGGCGTCACCACGCCCACACATGCTGTGCCCGACGGCGGTCTGCCCCTTTCGGAATATGTCCTCGACCAGAACATCTACTCTGTTTCGGGCTCTTCTATCAGTATTAATTCTACTGGCGTTTCCTTGGCCCTAAAACGTGCTGTTTCTAAGATTCGCTTCGTTTTTGCCCGTCTCACAGGATATATTGGTATATCTGTCACGGGTATCACTTTTGACGCAGAAACCATCCTGTCTGCCGAGTATGCCTTCCCTGCTCATACACCCTTAGAAGGCAGCACCCTTGAACGCACACCGAATTTGCCCTCGGGTATCACATATGAGAATGCTTTCAACTATACGACATCCCTTCCTCAAGCATCCATCTTTGAAGATAACAATCCCAAGTCATATATTTTTGGAGCCAACGGTGCCGAGACGGGCCAAGCCTATATCAATCGCCTCGATGCTGCCTTGACGAACAAACTCTCCGGTGAGACACTTACAGCTGCCCAGACCTACGGCCTTACCTATTTCCGTGAGAGTGACAAGAAAATTACGGGCACGGTTTCTTACCGTCTACCTGATGAAACCACCGATCGTGAAGCCACTTTCGAGATGGCTAATGAAAATGACTTCACCCGTAACCACTACTATGTTGTATACGGTTATTTCGACCGTGGCCAGCTGAACCTCACTGTCACCGTCATGCCCTGGGAACTGAAGGAGTCGACTATCGAATATAGCCAGACGCCAATCATAAGGGGCGTTCCCAAATGGACGGACAATACTTACGACCAGACGATGTCCTATCCGTCTGTCGAAGAAGAGGAAGGCGGTATCCGTACGATAACCCTCCGAGCAGGTACTGCGGCTGAATACTCCTTCGAGATAACCAGCCCACAAGGCTTCTCATGGATTGCAAATTTCACCTCGCTGACGGGCAATCCGCAAGCTTTTAAGTTTGTGCATGCCGACAATTCGCTGTCCGACACTTTCACGGGCACAATCGGTACAGGACCGACTACCCTGAAAATAAAAGCTGCAACAGACACACCCTCTGAAAGCTCATCGGCTATTCTCACCCTAACCGTACGTCAGGGAGAAGGAAAGAACATTCCCTTGTCGACATTAAGTATCTATAAGATCGTTCAGGTGGCCAACTAAGACTATATTTTCGAATCAAGATATTCATTAGCATCATAAGCATCATGAAGAAATATTTGTCATATTTAGGTTTCACTATTGCCACGATAGCGGCATTCTCCTCCTGTATGGTCAGCGACGACCTCTGGGACGATGACCTAGGCTCCGCTACCACATTGACGCTGACCTTGCCTGACTTAGGTATGCCCACACGCGCCACCTCCGACGGCCTAGGCCGGTTCAACGAAAACGTGATCAGAAGTGTTGACCTGTTTTTCTACCCAATAGGGGGAACCGCCTCCAATGCCGTGCATCATGTGAAATACACTGTTGGCAACGGTATGTCTGTGGATAATCAGACTCATATTGCTACGTTGACATCAAAAGTCGGAATCAATGTTCTCAGGAACATCTTCCCTAACTACGACACGGCAACGGAAACTCAGTCTTGTGAGGTCTATGCCATTGTCAACCTGCCCACAAACGTCACCATCGGTGATAATACCGACCTTGCCTCGTTAAAGCAGATAGAACTATCGAACCCTGTATTCGGGCAGACTAATCCCAATAATGTACAGATAAGTGCTATCCCGACCGAATTTGTCATGAGCGGGCTTTCTGACGATAACGAAGGAAATCGCGTCACACTGTCAAGTGACAAGCGCACTATTCAGGGTAATGTCAATGTCTACCGTGCTGCCTCTAAGATTACGTTGGAACTAACTGGCGTGAGCCCCACGTTCACTGATGCCAATGGTAATATATGGAATTCAGAAACGGAACATATTGTTGTTAGCATCCGTCATGGACAGACCAAGGGCTATGTCGATGCCCCAACGACCACAAATGTTACAGGCGACTATACCTTGAAGGACATCAGAATGATCCCGGCGACGGAAAACACGGCAGTTTCCACAACAGGGCATTATTCCACTGATGTACCTTTCTATAGCTATGCCCACAACTGGACAACCGCACAATCTTACCGTACATCGTTGCTGCTGACCGTATACTGGAAAAACACCAATCAGGCAGGTAGTTCTTTCCAGCCCACTTATTACGAAATACCTATCAATGACGAGGACGAAGCATTGATTCGCAACACTTACTACAAGATTTCACTTAAAGTTGGTGTTATAGGCAGCTTGGTGGAGGAAGAACCCGTTAAGATGACATGCAGCTATGTCATTCTGCCGTGGGGAACGAACGAAACTATTCTCGCCGACCTCACGCAGGTGAGATACCTCGTTGTGGACGAAACCGAACTAAACATGGAGAACATCATCGCTACATCGGTCTATTTCTCCAGCAGCCATAATATCTATTATGCTAACAAGACCCTGCAGCATCGTGACCTGCATGCTACTACTGCTCAATGGGAAGACTTGGATCCTGGCAAATTCCGTGTGGTCATAACCAATCCGACAAAGGAGAATCCAACAGGCATTATCACCGTGGAACATGAGTTGAACAACAGCATGAACGAAGACGGTGACTATACTCAGTATAAGATGGAGTTCGATGTTTACCATTATGACGAAGAACTTGCCACTACAAGGTACAAAGAACATATCGTAGTCTATCAGGAGCCGATGATCTATGCTGAAGCAGAGATGAATTATAACTATATTCGCTATTTGAATGGCCAGACGAATAACTACAATGATCAAAGAGGCTATATGTGGGTTAATAATGGGCAAGGATCTTATGGTGGTCAAAATGGTATAAGCAGTAATGCTGGTAATAAGAATCCGAACCGATACATTATCAAAGCGACAGCTTTGACTTCTAATGAATATGTCATTGGAGACCCAAGAACATCTTACATTAATAATAACCTGACTAATGCGACAATTGGGTACGAACAAAGTAATACTTATAACTGGTCGTATACGACAACTACCACCGATTTAGACGTTGCCGAGTCTTGGGGGAGATATACAGAAGGTACAACTACTCAGACAGTTGCAGGGCATTATGGAACATATCAAGAGTATCAGGAACATGGAGGATATAGACAATCCGACTATATTACTAATACGAATAATATCCCAAGTGGTGTTGATTGGAGTCAACATACTTCGGAAGCTAATGCCTATGTCACTTTAGATGGTGATAATGATCCCATTTATTGGTGGAGAGTAAGAAATAATGGCAGCTATCGATACTATTATGCATATTATTACATATACGCATATTATACGACAGTACCTTCTTATTCCAACACTCTGATGTACTATCATCCCACAGATGAAACAGAACGTACAGAGAATATGATTGCTCCTGAGTTTATGATTGCATCTTCCTATGGTGTAACAAGTGACATTAGTAAAGAAGCAGCACGCAAACGTTGTGCTTCTTATCAGGAGGACGGTTATCCAGCTGGACGTTGGAGACTTCCTACGCAAGCAGAGGTCATGTACATTGTGCAACTTTCTGCATGGGGAATCATACCTCATCTTTTTGGCTATGTAACTACCAATAATGACGGGACGGTTACTGGAAGCGATCGAGATGCACCCTATTGGAGTGCAAATGGCCAAATCATGGTAAATGCAGGTAAAGGAACAGCAAGAGTATATAATAGCACTTCAAATACAGCTGTCCGTTGTGTCTATGACACATGGTTCTGGGGACGTGACGAAGATGACAAATGCGACAGGACACAATACACCTGGGGCGATGAAGACTACTAACTTGATAATTTAAGATTATGAAGATATTACATAAGATATGGCATAATATGTCAGGGGTGTTGATGATGCTCCTGATGATGCTGACAGCAAGCTGCAGCGAAGAGCTGACGACAGAACGAAGCGGCAGCCAGCCACAGACTGGCGAGCCGGTGACGCTCCGCATGAGTATCGCCATGCCTGAGACAGGCATGGCCACCCGTGCTATGGATAACGGTGCGGCACCAACCATCACGTCACTGTGGGTTGCCGTATTCACACAAGATCACTATCTGAAGCAGGTGGCCGAAGCAATGCCCGTAAAGACGAACGCGCAAGGTCATTTTCTGCCAGATGATGACGATGATCCCCATCGCCTCACCTATTTCGATGTGACACTCAATACCACTGATCAGAATGTGATTATCCACCTCATCGCCAACTACGACCTCAGCACCCTGCCCTTTGGACAGGAAGGACAAATTATCGGTAGTTTGGAGGTCACGGGCAACAAAGATGTCTATTGGCAGCGGATACCCAGTGTACCCATCAAGATAGAATTGGACGGCGACGGGAACTACACCAGTCAGATGCTTGACGCAACCACTACGCCGAAGGTCATCAAGGCTCCCGATGAGTTGGTAGAGGTGCCTCTGGTACGTAACTATGCCATGGTAGAACTGGAATTGGCTTCAACAGTCACAAACTTTACCGTCACGGGATTTGCGCTGACCAACATGCCCGACCGAGGCAGTGTGGCACCGCGTATCACTCAGAATACCTTTGCCAACTATTATGACGGTGAAAAACGGAGTGCCACGTGCAAGTCGTACGCCAATATCCTCGCCCAGGGCTATAAGGGCAACGATCCCTACGGTGTAGAGCACAGTGAGGAGCAGAATTATGTATCCTTTGGAAATGCTATTTACACCTACGAGTTCAACAACGACCGTGACGAACTCAGCACGATGTCGATGATTATTAAGGGCAAGTTTGGTGATGATGCCAACGACACCTACTACAAGGTGGACTTAACCTACGAGGATGACAATCATGTTACGCACTATTATCATGTCCTTCGCAACTTCAAGTATAAGGTTCAAATTAAAAGGCTAATAGGTAGTGGCTATGAGACAGAAGAAGACGCTATGCAGCGCCCTGCTTGTAATAACATCTCTGGTTCTACCCTCGTCAGCAGCCTTACCAATGTGTCAAATGGTGAATACCAGTTGTATGTCGACAATATGGATCTCGTCATGGTGCATAACAACGCCTATCAGCTGAAATACAGATTTGTGGATCTGGAAAATATGAGCACTGTCAACAACCGTATCTCCATTATTTCGTCAGGTTGTACAGGTACAGGCCATGTGTTGGCATCGGCACCTCAGAAAACAGGGACTGACGGCGACTGGCAGATACTGACATTGACTCCGAATAATCCAGCCAATCAAGCTATACCTTTGATAGAGGAGTTGATATTGATTGACAACGATACTAAATTGATGCGGAAGATAAAGCTGACGCTTCGCAGACCTTACACCATGAAAGTGACACTCACACCAAACCCGGTACCACAGACCTATAATTGCCCTGTGAAAGTAAGTGTCTATATCCCAACAGGATTGGAGCCTTCGGCTTCCATGTTCCCGCTCAGTTTCTATATCGATTCACAGAACAACACCCTCTATCCTCAGGCTAACACCGATATGCCTGTGGTCGTGAACCATGATGGCACGTATTCTTTCCTGAAGGAGATTCGCAAGGTGGACTATGAACAATTGCCCATTGAGGAAACAACAGTCAACATCGGAGGACAAACCATTACCCAGCCGATGCGCCGCATAGACTGCTATTTCATGACAAATGCATTGCAAAGCGGAACGACAGTGCACGTCAACAACACCTACTTCAACCAAGGAGAGGCAACGCTGGTGACAGGCACAGCAGGTGTCATCACCAATGTCAATATTGTCGGCACGGAGTATTATGGCGCTGGGCATAGCTTGACGCTGAAATATACATTGGACAATCGAGTCAATAATGGTAATTTAAGCATCACACTCAATGATGGTACCCAGACTGCAACGCACACCATTACCAACGCCGACCGAAGCGCTGGCACTCATGAGGTGACGATGAAGACCCTGAGTTTCAGTGATGACGTAAGTTTCACCATCACGGCCACGTATAACGGTAATACACAGACCATCACCATTCCCAACCCCAAGAAACGTCATGTGCTGTTGATTCCCAAAGGCAGTTTCCGCATCACTGACACAAACGTGCTGAACAACTGGGCTATCGAGCGTAGTGGCGACACCTATTACTGGGCGCATGCCAACAACTATGAATGGCCCGACTTTCACTTGGACGGTATAGATAGCGGTTCAGGGCGAATTAATGGAGGAAATGGTAACAATGCTGGTACCACAGAAGATTTTGAGATAGACGCCACATACGGCGGACGTGTGCAGCAGTTCACTGAATCAACCCAGTTTGTATTCACCACCTATTACAATTACGGTTCTACACAGCCTAACTACGACGCTACCATCGAAGAGTACAATAACCGTACACACGAAGGGCCAAAGAAATATGCAGTGCTCACTGTTGGTGCAATTTGTCAAAATTGGGTGCAAAACGGTGGCGAGAATGGTGGTTATATAAATCTTGTCCTGAACTTCAGCGAAACAAAGCCTACTTCATTAGGAGACTAATACAAGTAGTATTAGATCAGCCTAGTGGTTACATGGTTACAGTTGTAACCATGTAACCACTAGGGTTATGAAACCACAATAAAAATAGCGTTAACATACTAATACACATCGCTTTATAACGCAAGCGACTATACCCACAGCCTTCTGCGGTTACATGGTTACAAGTGTAACCGTAACCATTTCATTGTTCTACCCTAGAAAAAGGTGAATGGTTTTTACTTTAACCCTGCCATAGGTTGAATGCCTGTTAGGTACCATAATTACTATACTTATGTCACCTAACTACTATACTCTCGACTGCTAACTGATATACTTACGATTTGCTAACTAATTATTTCTAAGCCATTCGCCCATAAACTTATCATATACCTCGTAGACGCCTTGTTGATGAGTGAGCAGCTGTTTGTCCACCAGTAAATCACGCTGTCTTATCGTCAATTAACGGAACATGCAAGGAATTATCCAAAAAAGATTATCCAAAAAGGATAATTGCGCTTTATCGTGCAAGAACAGATAAGCAAGACACCCTAACACCCCACCTAATCTGCTGAAACGTCTTTGCAGAAAGGAGATTTGACAGGTGGGGTGTTGGCTCGACATCCTACCAACACCCCACCAACACCCTACCTTTGAAGCCAGAGTGACGGGGGCAAATCTCAGCCGTCCGCATCATTAACATTTTTTAAGGGGCAAAAGTATTGTAATCGCAAAGGAAATTTTGTACCTTTGCACTGTGAAAAACGCCTTGAGAGACACAAGACCTCATGACACTTAACTAAATAAAGAAAAGGACTAAAAATCTATGAAGAATTTCGTCACTTTGAGTGATGAGGCTCAAAAAGCCTCGCAACAAACGCTGCTCGCTATCGAGCAATTCCTGCACGACAACTACCTCTTCCGCCGCAACATCCTCAGCGGTAAGGTGGAGTTCGCCGTGCTGCCTCTGGCAGAACAGGATCCCGAGTCCTCTGCCAAGCTCTCAGAATCGTCTGCAGAGCCTACTTTCCGTCCGCTGACGCAGGAAGCTCTCAACAGCACCATCCTTCGCGCCAAGCGCGAACAGATCTGTGAGAAGGGCAACCCGAAGGCAACCATCATCGAGTATGTGCAGTCGGAAGAAGTGGCTGCCTTTAATCCTATCGGTGCGTTCCTCGACGGCCTGCCCCAGTGGGACGGCCAGGATCACATGAACCGTCTCTTCAGCCGTCTGCCTGGCATCAGCACGGAGCAGCACAACTTTCTGGCTATATGGCTGCGCTCTGTAGTGGCCCACTGGCTGCAGATGGACCTGCTGCACAGCAATGAGTGTGTGCCTACGCTGATTGGCGACCAAGGATGTGGCAAGACCACCTTCGTGCGCCGACTGCTGCCTCCAGAGCTGCGCTGCTACTATCTGGACCACCTGAACCTGTCGAACAAGTTCGACAAAGAGATGGCCCTGACCAACAATCTGCTGGTGAACCTCGACGAGCTGGAGGCCATCCGTCCCAGCCAGCATGCTGCGCTGAAGCAGACACTATCGAAGAGCAAGGTGAACGGACGTCCTATCTTCGGACGTGCACAGGACGACCGCCTGCGTTTTGCCTCGTTCGTAGCTACGACCAACAATCCTCATCCGCTGACGGATGCTACGGGCAGTCGTCGCTATATCTGTCTGAAGATTCCAAAGGGTCTGCTCATCGACAACACAGGCGACATCGACTACGGGCAGCTCTATGCACAGGTGCTCTACGAGCTGAGGGTGAAGGATGCTCCCTACTGGTTTAACCAGACAGAGGTGGCCCGCATCCAGGAGCTCAACCTGGATTACATGGCACAGTGTGACATCGCCGAGATGATCGCGGCTTGCTTCCGCAAACCTATAGAGGGTGAGTCAGGAAAGTCGATGAACAGCTCGCAGATGCTGGACCTGATCCGAGGTGAGTATCCTTCGGTGAAGAGCACTCACAGCATGAAGGTGAAGCTGGGACTGGAGATGAAGGAGCTGGGATTCGATCATGTGACCCATTGTGGCATCACTTATTACAAGCTGGTGCCCCTGGTGGCTGCTTAGATTCCTCGGAGGTAGGGTGTTGGTGGGGTGTTGGTAGGATGTCAGGCCAACACCCCACCTTTCAAATATCCTTTCTGCAAAGGCACTTCAGAAGATCAGGTGGGGTGTTAGGGTGTCCGCCGTCCGTAACGAGCATGTCCACCGTCCGTAACCTACGGGTGCGCCGTCCGTAACCTACGGGTGCGCCGTCCGTAACCTACGGGTGCACCGTCCGTAACCTACGGGTGCACCGTCCGTAACCTACGAGTGCACCGTCCGTAACGAGCGAGCGCACCGTCCGCAACGAGCGAGCGGTATTATGCGTCGGCAAAAACCTTTCCGTCGTCGAGGGTAACCTGAAGCTTGGTGTATTCGCTGTGGAAATCGTGCTGCAAGCGATCGAGATAACGGGCACTCTCCCATTTGCACATCGGCAGGTCGTGAAGCAAATAGTTGCCGCAAGCTTCAGGGCGCGTGGCGGGCACTTCGGTCTGTGTGAGAATCCACTGGAGGCACTCGATGGTCAGGCGACGCATGTCCTCGACAGTGTATGTTCCCGTCATGATGATATACATGCCCGTGAGACAACCCATGGGACCTACATAGACCACGTCGTCCTTCGCCTCGGAATTGCGAAACCATGTGGCCATCAGGTGCTCGAGGCTGTGAATGGCAGCAGGTGCCATCGCTGGTTCCTGGTTGGGTTCGGTGATACGCAGGTCGAAGGTGGTGAAGCCTCTGTCTACGCGTGAGACGTAGATGCCCGGCTTCAGGTGGGTGTGGTCGATGGTGAAACTCTGTATAACTTCCATTTTTTCTTTGCTTATATTTCTTTTTTCTTGCTTTTATGCTGCAAAGTTACAGCTTTTCCAGAAAACCGCCAAACTTATCTGAAAGAAAAACTCGACGCAGTAGCGTGAAAAAGAGCTTTCCTCTGCATTTACTGCTCCAAAATCTGACTTCGTCGAATTTTGTCACGACGCAGCAGAGTGAAAACAAGTTTTCCTCTGCATTTACTGCTCCAAAATTTGTTCATATCACGAAAAATGCCTATTTTTGCCTTTGAAAAAAGGCGAAGATAGGCGGCACCTCGGAAAAAGTCAAATAAAAATTTGGTTTTTCGCTCAGTTTGCACTATCTTTGCCCTTTGAAAAAGAAACGACCTCAACATGAAAGGAATAGAAAGAAGAATATATGTTGCGCTGATGCTGCTGATGGCAGCCGTGAGCAGCTGGGGGCAGGAGAGTCCGTTCCCCTACCCCGCCATACCTGATCTGCTGCAAGAGCCGCAGGCACGACTGGAATACCTGATGGAACGCTACTGGAGCATGTTCGACTTCAACGACACGACGGTTGTGAACCGTGCAACAGAAGAACAAGGTTTCGTGGACTATATCAACATGCTGCAATACTGTGACTCATCGCTGGCAGCAAAGAGTGCGAAGATGTTCATCGACAGCATCGGCAAACCTGAAGCACGACTGAAGCACTTTGAGAGCCTGATAGACCACTACCTGGGCAATCCCAACTCACCCATGCGCAATGATGTGGTGTACGCCCATCTGCTGCGGGTGCTGCCACAGACACCACAGCGAACGTTCCTCATCAAACAGGTGACGAAGAACCTGCCCGGCACCATTGCCGCAGACTTCGCTTATAAGGACGAGGACGATGTGACGCGACGGATGTATGACGTGAAGAGTCCGCTGACGCTGCTGGTGTTCTTCGACCCCTACTGCGAGCACTGCGAGAAGATGCTGCCCCAGATCAAGGACCAGACCGCGAAGGTGCCGGCCGAGGCTATGGCGGTGGTATATGTGAACACGAACGGCAACGACGACGTGGAGAAAGCCTACTACCTGCCTGCCCTGCCATCACTCTACCTGCTCGATGCCGAGAAGCGTGTGCTGATCAAGGACGGCTCGCTGGAGCTGATCATGAATGCTTTGCAGCAGCATGAGTAGGGTCATACTGATCACTGGCGGACAGCGCTCAGGAAAGAGCGAGGAGGCGGAACGACTGGCACTGAGCCTGTCGGACCGCCCTGTTTATCTGGCTACGGCGCATGTATGGGACGAGGAGTTTCGGCAGCGTGTAGAGCGCCATCAGCAGCGTCGCGGTCCGCAATGGACGAACATCGAGGAGGAGCGTCGGCTGAGCCGTCACGACCTCAGAGGACGGGTGGTGCTGGTGGACTGTATCACGCTATGGCTGACCAATATCTTCTTCGACCTTCAGGATGCTGAGAAAGCTTTAGCAGAAGCGAAGGCCGAGTTCGACCGACTGGTGGCACAGGATGCCACTTTTATCTTTGTGACCAACGAGATAGGCAGTGGCGGCGTGAGCACCGATGCCGTACAGCGGCAGTTCACCGACCTGCAGGGGTGGATGAATCAGTATGTGGCCCGTCGTGCTGACGAGGTGCTGCTGATGGTGAGCGGCATCGCAGTAAAGATCAAATGACTATGAGAACATTTCAGATAGAAGCCGTCGACAGACGGATGGAGGCAGCCATCCAGCGGAAGATTGACAACCTTAACAAACCGAAAGGAGCACTGGGCCGGCTGGAAGAGCTGGCCTTGCAGGTATGTCTGGTGCAGCAGACGATGGAGCCTCGGCTGACACACCCCTGCCACTTGCTGCTGGGCGGTGATCACGGCATAGAAAAGGAAGGCGTGAGTGCCACCCCCCGTGAGGTGACCTGGCAGCAGATGGTGAACTTCACCCGTGGCGGTGGAGGCGTGAACATGTTCTGCCGACAGCATGGTTTCGACCTGAGCATCGTGGACGTGGGCGTGGATCATGATCTGACCAGCGTGCCAGGTATCATCAACCGCAAGATAGCCTTCGGCACACGTAATTTCCTTCATGAGCCGGCAATGACAGAGGAAGAGATGCAACAGGCCATCGAGGTGGGTGTCAGTCTGGTAGACAGCTGCCAGAAGAAAGGCTGCAACATCGTCTGCATAGGTGAGATGGGAGCCGGCAACACATCGCCATCGAGCATCTGGATGAGCCTGCTCTGCCAGATTCCCCTGACCAACTGCATCGGAGCTGGCAGCGGACTGGATGACAGCGGCATACGCCATAAGCAGGAAGTGCTGCAGACGAGCATCGACCGTTTCCTCCTCCATCCTTGGTCCGTTCCTTCCCTCATCCGCTATTTCGGCGGCTTCGAGATGGTGAGTGCCATCGGAGCGATGCTGAGGGCAGCTGAGCTCAGGATGCTGGTGATGGTCGACGGCTTCATCATGACGGCTTGTGCGCTCGCAGCCTGTGCGCTGAACGCCAGTGCCAAGGACTACATGATATTCTGTCACTGCGGCGACGAGAGCGGTCATCGGAAGATGCTCGACTACCTCGGAGCGAAACCGCTACTACAGCTGGGCCTTAGGCTGGGCGAAGGCACAGGAGCACTCTGTGCCTATCCACTCATCGACTCTGCCGTGAGGATGATCAACGAGATGAACAACTTCGACAATGCGAATATCACGAAGTACTTTTAGATTTGAGAGTTGAGATTTGAGATTTGAGATTTGAGGATTGAGATTTGAGATTTATGGATAATCATATTAAATGGTACGACCGCATCTGGGCGGCTTATATGTTTTTCACACGTCTGCCGCTGTGGCGGGTGCACCAGCCAGCACAGGGGAGCTATGCCTCGGTGGTGGAATGGTGGCCGCTGACGGGATGGCTCACAGGAGCCGTCATGGGCGGGGTGCTCTATTTCGGCAGTCTGGTGCTGCCCTACCCCGTAGCAGCACTGCTGGCCATCGCTGCCCGACTTCTGCTGACAGGTGCCTTGCATGAGGATGGCCTGGCCGATTTCGTCGACGGTTTCGGAGGCGGCGGCAGCGACCGTCAGCGCATCCTCGACATCATGAAGGATTCGCACATCGGCACCTACGGCGTGCTGTCGCTGGTGATCTATATGGCCCTGCTCTTCACGCTGCTGCTGTCGATGCCGCCATTCTATGCCGCCCTCACCGTCATGGCTGCCGACCCTTATGCAAAGATGCTCTCAGGACAGGTGGTGATGATGCTGCCCTACGCACGGACGGAAGCCACTTCGAAGGCACATGTCGTCTATCGGCGCATGAATACTCAGGCGGGTATACTGCTGGCCATTCAGGGACTACTGCCCATAGGGCTGTATCTATATTATATGAGAGATGTGGTGGACTGGTCGTTCGTCATCTTCCTGCCCTGCCTGTCGATGTATTTCCTCTACCGGCTCATCTGGAGTCGTCTGCGAGGATATACGGGCGACTGCTGCGGAGCGCTGTTCCTGCTGACGGAGCTTACCGTCTACCTCGTCGTGGTGTGGCAGATGCAATAAGGCCTCTTTCTATTCCTCGGCAGCCACATCACATTGTTCCTTGGCTTGCTTCCTCAGGGCAGGAGGCACGGTATGATCCTCGATGAAAATGCTGTTCAGGGTGAAGGCCAGCGAGCGCAGGGTCTGTTCGCGTCGCTTAGGCGTCAGCTGGCATTCCCACACCGTGATGCAGTGCCATCCCATCTGCGCCAGCCGTTGCTGCGTCTGCTTGTCGCGCTCCCTGTTCCTCATGATCTTCTTCACCCAGAAAGCCCTGTTTGTTGAGGGGATCTTGCAGCACTCCGAGCTCTCAATGGTCAACTGCGTATCCGTCACTCGCTCATTCACGAGATGACCGTGCCAGAAACATCCGTTGACGAAGACACAGGTACAATATTTGCGCAGCACCAGATCGGGATGTCCGGGCAGACGAGGTGAGTTGAGCCTGTAGCGGAAGCCATGCGCCCATAGCCACTTGCGCACCACCATCTCGGGCTTGGTATTCTTCGAATGGATGGCCGCCATGTTCTTGTGCCGCTGTTCTGACGAGATCTTATCCATGTTTCTTCTTTTCTGCCAAGTACATGCCTGTGAGGATGAGCACCGTTCCCAAGATGAAATAAATCGTAATCTTCTCGGAGAGCACCAGCCATGCGAAGAGCACGGTGGTCACAGGATTGAAATAAACGTAGTTGGTGACTGTCAGCGCTCCCAGTTTCTTGATGACCCAGTTCCAGGCCACAAAGCACAGCATCGATGCCACACAGCCCAGGAACAGCAGGTTGGCAAGGATGTCGGGCCTGAAGACCAGGTCCATCGAGGGGAATCCCGGGCGCAGCAGGTAGTAGGGTATCATCGACAGCAGCCCATAGAAGAACACCTTCCGTGTGATGAAAACGGTGTCGTAGTGCTGTCCTGCAGGAATCATCAATAAGGAATAGACGGCCCAGCACAAACAGGCGGCAAAAGCCAAGGTGTCGCCCAGGGGTGAGAGATGAAGCACGAAATGACCATTGAGCACAACTACCACCACGCCTATGGCGGCCATCAATGTCCCTGCGATCTGGATGCTCTGCAGACGCTCGGACTCGTAGAACATCGATATGAGCAGGGCAGCAAACAGCGGGCAGAGACAAACGATGAGTGAGGTGTTGGTGGTCGTGGTATAGATCATCGCAGAATTCTCGGTCAGGAAATAGAGCGAGCCACCACTGATGCCCAGAGCCACCATCAGGAGTTCATCCTTCAGTGAAGCTGCAAACAGCCGGAAGGGCTTCTGTGTCAGCGAGAAAGTCAGCAACAGCACATAGGCAATGATGAAACGGAGAGTGAAGATCTGGGCTGCCGACAAACCGCTGAGCAGCAAGAGCTTCGTGAACACAAAGGTGGAGCCCCAGATGGCCACCACTAGAAAGGCCACGGCATGATAGACCCAGCGGTTCTTTCCTTCCATCATATGCTTATGGACTCTGCCGCTGACGGACAGCCTCGAAGAGGAGGATGGCTGCCGAGACAGAAACATTTAGTGAGTCGAGTCGCCCCATCATAGGGATGCGGATATGGGCATCGGCAGCATCACGCCACTGCTGGGTGAGTCCTGTTGACTCTGTTCCCATGACGATGGCTGTGGGCTGCCGCATGTCGGTATCATAATAAAGACGGGAATCCTGCAGTTGGGCAGTGAGGATGCGGATGCCATGCTGCTTGAGAAACAGGATGCACTCCTCGCTGGTGCAGGCCACAGTTGGCACGGTGAAGACAGCGCCTATGGACGACCGGATCAGGTTGGGATTATAGATGTCGGTGAGGGGATCGCAGACGATGACGCCATCAGCACCGGCAGCATCGGCAGAACGAAGCACAGCACCCAGATTGCCAGGTTTCTCCACGCTCTCAAGGACGATGAAAAGAGGAGATGCGGCCTCACCCCCTTGCCCCCTCTCCAACTGGAGAGGGGGGAGTGTTCGGCTAGATTGCAACAAGCTATCAAGGGTGAGTCTGCGCTCTTTTATGACGGCGATGATACCCTCGGTAGAGCCGCGATAAGCTACTTTTTCGTAGAGGGATGAGGGAAGGGAGAAGATGCTGGCTTTGCCCCCTGTCCTACCTGGGAGGGGACTTTCTCCTAAAAGCTCAGGACAACAAAAAATGCTGTCTACTTCATAGCCTGCAGTCAGGCAATGTTCCAGTTCGCGCCGTCCCTCCACTACAAACAGACCCTCGCTGCGACGCAGCGATGATTTCTGCTGCAATGTCAGCAGATGCTTGATACGCGGATTCTGTGCACTCGTTATCTCCACCACTTTCAACTATAAACTCTAAACTTGATAGAACTGCTTGTACCACTCAGCAAAGTTGCGCAGTCCCTGTCGCAGCGAGGTAGAAGGCTTAAAACCATAGTCGCGCTCCAGAGCAGAGGTATCTGCAAAGGTGACAGGCACATCGCCAGGCTGCATGGGCACCAGCTGCTTGTGTGCCTCGAAGTCATAATCCTCAGGCAGCACACCTGCACGGATGAGTTCCTGTTGCAGGATATCGACGAAGTCCAGCAGATTCTCAGGGTTGGAGTTGCCAATGTTGTAAACAGCGTATGGCGGCAAAGGCAGTCCGTCGTCGCCAAGATGCTTCTCAGGAGCTCCCTGCATGATGCGTACCACACCCTCCACGATGTCGTCGACATAGGTGAAGTCACGCAGACAATTGCCATAGTTGAATATCTGTATGGTCTCACCACGCAGCAACTTGTTGGTAAAGCCGAAATAGGCCATATCGGGTCTTCCGGCAGGACCATAGACAGTGAAGAAACGCAAGCCCGTGGAAGGGATGTTGTAGAGCTTGGAGTAGGCATGTGCCAGCAGCTCATTGCTCTTCTTCGTGGCGGCATAGAGCGACACGGGGTTATCGACTTTGTCATCAGTGCTATAAGGCACCTTTTTGTTCGAGCCATAGACACTGGAGGAGCTGGCATAAACCAGATGCTCAACACCCGTAGCACCTCCGTCGTACGAGTGGCGGCAGGCCTCAAGGATGTTATAGAAACCTATGAGGTTAGACTGGATATAGGCATCGGGATTGGTGATGCTATAGCGCACACCTGCCTGTGCTGCCAAATTAACGACGACAGCAGGCTTATACTCCTGGAAGATGCGATCGATGAGATCACGGTTGGCAATGTCACCACGGATGAAGGTGAAACGTTCGTCCTGAAGCTGCTCCAGGCGATACTCCTTGAGCGACACGTCGTAATAGTCGTTCATGTTGTCGATGCCGATGATGCGTGCACTCTTCGTATCGCTGAGCAGGCGCTTCACCAGGTTGGAGCCGATGAAGCCGGCAGCACCTGTGACGAAGAGGGTTTTGTTTTCTAAGGTTATCTTGTTCATGTCTTTTTTTGTTTTTTTTCTAGGGATTCTAGGAGTACTAGTCATCCTAGTGATCCTAGTAACACTAGATTCTAGGAGAAAAGATTCTGGGCCTCGTAATATGTGTCGAGGGAGCCAATGTCGAAACGGCCGGCACTCATGGGCCAGGCATGGAGGATGGTCTTCTGGGCCATGTAATGAGCCAGATTGCCTGGGGCATCCTTGCCACAGCCGTTCTCTACAGCATGGCGGACAAGGTCGAGATCTTCCTTCCTATATATATAGAAAGGTGGGACAGCCCAGTGCGACTTAGGCTGCTGGGGTTTCTCCTCCATGTTGAGCACACGCATCTGTGCATCGACCTCGATGACGCCTGTGCGGCGCAACTTCTCTATATCGGGCTGTTCATGGCACATAATGCATGAGGTGTGCTTCTCGTGGAAGAAATCGACAAACTCCTGGAAGGAGAAATAGAGGATATTATCAGCAGCCACAACAAGCAGGTCATCATCTAACTGGCGATTACCAGATGCTCCGCCAATGATTTGACCTTCGCCATTGATGGCCAACAGCAAGTCGCAGACAGCTCCCAAACGGGTGTCGTTGGTCTCCGTGCCATCATCGATGACGGTTATGGGCTTGGAATAATGACTCGCCTGAGCCCATTGCTGGAAGATAGGTGCAAACTTATGGTTGGTGATAATGATGTGCTCATCGATATCAGGTATGCGGTCGATGTCAGCAAGCATGCGATCGAGGATGGTAGATGAGCCTATCTTCAACAGAGGCTTGGGGAAGTTCTTGGTCAGCTCGCCCAGACGGGTGGCGTAGCCGGCGGCTATAACGATATTCTTCATACACTCATAAGTTTATCATTGACCCTCCACAAAACGGGCACCGTCATCAGGATTCACCCAGAACACCTGGAAGGTATTCTCATACTCGGGGAACTGTTCGAGATAACGCTCTGTGAGCTGCTGCTGAATCTGTTCTTTGTAGGCAGGATCGACAAGAGCAATGCAGGCGCCCTTGAAGCCAGCGCCAGAGAAGCGTCCGCCCCATACACCTGGCAGCTGGCGCATCACCTCATAGATAGCAATCAGCTCGGGACTGCCACACTCATAATTGTGAATGCTGCTCTCGCATGAGTCGAATGACAGCTTTCCAAAGAGCTTCAAATTACCTGTCTCCCAAGCCGTCACTCCCTGACGCACTCGCCGATACTCGCTATAGAAGTGCTCTGCCCTGCGTGCAAAGCGGGCAGGCATGGCTATGCGAGTCTTCTCGAACGTGGCCTTCGGAATATCCCTGAGGAACGTCTTGTCGAAGGTTTTCAGGGGTTGGTCGGTATAGGCAAGCATGTTCCATGCAGCCGTCTTACACTCATAGACGCGAAGGTTATAGTCGCTGTTCACCAGGCTACGCGTCAGTCCGGAGAAGAAGATGCCTATCTCGAACGGTGGCATATCAGGGTTGCGCTTGATGATGCGGTAATCGTTAGAGTCGCAATCCAGGAACAGCAGACCGTCCTTGCGTCCCAGGGCGATGCAGGCCTGGTCCAGCAAGCCGTTGTTCAGACCGATATACTCACGTTCGGCCTCAGAAGCAATCTTCACTACCTCGAAAGGCTGCAGCATGATATCATTGGCCTTGGCAAGTGCCATGACATAAGCCACGAGCACAGCGGCACTGCTCGACAGCCCACCGACGGGCAGCGACCCTTGAATCACGCCTTCGATGCCATGACTGAGGGCAAAACGCTTCCGCAGCGCGTACTTTGCTCCACGGGCATAGTCACCCCAGTGACGTTCTTTCACTTGTGACGGGGCGTTCACATGAAACTCCACATCACCTTCAAACGTTCTTGACGTTAATTTCACCAAGTCATCCTCACGGGTGTTGAACCACAGGTCTACACCCTTATCGATGGCAAAACCCGTCACCAGTCCATGCTGGTGGTCGACATGTGCTCCCAACGGGCACACCCGATAGGGAGAAAAGATATGATATTGATAGTTCATGTGTGCAAAATTAAGCATTTCCCGCCATTCCTCCAAACAAAGTTTGCGAAAGATTCTTTATTTCATGAGAAAATGATTACTTTTGCAGGAAAATACTCAAAAAATGAATAGAAGGATTGACTTTTTCCTGCCCAAAGGCGATGAGAATACTGTTGCATCAATCACAGAGCAAGTGAAGGGTCTGCCCGTAGTGAGGGCTATTTTCGTGGAAGATATCGAAAGCCTGCCTTCCACCCAGACGATGCAGACAATTGCCACAAAGGCCAAGGCCGATTATACCGTGCTGGTGACTAAAGCAACTGACCTGGTGCTGGGCGAAGGTGCACTGGAACGTATGGCCCGTGCGGCCGATGACAGTGGGGCTGCCATGGTCTACGCCGACAGAAGAGAACGAAAAGCAGAGAGCGGAGAATGGAGGGAGGAGCGTCACCCCGTCATCGACTATCAGCTGGGATCTGTGCGCAATGACTTTGACTTCGGCTCGCTGCTTCTGTTGCGTACCAGTCTGCTAAAGCAATGGGCAGAAACGGTATCTGACAACACATCTTATATATATGCCGGTCTGTACGACGTGCGACTCTTCCTGAGCCGTCATGGCGACTTGCTTCACCTGAGTGAATACCTCTACACAGAGGTCGAGACTGACAACAGAGCCTCAGGCGTAAAGCAATTCGACTATGTGAATCCTGCCAACCGCGACGTACAGATAGAGATGGAAAAGGCAGTCACCAATCACCTGAGCACCATCCATGCACTCATCGACACCGCAGCCTATGCAGACATCGACTTCGACGAGCAGCCCTTCCCAGTGGAGGCTTCCGTCATCATCCCTGTCTTCAACCGTGTGCGCACCATTCAGGATGCCGTAGAGAGCGCCCTCGCACAAAAGACGAACTTCCCGTTCAACGTCATCGTGGTCGACAACCACTCCAGCGACGGCACCACGGCACTCCTGTCAAGTATGTTGTCATGCCATGACAACAAACAAAATGCCCTCATCCACCTCCAGCCTCAACGAACAGACCTGGGCATAGGCGGATGCTGGAACATGGCCATCAACGACCCACACTGCGGACGCTTTGCCGTACAACTGGACAGCGACGACCTCTATTCTTCAGAAAAGACCCTGCAGCGCATTGTCGATGCCTTCAAGAAGCAGAAAGCAGCGATGATCGTGGGCAGCTACCGCATTTGCAACTTCCAACTAGAGACACTTCCTCCTGGACTCATCGACCATCGTGAGTGGACTGACAGCAATGGTCCTAACAATGCCCTGCGCATCAATGGCCTTGGTGCCCCGCGGGCTTTCTTCACGCCGATACTGCGACAACTGCAGCTGCCTAATACCTCCTATGGCGAAGACTATGCCATGGGACTGGCTTTTTCACGACGCTACCGCATCGGGCGTATCTACGACGAGCTATACCTCTGCCGTAGATGGGAGGGCAACAGCGACGCAGCACTCAGCACGGAGCGTGTAAACCAGAACAACCTCTACAAGGACAGCCTGCGAACCATGGAGATCAAAGCCCGGCAGCGCATGAACGAGGAGGAGCGTGGAGAACGGAAAGAGGAGAGTTCTGCCCTGGAGCGGTTCTTCGACCGTCAGCTGCGCGAGTGGCCTGAGACCTTGCAACGCTATCGTGAGCTGACAGATATAGAGACAAAAGAGCTGTCAGCAGGACAGTTCACACTGAAAGTACAGTTCAATCCTGCCCGCATACGCTCTACAGGAGCCAGCATCGACAAGGCGGCTCTCGACAAGCGTCCCTGTTTCCTTTGTAAGGAGAACCGCCCACAAAGACAGTTGGCAATAAGCTTGGAGAAAGGTGCCTACGAATTGTTGGTCAACCCCTACCCCATCCTGCCCATGCACTTCACCCTGCCCACTAGCCTCCATCAGCCACAGCGCATCAGTCCGATGTATGGGCAGATGCTGTTGCTGCTGAGCAAGCATCCTGAACTGACCGTATTCTACAATGGCCCACAGTGTGGAGCATCTGCTCCCGACCATGCACATTTGCAGGCAGGCACCAGCGGGCTGCTGCCACTTCAACGTGAATGGCAGCGCCTGTCGATTCACCTAAAGACACTGTTGCAGCCTGCTCCCGATGCTCAGCTCGCTCTGATAGAAGACTATCCCTGCAGTGCACTGCTCATCCGTTCGAAGGGTCGCAAGGCCAGTGAACGACTCTTTGTACGACTCTACGAAATCCTCGACACACAAGGTGAGAAGAACGAACAGGAGCCAATGATGAACATTGTGGCCTGGCACGACGGCGAGAACTATCTTTCGGTCGTATTCCCACGCAAGAAGCATCGTCCAGACTGCTACTATCGCAATGACGACAGACAGTTGATGATCAGTCCAGGTGCGCTCGACATGAGTGGACTGATGATTACCCCACGAGCAGAAGATTTCCACAAGCTGGATGCTGATACGGCTTTAGCCATCCTGCAAGAATGCTCCATCGACAAGGACGAACTGCTGCAGATGCTCCTGCCAAGCCTAATGTCTACCGATGCCAATCCCTCACAGTTGCCGTCCAACCCTACTGTCTCCGTAGGCATTGTCAGTGCCCAGCGTATCGATTTCTGCCTCAACGGCAACTATCAGGCCAAAGGCGAAAATATTCAGGGCATGCAGAGCGTCGAACTGGCAGAAGGAGGCCTGGCATGGCGCGGACAGCAGTATCGCCAGCTTACCTTCACACCTCTGGAGCCTGATGCCTCCTTTACCCTCAACGATGTGACTATAGGCAATGGTTTCCACTGGGAGCGTCGCGAGCGGCAGACATTCCGCGGAGCATTGCGGCTGCTCATCGAGGCCGACAGCGTGCTGGCCATCAACGAGCTGCCTGTTGAAGACTATCTGGAAAGCGTCATCTCCAGCGAGATGAGTGCCAGTTCATCACTCGAGCTACTCAAGGCTCATGCTGTCATATCCCGCTCGTGGCTTCTATGCCAGAAAGAGCGAAAAGAAGAAAAAGGCAAGAACGGTACCGACGGCTTCTTCTCCTTCATCAAGAAAGAAGACGAGTTGATACGCTGGTACGACCACGAAGAGCATACACTGTTCGATGTCTGTGCCGATGACCACTGCCAGCGCTATCAAGGCATCACACGTGCTACTTCGCCCGTGGTGGCTCAGGCTGTCAGAGCTACTCGCGGTCAGGTGCTCACTTACGATGGGCACATCTGCGATGCGCGTTTCTCGAAATGCTGTGGAGGTCGAACAGAAGAATTCCAATACTGCTGGGAAGACACTCCCAAGCCCTATCTGCAGAGCGTGGAATGCCCTTACTGCGACACCCACGATGCCGACTTGCTGCATCAAGTTCTCAACAACTATGACCTTGAAACCACTGACTTCCACGACTGGCGAGTTGTCTATACGCCTTCACAGCTTACTGAACTCATCAGCAGGAAGCTGAAGATGGATTTGGGCGATATAGTCGATCTGGTTCCCCTTAGTCGCGGCAAGAGCGGACGCATCTGGCGGCTGAAAATTGTGGGTACGAAAGGGGCGTTCATCATTGGTAAGGAACTCGAGATTCGGCGAACACTCAGTGAGACCCATCTCTACAGCTCTGCCTTCGATGTAACACGTACCGCTGACAGAAGTTTCGTGCTTACAGGTCACGGTTGGGGTCACGGTGTAGGCCTTTGCCAGATTGGTGCAGCCGTCATGGGTCGAGACGGCCACGACTACCGCCATATCCTGCAATACTATTATCAAGGAGCAGAAATCAAACAACTATATTAAAAACGATCTCACTATGAAAAGATTATTCACCGTTGTGCTGCTGATGCTGGCCTTTACCGTCAGTATGACAGCCCAGACCAAGGAAGCTCGCCAGTGGATGAAACAAGGCGAGTGGCGATGCGGTTTCACAACTGCCAAAGCCCACAAGACACTCGATGTCGATCAGTTCTACGTCCAGTATCACAAGAATGAAGCCCAGTGGCAGACGCTCTTCAACTGGCTGAAGTCCACCGACCTGTTGGCCATTCCCGCCGGCCGGCATCCCATCCCCAACTCGACGCTCGTAGCCAGCGTGGAAGACTCGGAGAACGGTCCCTTGGACAAACGCGACACAGAAAGCCATCGCAAGAAGATAGACTTCCAACTGGTGGTGAAAGGCACTGAGGGCTTTGCGTTGCTCGACCATGAGTCGAGTACCATCAAGAAGGAATATGACGAGCGAAAGGATGTGATGCGCTACAACTATGTCCCTGAGAAGACCAACTTCTTCAACGTCAAGCAAGGTCAGTTTGTGATTTTCTTCCCTACTGACTGGCACATTGCCAAGGTGCTGACCAAGAAGAAAGACCAGAACATCAGGGTCATCGTGGTGAAAATGGACTACATGGAATAATGCTGCCTGAACGGCAAGGTCTGAAGACATCCTGGTTCCATCCGGACTTACGGGCAAGGTCTTCATCAGCGAGACCATGTTCCGATCATTTTCTCCCTTTTTATTTGTTCGTATCGTTTTTTATGCTTACCTTTGCACACTATTCTTTGAATACAAGCAATAATGAAACAAGTTAAAACACGCAATCCATGGGTTTGGGTACCCACGCTCTATATGGCCGAGGGCCTACCCAACGTTATTGTGACCTCAGTGGCAGTTGTGCTCTATATGCAAATGGGGCTGACAGACACAGAGATTGGTCTCTATACAGGATGGCTAGGGCTGCCATGGATTATCAAGCCTCTGTGGAGCCCATTCGTTGACCTCTACAAGACAAAGCGCTGGTGGGTGCTGCTGACGCAGCTTCTGCTGGGTTCGTCACTGGCCGGCATCGCCTTTACACTGAACACCGACTTCTGGTTCCAAGGCACCATGTTCTGCTTCTTCCTCATGGCCTTCTCGAGCGCAACTCACGACATTGCTGCTGATGGCTATTATATGCTGGAGCTAGACGAGCACAAGCAAGCATGGTTTGTGGGCATCAGAAACACGTTCTACCGTCTGGCAGTCATCTTTGGTAATGGCGTGCTAGTGCCTGTGGCTGGACTGCTACAAAAAGTCTACCCCGACAGCAATGCTTTCGCGTGGAGCCTTGTGTTCTATGCCACTGCAGCATTGTTCCTGGCCATCTGGCTGTATCATTCGTATATCATGCCACATGCTGATGCTGACGTCAGACACAACACTTCGGCTATCGAAATTGCCAAGGGACTGAAGAAGATGCTGATTGCCTTCATACACAAGATGCCTTGGCGTGCCATGCTGGCAGCCATTATCTTTATCCTGTTCTACAGATTCCCTGAAGCATTGCTCAATGCTATGAGTAAGACCTTCCTCACACGTCCGCAAGAAGACGGAGGACTGGGGCTGACGCTGGCACAGTTTGGTTTATCCTATGGCACCGTAGGACTCATCGGCCTGCTACTAGGTGGTATCGTCGGAGGATGGCTGGCCAGCCGCGACGGGCTGAAGCGATGGCTCTGGCCCATGGTGTGCGCCATCACCCTTCCCGACATTGTCTATGTATGGATGAGTCTCAGCATGCCATCCAACATGCTGCTCATCAGCACCTGCATCTTTATCGAGCAGTTTGGCTATGGACTGGGATTCACGGCTCTGACACTCTACATGCTCTACTTCTCGATGGGCGAGTTCAAGACTTCGCACTATGCCATCTGCACTGGTATCAGCTATCTCGGTCTGCAGGTGCCTGCCATGTTCTCCGGATACCTGAAGGACTCGGTCGGCTACAGCACATTCTTCATCATCGTGATGGCACTATGCAGCGTCACGTTCCTCGTGGCAGCCTGCATCAAGATTGACCCTTCGTTTGGAAAGAAAAGCAATCAATAACCCCATTAAACTTTGAGAATATGAAAAAAATCTATTCCCTTCTGTTGACGCTCACCTTGTGTGCCACAGCAACAACCACCTTCACCAGTTGTGAAGAGGAAGACGACTACATCGCCCAGAAACTGCGCGAAGGCGACTGGCAGGGCTACATCGGCGCTTACTATAGCGACCGCTGGGGCATCAGCGGTAGCACCTATGCCACCGTGATGCGCTTTGAGTCGAGAGGCTCCTACTACACCAGCGGACGCGGCTACGAGCTGAACTACAATGTCAACTCTCCCCACCGCGACTATGCCTGCTCATCGTTCAAGTGGTTCATCGTCGATGGTGAGATCACCTTGCTCTACGACGACGATGTATGGACACCTATTTATATTATTGACTATTCGCTGGGCACCAGCTGGTTCCGCGGCAAGATATACACTCCCACCAACCGCCGCATACAGTTTGAGTTCCAAAACGTAGCCTACGATGACTGGGACTACTATCGCAACGGCAGTGGCCGTTACGGCAACTATGGCGACTTCGACGATCCGCGCTACTTCCACTCACGCACAAAAACCGGTGCTACCGAAGATGTTCCCTTCCTCGATCGCACCGACATAGTCCGCCAACAGAGTGGCGAGTCAGAGGCTGTGAGCATAGCCAGTGGAGAGTTTGCCAAAGCCATCCAGGAGTCAATACGATAATAGGGCTGCAACGCATTTCCCTATCACGAATAGGTTTTCCCCTAATGTCTTTTAGGGGGAAACCTTTTTATTGATACGCAAAAAGCAGTATCTTTGCACCATCAAACAATAAATACTCTACGATTATGAAAAAGATGTATACCTACCTGATGATGGTGCTGATGCTCAGCATGGCAACCACGACCTTCACAAGTTGTGAAACTGAAGACCAGTACGAAGCCGATGTGCTCATCGCCGGTGACTGGCAGGGATATCTGGGCGCTTACTACTATGACCGCTGGGGACTGACGGGCAACACCTATGAGACCGTCATCCGCTTCTGCGCCAACGGCAATGGTGTCACCAGCGGACGTGGATATGAGGTGGACTATGACACTCGCTCGCCGTTCAACGACTATGCCTACTGCGAGTTCTCATGGTCGATTGTCAACGGGGTCATCACACTACTCTATGACGACAGCATGTGGTATCCCGTCTACATCACCAACTATTCACTCTACCGTGACTACTTCGCCGGCTACATCAATGATGGCACGCGTCGTGACATCCGCTTCAAGCTGGAGAATGTGAACTTTGGCTACTGGGACACCTACCGTAGCTACTACGACGACTATTATTACGACGATTATTACTACTCACGCACACGCTCTGCTGACAGCACCAACGTAACTGCCGACAGTATAGCCGCCGTGAGCAAAGGGAAGAGCATCGCCAGCGGTGCCTTCGCCAAATAAGAGTCAAATACCCAATCCGCCTTGGAATGACACGTCGACCGCCTTACTCTGCAATATGCGTGAGTGAGGCGGCACGTCGTGTGTAAGCCAGATGTTACCTCCGATGACCGAGTCGTGACCAATGGTGATGCGCCCCAGGATCGAGGCATTGGAATAGATGGTCACATTGTCTTCGATGATGGGATGGCGAGGCACGTTGAGCATATTGCCATCAGCATCATATTTAAAACTCTTGGCACCTAGCGTCACGCCCTGATATAGAGTCACATGATTGCCAATGATAGTCGTCTCGCCAATCACTACACCTGTGCCGTGGTCGATGGCAAAATACTCGCCGATGGTGGCGCCGGGATGGATATCAATACCCGTTCGCGAATGAGCTTGTTCAGTGATGATACGAGGAATAACAGGCACCTGCATCTGATGAAGCACATGCGCCAACCGATAATGGGTCATCGTGCTCACCACGGGATAGCAATAGATGACCTCCCCATAGTTCCTTGCAGCAGGGTCGTTCTGGAACATAGCCTCCACATCAGTATACAGCAGACGTTTCACTTCGGGCAGATGGTCGATGAGCTTCAATGACAGTTCCTCGGCAGTGGGTAGCACATCTTCCTCGCTGCACTCTTCACAGAATTGGAGGGCACGCGCTATCTGACGACGAAGCAACCCATAGAACTCCTCCATATTCACACCAATATAATGTTGGCGAATGAGTTCTTCCGGCTGGCGCTTATAGAAATAATCAGTGAAAATGATGCGCTGTGCCAAGCTCACGATGCGACGCACCTCCTCCACGTCAGGCAGTGGTGCCGATCCTGTCGGCATCATCCCTTCCTCTTTCTCGTCCAGTTTCGAGAGCCGTGCCACGTTGCGCAGCAGCACCTCGTTGATCCGTCCCTGATCCATATACGTACTATCTACTCTACATACTCTTTCATATCTTCCAACAGGCTCTGGCCATTGTCACCTACCTCGAGCCAGTCGTCGATACGCCACTGATGGTTCTCATAGGCAAGCGACAACTTGGTATGCATCCACTCGTCGCCATGTGCCAGGTTGAAAGTAGCCTCGGCCATATCGTTCGTAAGCAGTTCAACCTTGATATCCTTGGGCTGAACCTGTCCTTCGCCCCAATAGTTCCAGAAGAACCTTTCATTGGCAAATCTCATTTCGGAAGGATCATTCAAACTGCTGTTCAAGGCCCTCACCTGAGTGAGCACCTCATTCCAATGCTTCGTACAGAACTCATCGCAAAGGTCCCGGGTCACTTCCTTGCCTTCTTCCTTTAGCAAAAACACAGTGTTCACATTGGCATAAACCAGATGAAGCTTCATGATGACGGATTCCTCATCCCATTTTTCAACAGGTGCAGTCATCTCACTATCAGACTCCTGAGCTTCGTCATCGACTTGTTCCTCAAGGTCATTGTCTGCGTTCTTCTCCCCGCTCGTTTGTTTGCTTCCGCAAGATGTCGCCAAGCCAAAAGCAAAGACAGCAACGACAATCAGATAAAATTTCTTCATATGCATATCATCATTATAGTTTCATTCTTCGCCAGAGACAACGGGGTATGCAGCGCCATAAACAGGTGATAGCCCTCCAACGCCAGTCAATAACTCGCACGTGGCGACCGCATTCGATGGAACGAACCATATCTCGTGCAACCCGTTCCTTATCTAATAATAGAGGATAGCGATGACCATCGTTCAGAAGGTCGGTAGCAACAAAGCCAGGCCTGAAGTCAGAGAAGCGGATGTTCAGCCGCCGGGCATTGGCCAGCTGCTCTAAAGCCTGGATGTAGGTATTCTGCAGAGCTTTTGTAGCCGAATAGCTGGGAGCAGGCCCCAAGCCCTTGGTGCCAGCAATGCTCGAGATGACAGCGATATGCCCTCCGTCATGCTCTGCCATATATCGATAGGCAGTGCCCACCATGCGGGTGAAGCCCATGCCATTAGTATCGACGGTCTGCATCTCGATCTCTTCATGCAGTTCACGATTCTGGTGACCTACCCCCGAAGCATGGAAATAAAGATCCATTCCTCCCAATCGTTCGACGAGATTCAGCAGTCGCTGGCCGGCATCGGCTGCTGTCACATCAATCTGAGCTGTCAGCTCAAAGTCGGACAGCAACTCCTCTCGGCGGGCGGCCACGCCCACCGTCCATCCCCGTTCTCTGAGCAGTATGGCCACCTCGCGGCCTATGCCAGATGATGCTCCAACGACAACAGCCCTCTTCATCCTTGCTACAACAGCTGATGATTCATGAGTCGCTGATGTGCCATCTCTTCGTACTTCGTGCCTGGGCGTCCGTAATTGGCATAAGGATAGATGCTGATGCCGCCACGCGGCAGGAAGAATCCGATGACCTCAATATACTTGGGATCCATCAGGCGCACAAGGTCCTTCATGATAACGTTTACACAATCTTCGTGGAAGTCACCATGATTACGGAAGGAGAAGAGATAGAGTTTCAGGCTCTTGCTCTCGACCATGCGGTCACCGGGCAGGTAGAGAATCTTTATCTCGGCAAAGTCGGGCTGTCCGGTAATGGGACACAACGTGGTGAACTCAGGACAGTTGAACTGCACCCAATAGTCATTGTCGGGATGCTGGTTTTGGAAGGTCTCCAGCAGCGACGGGTCATAATTGTTGGCATATTGGGTCTCTCGGCCCAATAGCTGCAGATGCTCGTTTTCTCTTGACATATGGCTAGTATTCAAAGGTATAGGTGACAGATGGATCTTGGCTAGAAACCTCATTGCCTAGTATGGATCCAGAGCGATTGACCGTGAGCTGGGCAACACTCTTGTCAGCATTAAGACTGACCTCCACGTCACATCTTCCCTTATCGCTCTCGATGCTACTGACGATGCTGGTATTGCGGGCAACACGGAAGAGCGACAGCAGCTGATAGGGGTCGCACTGCTCAGTGCCAAACACCAACTGGTTGACATCGACCGACTGGCAACGGTTATCGTTCTTCGAGTAGTTCAGCTTCATCTTCGTCACCTGCGTCGTCTCCTTTGTGGTCACTGCAATACGCAGGCTATCGGCACAATGCAAACTGTCGGCACTGAGGCTTTGCCCACCAAGTTTGAAAGCATAATAAGTGTTGTCGCCATTATAAGTATGGTGCTCCAAATTGAAAGCGTAAACCATAGAGACAGGCATGCCATTGGAGTAGTACTGTGAGTAATAGCCAACGGTGTCGCTGCTGCCAATGAGCCTGACTGGCTGGTAATCCTTGGAATAGCTGCCGGTCAGTGTCTTTGTCATATCCTGCACGGTGAGCGTACTGTCGTTATCGTTGTATCTCAGCGAGAGGCTTCGCACCAAAGCCTCATCCTTGGTGATGCGCAGCGACAACGGACGATGCTGGTCATCGTAGGTAAACTCAAAGTACGAGCCGTCGCTACCAGTGATGGTCTTCACGTCGGGGGCATTGCCCAAGGTGCCGTCGCCACGAGTGGCCGACTGCCAGAAGATCACCAGGGCACTGGCATCGCCAGGGTGATCGGTGTCGGCAAAGTTCAACTGCACCCCTCGTCCCATACCGGTATTATTCTGCTGAAAATGGATGGGGAAGGTGTAGAGTGTGCTGCCATGACCAGAGGTATACTCAAAGTTGCACCAATTGCCACCCATATTAGTACTGCTGTTGACACTCCAACGGCCATAGCTCATAAACGAGATGGTGTCCACCTGGTTGTTGGCGTACAACATATTATAAACGGAGGTCGGCTTGCGGAAGACGAATCCAGCATTGTAGGGATCTTTCTCTTCCAGACACGAAACAGTGAGCGTCAGCAGTGCTGCGCTACATGCCACATGAATAATTCCCAATGATAATCTGTTCATAATTCTCTATTTCTAATACTCTCAGTCCTCAAAGTCAAAATCATCAAAGCCTTCCAGCGACGGGCCAATGAAGGCATCCATCTGCCTACGGTCTTTCTTCGTGGGACGTCCCGTGCCACGAGCCCTGTCGACAAAACCGCTGATGCGGTTCATCTCCAGCAGGTCATACTGGTCCTGAGGCGTCACGTTCTCATAGATCTCTGGCAGCAATTTCGCCCCCACCCGCTGTTCGATGGTCTTGATGATACGAAAGGAAAAGGTGACCGGCGGCTTGCGCACGCTGATCACATCATCGGCCTTCACCATTCGTGAGGGTTTCACATTCACACCGTTGACAGCCACGCGCCCGTTTTTACAGGCATCGGCGGCAATGGTGCGGGTCTTGTAGATGCGGGCTGCCCAAAGCCACTTGTCTATTCTTGCTTCGTCGGACATTTCTTTCCCAGTTTGTTATATTGGTTCATGGTGATGTCGATACCGGCAAGGACGAAGCTCTTCACAACGTCCACGGCCAAATCGATACTGGGCTGCAGCAGCTGCAGCTCCTCGTCGCTGTAGCGTCCCAGCACCCAGTCAATCTGCGACCCACGGGGGAAGTCGGCACCAATGCCCATTCTCAGGCGAGCATACTGCTCACCGATGAGCTGCTGGATATGTCCCAGACCGTTGTGACCACCATTAGAGCCGGAGGCCTTCAGACGAAAGGTACCCAGAGGCAGCGCCACATCATCACTAATGACTAGCAGCCGGTTCTGTTCGATGTTCTCATGGTTGAGCCAATAGCGCACGGCATTGCCGCTGAGGTTCATGTAAGTGGTGGGCTTCAACAGAAACACCTTCCTGCCACGCAACGAGGTCTCAGCCACGAAACCATAGCGGCGGTCACTGAAAACGACGTTGGATGCTTTCGCAAAAGCATCCAACACCATGAATCCTGTATTGTGGCGGGTCTGGGCATATTCATCGCCCGGATTACCCAACCCTACAATCAAATACTTGTCCATCTATTACTCTGCAGCGGCAGCAGCGGCAGCCGACTTCGAAGCACGTGTCTCCTTCACCGAGCAGACAACAACCTGAGCGGGAGTAGCCAGCGTGAGGCCTTCAAACTTCAGCTCGCCCACCTTGATGGCCTTACCCAGGCCAAGGTTGGTGACGTCGATCTCCAGCAACTCGGGGATATTCTTATAAGGAGCGGTGACATCAATCTTGCGGATGCTGAGGTTCAGCTTACCACCATCGCGCACACCCTGTGCCAGACCATTGAGCTTCACGGGGATGCCCACGGTGATATCCTTATCCTCGTTCACCTCGTAGAAGTCAGCGTGCAGCAGACTGTCGTTGACGGGGTGGAACTGCAATTCCTTGATGATAGCCTTGTGCTCCTCACCATCGATATTCAGTGCCAGCACATAGACATGGGGGGTGTAAACAGCCTTACGCAGCTCAGTAAAAGGAACAGCAAACGACAAAGCCTTGGGCAGACCCTTCTCGTCCTTTTCCTCACCGTAGATGTTACAGGGCACCAGACCCTCCTTGCGCATCAGTTTCGAGGCTTTCTTGCCTGTGGTCTCGCGCTTCTGACCATTGATTGCAATAACTTTCATAACTGTTGTGTTACTCTAAATTAAGTTGTTTTAAAAATGTTTTGTTTGCGACTTAATTCGCCATCACACGAAAAAAGCGGGTGCAAAGGTACAAAATAAAATGATAAATAATAAACGATTGACGATAAATTTTCAAAAAAACGTCATTTTTCTTGTATAATAGCAGAAAAATGCCTACTTTTGCAGTCGATAAATCATATTTGTGCTAAATGATCAACAGAGAAATCATCAGAATAAAGATTGTTCAGTTAACCTACGCGTATTATCAAAACGGTAACAAGAACATAGATACGGCTGAGAAAGAATTGTTTTTCAGTCTGTCGAAGGCTTACGATCTCTACAACATACTGCTGGCACTCATCGTGGCTATCACACGGGAGTCGCGCAGACGACTGGAGGTGCTACAGGCCAAGGCACTGCGCGAAGGCAGGCCCGAACCATCGCAGAAGTTCGCCTTCAACCGCTTTGCCATCCAGTTGGAGGGCAACCGTCAGCTGATGGAGTTCATCGAGACTCAGCAGCGCCCTTGGACCGACTATCCCGAGTTTGTGGGTAAGTTGCTGGAGCAAATCGAGCAGACCCAGATTTACAAGGACTATATGTCGGGCAACGACGACGACTATGCCACCGACCGTGAGTTGTGGCGCCGTCTCTATCGCACCCTTATCCAGGAAAACGAGGATCTCGACCAACTGCTCGAAGAGCAAAGCCTCTACTGGAACGACGACAAGGAGGTGGTCGACACCTTCGTGCTTAAGACCATCAAGCGCTTCGACGAAAAGAACGGACCACGCCAGGAGTTGCTGCCTGAATATGACTCAGAAGAGGAACGCGACTATGCTCGCAAGCTTTTCCGTGCTGCCATCCTCAATGCCGACGAGTATCAGCGCTACATGAGCGAAGCATCGATCAACTGGGACTTCTCCCGACTGGCCTACATGGATGTTATCATCATGCAGATAGCCATCGCCGAGATGCTCACCTTCCCCAGCATCCCGCTCTCCGTGACCATCAACGAGTTCGTGGAGCTGGCAAAGGTCTACTCCACGCCACGCAGCTCAGGATATATCAACGGCATGCTCGACGCCATCGCACGTCACCTCATCCGTCAGCACCGGCTGATGAAGCAGCTTGACACCACACGTGGGCCCCAACAGGAATCATAGCATAACATTTATTAAAAACAATACAAAACCATGACAACCATTTTACTACAGGCCCAGCAGGGCGGAGGCGGCATGATGATGCTGCTGATGATGGTGGCCATCTTTGCCATCATGTACTTCTTCATGATCCGGCCGCAGCAGAAGCAGCAGAAGGAGATTCGCAACTTCCAGAACCAGCTCACCGAGGGTACGCCCGTCGTCACCGGCGGTGGCATCTACGGCACGGTGAAGAGCATCGACCTGGCACGCAACACTGTCGACGTGAAGATAGCCAAGGACACCGTCGTCACCGTTGCCAAAGGCTCCGTCTTCCGCGATGCCAACAGCAACATGATGCAGAAATAGCACACCCCACCACAGATGGGCGACGTCACCAAGAATCTCAGGCGCTACCTGCTCGGATGGGTCAACAGGGAGTTCCTGATTTTCCTGTTCTTCCTTTTTGTCGCTGGTATCTTCTGGTTGCTCACCACGCTCAACGAGAGCTTCGAGCAAGAGATGAAGATACCGGTGCGCATTGTCAATGTGCCCAAGAACGTGGTTATCACCTCGGGCGACAACGACACCCTGCGCGTCAACGTTCGCGACAAAGGCATCAGCCTCATTACTTATATATATAAGAAGGACATCTTGCCCGTCGACATCGACTTCAACCGCTATGCCCATGCCGACGGCACTGGGTCGGTACCTGCCAGCGACATGCTGCGCCTCATCAATGCCCATCTGCCCGCATCGGCTAAGGCTGCCAGCGTGAAGCCCGAGACTACGGTGTTCTACTACAACAACGGCGAGAAGAAGACCGTGCCCGTTGCCTATCAGGGAAAGGTGGAGCCCCACCAGCTATACTTCATCTCCAGCGTGACCTATCAGCCCGACAGTATCACAGTCTATGCCTCAGAGGACAAGCTCGACAGCATTGAGAAGGTGTTCACCGAGGCACTGCAGTATCAGGACTTCCGCGACTCACTGACTGTGAAGGCGCGCTTGAAGCGTATCGAAGGCGCGAAACTCGTTCCCGACATAGTGACCATCAACTTCCAAACCGACATGCTCACTGAGGTGAGCATCGACAACATCCCCGTCGTTGGTTTGAACATGCCTCCCGGTACAAGATTACGTACCTTCCCTGCCAAGCTCTCAGTGAGTTTCGTCACGGGCATGAAGAACTACCAGAACATGTCGGCTGCCGACTTCCTCATTGTGGCCGACTACAACGAAATCAGCAGCGACTCGTCATCACAATGCAACGTCTACCTGCGCAAGCAGCCCGAGGGCATCCAGCGTGTGACGATGAAGACCCAGCAGGTGGACTACCTCATCGAGAAGGTAGCGACAGACAACCAGCCATGAGCAGCCACAGCACCCCACCCCGCATAGCCATCACAGGAGGCATAGGCAGCGGCAAGAGCTACGTGTGTCGTCTCTTGCAGCGCCGGGGCATCGATGTCTACGACTGCGATGCAGCAGCCAAGCGCCTCATGCGATGCTCACCCGATCTTCGTCAACAGCTGACGCAACTCATCGGTCCCGACACTTACATCGGCGACCAGCTCAACAAAGCTGCCGTGGCCCAGTTCCTGCTCAGTTCCGACGATCATGCCCATGCCATCGACGCCATCGTTCATCCTGCCGTGGCCACCGACTTCATCCAGAGTGGAAAGCAGTGGATGGAGTGCGCCATACTCTATGAGTCGGGGTTCGACCGACTGGTCGACAAGGTCATTGTCGTCACAGCTCCTGACGGCGTACGCCTGCAGCGCATCATGCTGCGCGACGGCATCCCTGAGCTAAAAGCACGGCAGTGGATTGAGCGGCAATGGCCACAAGAGCAGGTACGAAGCCTAGCTGACTACGAGATCGTGAACGACGGTCTGCTGCCGTTACTACCACAAATAGAAAGAATCATTACAAACATACAACAGTAAATCATGGAACAGACAATTCTAGCAATTTCCGGTAAACCCGGTCTTTACAAACTCATTTCACGTGGCAAGGGCAACCTCATCGTAGAGTCGCTCGATGAAAGCCATAAGCGCATGCCTGCCTTTGCCACCGACCGTATCACCTCGCTGTCAGATATCGCCATGTTCACCGACGGCGACGATGTGCCTCTGATGAATGTCCTTGACAGTCTGAAGACCCTGGAAGAGGGTAAGCCCTCGCCCATCGACATTAAGAAAGCCAAGGGAGACGAGCTCTTTGAGTATTTCAGCCACGTGCTGCCCAACTTCGACCGCGAGCGTGTTCATGGCAGCGACATCAAGAAGCTCATTCAGTGGTACAACATCCTCATCAAGGCCGGTATCACTGACTTCAAGGAGGAGATGAAACCCACCGAGGGCGACAATATCGACGACCGAGCCTAGTTCCTTTTTGACATCAAGAGCAACTGTTTTTGACATCAAGACAACAAGAACTATTTCTTTGACATCAAGACAACAAAGACAATATTTAGACAACAAGGGCAGCTATTCTTTGGCTCATCCAGAATAGCTGCCCTTGATGTTTTTATTAATCTTGATGTCTTAGAAGCGTCCAGGGCCACCGAAACCACCGCCGCCGAAGCCGCCGCCTCCGCCGAAGCCGCCACCGCCACGACCACCACGGTTGCCACCACGGCCTCCGCCCATTCCCATGCCCATGCCCATCATGCCACGCATGCCCTGACGAGCCTCGCGCGTTCCAAAGAGATTCAGACGATAGCTGGCGCGGAACATGATATAGCTTGTGACAGCGTTGTACTCGTTATCGGTACGCGACATAGCCGAAATGGTACGTGAGAAGTTCGACTGCTGACCAAGGATGTCAAAGAACTGCAGCATGAGTGTCAGTGGCTTGCCACGCAGCAGGCTGTGCGAGATCTGAGCATTCCAGATGAGCTCGTTGGTGTTCATCGAAGCATCGCTATAACCGCGACGGCTATTCATACCCATGTCGGTAGCAATCTGTGTACCCCAAGGCAAGGTCAGCGTGGTATTAAATCCGTAGGCGAAGCTCCAGGTGTCAAGGTTCGACTGCGGCTGCAGCTCGTTACGTGTATAGTTATAGTTCAGCGAACCATTGAGCTCCACCTCCAGCCAGTCGTTACGATAGGAAAGTCCCAGACGGCTGCCGATGTTATTCGAGTTGGTAGCATTCTTCACAGATTGTCTGTTCTGGTCGAGATAGCTCACACGGTGGTTGTAGTTATCATTGAGCGAGACGCTGTAGCTGAAGTATCCCAGTGTGTCGATGGCCGAACTGAACATCACATTAGCACCTGCGTTCCAGTTACCATTGATGTTCTCGGGACGGCTGGTGCGTCCGCCGGTCGTCGGGTCGTAGCTCACCTTGTTGGCAATGCTGTTCGACGTTGTCGAGAAGTTAGCATTAGCATTGATAAAGCGCTGACGAGTCATGAAATAGTCGTTATAACGCAGGTTGAAGCTCTGAGTGAACGAAGGCTTCAGGTCAGCGTTACCCGTTGTCTTGTTCAGGGGGTCGGTATCATCGTTGATGACGAGCAGCTGCTCGATCGACGGCTGACTGGTGCTGCCTCGGTACTCAAAGCGCAGGTTACCCTGCTGTGAGAAGCGCCAACGGAAGTTGGCCGTTGGACTCCAGTTCGTGACGGTACGATTGACGACGGTGTCGACGCCCAGATAGCGCTGTGTGTACTCCGATGACTGTGGAATCACCTGCACGCCCACATTGAAGTCGTAGGTATTGCGAATGAAACGCAGCATCAGCTCTCCTGTGTGGATGTAATTCTTATAGGCTGAGTAGCGGCTCTGATCCTTCGTATAGTACTGGTCGCCAGAATGAGGCTGATAGCCATTGTCTACCAAGCTGAAATAGTTGTTCCACTGACGGTAGCCGTTCGACACGTCGTTGAAGTTAAAGCCCCTCGTAGGATCTGAAAGCAGAGGATTAGAATAGTCGAACGTCGAACGGTCGTTCTCGTTGTTGCGATACTGGAAGGTATAGCTGAACTGCAGGAATGTGGCATAGGCGACGGGCTCACTATATGTTGCGCGCACACTGTAGTCCCACGATTTCGTAGGAGTGAGGTTGTAGCGGTTGGTCTGATATTCCGACAGGCCACTGACACCGTTGAAAGTTGCAGTCGACTGGAAGAGCTTCGTCTGGTTGCTCGACATCTGCTGATTCTCGTTGTTGCTATAGTTACCCGTCAGCTGCAAGGTGAGATTGCGTCCGGTGCCGCTCAGCAGGCGGTTGACCATCAGCGTACCACCCAGTCGTTTGTTCTCACCGTAGCTCAGCGACCTGTTGCTTGTTCCGTTAACGATGATGTCGCTCAGGTCACCTCCGTTCTTCACGATCTCATGCATCACGGCTCCGTCGAGCTGATAGTTGATCTTGTCATAGGGATCGGCATTGAACGTAGCCGATGTATTCCCGCTGCGGCTGTCGTTAGTGCCGTAACTCCACTGCGGACGGAAGCTGATGTTCCACAGCGTGTCGGGCGTCCACTCGATACGTCCTTGTGCACTCCAGTTATGCGAGCGGGAATAGCTCTGGTTGATAGAGTTCTGGAACGACGAAGTGGTACCCACGAAGTTCTCGCTCGAACGGCGCGACCAGGTGTCGCCGTCGCGGTGGTTCATGTTCACGCTGGCCTGAGCAATGATCCTGTCGGTCTTCTCGTAGTTAAGGTTCACCATGCCGGTCTTCTGAGCGTTCAGGCCACCGCCGCCCATGCCGCCACCACCGCCGAAACGGCGGCCGCCGCCGCCCATGCCTTCGTTGGCATTGGCAGCATTACCCATGGCCATCACGCGATAGTCACCTCTCATATACATGCCGAAGATACGGCTGGTGTAGCGGTCCTTCGTACCCGCACCCAGGTCGATGTTGGCCACCGTACCACGGTTCATGCCGGCACGCAGACCGAAGTCGAGCACCGTCTGCTCATTACCATCGTCGATGCCGGTGATACGAGCCAGGTCGCTCTTCTCGTCGTAGGCACGGATGCGCTCCACGATGTTGGCAGGCAGATTCTTCAATGCCGTCTGGGCATCGCCAAACTCCTTGTTATCCACCTTGATCTTACTCACCTGCTTACCGTTGATCTTGATGTTGCCGCTCTCGTCGACCTCAGCACCCGGCAGGCGCTTCACCAGCTCCTCCACCACCGATCCCTCGGGGGTCTTGAAGGCATCGGCATTATATATCAGGGTATCGCCCTTCGACTGTACCTTGGCCACGTTCTTCACCACCATCACGTTCTTCAGCAGCGTGGCATCCTCCTCCAGGCTCAGCGTGCCCAGCTGCACGGGCTGGCCACTCATGGTCACATCCTTGAACAGGGTCTTGTAGCCCACGTATGTCACCTTCACCAGGTACTTACCGTCCTGGGGAGCCGTCAGCGTAAACTTGCCGCTGGTGCTCGAAGCGGTGCTGGCCACACGCGTGCTGTCGGCCTTCAACAGCTGCACCGAAGCCTGCATGGCAGGCTCGTTGCTTACTTTGTCTACGATTGTTCCTGTAATTGTGCGCTGTGCCTCGATGGAGAGGGCCGCCGACAGCATCACGGCCATCAAGAGTAGAATTCGTTTCATTGCTAGGTTTACTTTTTTATCATAACTATCTACTCTGACGGACGCCCCTCCGAAAGGTTTAAAACTATTTCGAAAAAAATCTTTTTTGCCGTTATGTTTCAAAAATAGCAGCGCTTTTGTTGGCAGGATGAAAAGTTTTGAGTAATTTTGCGCCCGAAACAAATAAACGTGACCAACACGGTTTCTTATGGAAGAACAGAAAGTCATCATCTCGCACAACCTCGAGGAAGCACTTTCAAAGGCTATCGAGGAATGCCGGCCTGACCGTCTGCTGGTGCTCACCGACGAGACCACGCAGCAGCTCTGCTGGCCCGTGGTCAGCAGCTACAGCTGCCTGGCCGATGCACATCATATTGTCATCCCTGCCGGCGACGACCACAAGAACCTGCAGAGCCTCACTCATGTGTGGGAGGAGCTGCAGCGACAGGGAGCCACGCGCCATTCGCTGCTCATCAACCTCGGCGGAGGCATGGTCACCGACCTGGGGGGCTTCGCTGCCTCCACCTTCAAGCGCGGCATACACCTTATTAATATACCCACCACGCTGCTCGCTATGGTCGATGCCAGCGTGGGCGGCAAGACGGGCATCAACTTCGGAGGGCTGAAGAACGAGCTAGGCGTATTCCGCAATGCATCGTCTGTCATTCTCGATACGATCTTCCTGAAGACACTCGACAGGGAGAACATCCTTTCGGGCTATGCCGAGATGCTGAAGCATGGGCTGATCTCTCCCCTCCATAAGGAGGGAGCCCCCTCCCTTTTTGAGAAGGGCGCAGAGAGAGGCTTGCTCTCTTTTGACATCGAGCACCCTGATATGCAAGAACTCAAACGCATGGTGGACGAGAGCGTCCAGGTGAAGCAGCGCATCGTCCTCCGAGACCCTACGGAGCAAGGCCTGCGCAAAGCCCTCAACCTAGGTCACACCATCGGCCACGCCTTCGAATCCTACGCATTAAACAACCCCTCCAGTTGGAGGGGGCAGGAGAAGGAGGCCCCCATTCTACATGGCTATGCCGTCGCCTGGGGCCTCGTCTGCGAGCTATACCTAAGCGTCATCAAGACAGGCTTCCCGGTCGATCGTATGCGCCAGGTGGTACACTTCATCTTCGAGCATTACGGCCGCATGCCCATCACCTGCCACGACTACCCCACTCTCCTTCAGCTCATGACGCACGACAAGAAGAACATCGCCGGGCAGATCAACTTCACCCTCCTCGGCGATATTGGCGACATCCGCATCAATCAGACCGCTACCAAGCAGGAGATAGAGGAAGCCCTCGACTTCTATCGCGAGGGGATGTGACTACGATGCCAATGGTCTGAGGACTGAGGGCTACGGTTTAGCCCCAATCTGCCAGACCGTCTTCACATCCTCGCAGAAATTATAGCTAATGCGGTGGTCGCGCCTGCGATGACCTGCAGGGAGGAAGCCGCAGATGATGCGCTTGATGTGGTAACGCAGGTTGAACGACTTCGGGTCGTCCACTCCGATACTCTCTACGCGCAGGCTAAAACTGCCGATGCCTTCGATGCGCACCGTCTGCCCTTCTGAGAGCCGCTGCTTGAGCATGTCCTCCAGCTCCGTCACCACATGGATGACAGCGCCATGCGAGAGACTGCTGTTGCGACAGGCATCGGCGGCCAAGTCCTTGAGCGTCACCTCACCCTGGCTCACGGCTTTTGCAAAATACTTCCCGTACGAGCTGCTGCTCTTGATGTTGTTTCTTACTAGTTTAATGTGTACTGCCATAATCGTATGTTGTGTTATTGATTGCCTTAATCTATTGTCTTAGCTACCTTAATCTATTATTTTGATTGCCCTCCCCTATGTTTTTCATCACCCTGATGACCCATCTGCAAGATGCGCCCTTGGGAGTTCGGTTTCCTTAGTCTGCGACTTGCTAAAGTAAAACAACTTGTTTTACTTGTCAAAGTGGCCTACTTTGATGACCAAAGTCAGCCACGAGCGAAGGTAAAACAAGTTGTTTTACTTTATCAAGTCACCACCTTTCGATACACCCGTGCGAAACTTTGACTTGCTTCTTCCGCAAGGAGGACTCGCAAAGTGCCACACGGGTGTCTACTAAGCTCACTTCATCACGACCTTTTTGCCGTTGACGATGTATAAGCCGCTGACAGGCTGCTGGACGGGGATGCCCATCATGTTGTAGATGACAGCGGGCTGAGAAGCGGAGGCTTCCAGGGTGTGAACCTTGGTGATGGTGCCGGTGACATGTGAGGCAGGACCAAAGCCACCCATCATGTTGATGACACGGATAGTCAGCTCGTCAGTGGCGGGGTCGACGTCAATGGGGAAGAGACCATCGAAGGAGAGGCCAACAAACACACCGTTGCGGAAGATGGCAGCTCCACGCATGCCGTTATCCATGAGGTCGAAGGTGATGGCACCGTTGGCATACACTGGATGGGCGGCCTCGGCATCAATCTGTCGGGCCATCACAGCGGGATACCAGTCGGAGAACATCTTATCGTAGGCAAATGCTGCTGCCTGCTCAGCCGAGAGGATGGTCTCGAAGGCTCCGCCGAAGGAGTTGATGATGTTCGAGGCGGGAGTGATGTCGTTGCCGGAAGCGTCCTTAGTGCCGTACTCGCCGAAGAGCTTCGGGTCCTTGTTGTTCATGCCCTTCTGAGTCCAGCGACTGCTGACGAGGGTGTTCTTGGCATTGTCGTCGAGTGTGGTGTTCAGATAGACGCAGATGGGCTGGTTCTGCCAGGTGCGACCGAAGTTCCAGTCGCCCTTGCCTGCAGCAAGGTCTACCACGTTACAGCCGTCGAAGACATAGCCAAACTGGGTGGTGGTGGTAGGTGCTGTGACAGTACGTCCGCCAGTGCCGTTGGTGTTGCGTGGCTCGAGCGAGATGGTGGTGTTCTGGAAGCGTACATCACCTCCACCGCAGATGAAGTCGACAGTGCCGTGAATGTCGCAGGTCTCCCAATAGGCCTGCTGGCTGGCGTTCGAGCTGTAATAGGTGTCCTGATAGGAAAGCATGCGGACGTTCTTGCCGATAGTGCGCGTACCTGCATCCTGAAGCACGGCAGCACGTCCGCCCACCTGTCCGCCACTGAGTGCGCCGTAGTAGTCGAGGGCGTTCTTCAGCGTGAGATCCTGCAGGTAGAGGTTGGTGCCGCTGTTATGCAGCATGTCGGCGCTGCCCAGTCCCTCGATGCTCCTGTCGGGCTTGGTGACGATAATAGTGTTGTCCATCGACTGTCCGATGATCGAGATGTTGTGGCCGCTGATGGCGGTTTTCACCGTAGCGTCGAGATCGTAGGTACCGTCGGGCAGGAAGATGAAGGCGCGCTGGGCATCCTTACTGGCGTTCTTGCCATTGACTACGTCGAGCACATCGAGCAGACTGCCTGCATCGCCAGCCTTGACAATGTACCAGTCGCCCTGCATGTCGAAGTTCACTTCGGCGATGTTGGCAATCTTCACGCCGTGGATATACATTTCGCCACTGGAACTGAGGTTAAGGGTGATGGTGCCACCCTCGCCCTCATAGTTGAAGGCAACGATCTCGCCGTCGACATTCTCACTGTTCATGCCGGGCAGTGTACCCAGCTCATTGCCGTTGGCATCGGTGACTACGATGTCGTTGGCACTGCCATAGCGGCAAAGGGTCACGGTGACAGTGGCCTTCGGACCTACGAGCAGGTCGATCTTATTGTTGCCGCTGAAGGCCCAGCCGTGCTGGCCGTCGTGGTAGTAGAACTTGTCGCCAGAGGGAATGAAGGCCTCATGATCCTCGGCATAGAAGAACGGGTCGGCCAGGTTGAAGGTGTACTTCTTGTGGGTGCTTACCTCCTCGATTTCGGTCTGGATGGCATGGAGCTGGGTGTTGGAGGTGATAATGTCGGCAGTAGTGAACTTCTCGCCCAGGACAGCCTTCTTGAACCATCCGCGTGCCTTGTATCCGTCCTTCGTGGCAGGCACATCAGCAATATCGAGGGCGAACTCGCCGATAGCGGCATCCTTCTCGACCTGCTGGGTGGTGATGACTTTACCTTCGCAATCAAGATATTCGAGGGTGAAGTATGGCTTGTAGACGACGTTGAGCACATAGCTCATCTGAATGTCGCCTGCAGCCATGGGGATGGTAACCTTGCAACTGGTGGCTGTACCCTCGTAGATGATTTCTCCGATAGTGCCGTTGACAGCAGTGACATCAGTGAGGGGATTCTCGGCACTGACCATCGGCGAGCCGTTGGGCAGTTCGAGGGTAGCCTCAAAGAGGTCGCCGAACACATCCTCTGCAGCATATTCGATGCCGTTGACCTTGAACGAAGCCAGCACGGGCACATCCTCCTCGGAGCCATTCAGAACACCTTCGATGACGATGTCGGCAAAGCCTATCTGCTTGCCACTCTGCAGGTGATAGAGGTTGACGAGCAGTCCGCAGACACCCTCGCCGGGAGTGGCATCCTTCACCTCGTACGACAGGTCGCTGAATTTTTGTCCTTCTTCACTGGCTATGGCTGGATTGGATCCGTTGTTGCGGTTGGGCTTCACTTCAGTGGCCAAGGTGACAGCAGTGCCGTCGGCATTCTGCCAAGCGATATCGAGCAGACCATTGTCAGTGCCGAAACGGGTGGTCTTCAATGCCACCTTCGTCGGAGTAAACACAAAGCCGGGTTTGGGCTGGATGAGGAAGCGGATGGCATTGGTCTCGTCGACCGAGTTGTTCTGAGCAGTAGGTTCGAAGCGTGTCATGTCGAAGCCACTGCCGTTGTTCTTGTCCTTAATGAACAGGCCTTCGCCATAGTTCACCTTGCTGTTGAGGAAATAGTCGGCATTGGAGAACGTAGCCGTCTGTCCCTCGGTGCCTTCATTGAAGGGGAAGGTGGCGGTGGCAGGCTCGTTGTCGAGGGTGATAGCCTCGGGCTGGGCATACTGCACGACGGAGAGCGACTTGTAGTAGTTGTTGCCATCGGCAGAGGTGATGGCGACATAGCCTGCTTCGGCATCGCTGCGCTTGGCGATATAGGTACTCTCGTCGGTCAGCACTTCATCGCTCGAGCCTATTGTATAACGCGAATAGCCCGGATAGCCCACGACGGTGATAAGGTCGCCGGCGCTGCGCACGGGAATCTTGAATACGGCTCCCGTCCGCACCTGGATGTTGTCGCCATTGTTTCGGAAGGAGGCACCGTTGGCCTCGACAATCATCTTCAGGCCGTTCTTTTCGATGGCCTCCACCTCGCCAGCTTCTTGCGAGCCAGAGCAAGCCATCGTGGCTGCCATCACGTCAGCATCGGCATAGCTCCAGGTACCTGTGATGTCCTGAGTTTCGTCCTGCTGTACTGCCAAGTAGTGGTCAGTGTCGGCATAAGTCATCCCGCAGAGCAAGAGCAGAAAGCTCAGCAGGGAGAATCGTAGAGAATTGTTCATGGTGTTTTTTGGTTTTTATAGTTAATAATGGTAGTTAGTCGTAGATGACGGTGCGACTGCGGCGGGTGCCGTCGGCCATGACCGACACTTCGATGCAGGCACCATGCTGCGGGTGGCTGATGCGCTGGCCCTGCAGGGTGAAGTACTCAGTAGAGGTGACGGCACCATTTACTGCTGCCGACGAGACGCCGGAGCTGCCAGCGTATTTCACATTGACAAGGAAGATGCCACTCTCGCCGTTTCCTCGCTTCAGCTGGTGGTCACCCTTGCCCACATCGGCGATGGTATAGACACGCACTCCCTCGCTGCCGGCGGGCATAGTGGCAGAGGCCAAGTCCAGCTCGGTGCCGTCGAAGGACAGCGTCTTGTCACTCCACGTCGACTGCACGATGGTCACCGTCGACATGGCCGTCGTGGTGAATGCTACGATAGTCGACCCCTCCATCTTCAGGCCCTGGGTGAACTCTATACCATCGTAGAGGCCAGTAAACTTAGTGTTGAAGTTGTGCTTGTTGTCACTGGTGCCGAAGGTGAAAAAGCCTTCGGTGGTCTGCACATCGCTGCCATTGAACATCACAGTGAAGGATTCTCCATGACCATCGTCAGGGATGACTGCTCCGCCGTCGATGGCGGCTACCTCAGTACCGTCCTCCTTCTTATAAGCGGGATAATACTCGCTGACGGCATCCTGGGCATCGCCATTGCCGCTGAGCATAATGTCCTGCACGAGCGAGTTGGCATAGACCTCGAGGTTGGTGTAGTATTTCCTGGAGTCGAGCGAGTAAGTCTGTCCGTCGGCAGCGCTGTTGGGGTTGAGGCCATTGGCCGTCTCCCAGGCATCAGGAATACCATCGCGGTCGGTGTCGAAGCCCTCAGGACGGCTGCCTTTGCCGAAGTTAGCCTCAGTGTATCCATTCACATCGCTGACGAGATCGATGCGTCCGGGCTTCTTGGTGACCGAGCCGTTATAGGTGGCCGTGCCATTGCGGGCCTCCTTCTCATAGCGTGTATCGACATTGTCGCGAGAAAGAGAGGCACCAGCATAAGTGAGCACCTTGTCGAAGGCCTTGGCAGCGACGTGAGTAGTAACAGTGCCTGCAGCCACGGGGCCGTTGAGCTTGATGCGGACGCAGTCCTTGCCGGAAGTGCCCTTCACATACGTGACAGTATCGCCGTAGTAGTGGTTGGGGTCGAGGGTGTAGCGCTCGCCATTGATGTTCTCAACTCCCGAGTCATAGGCCACGTTCTGCCAGTCGTAGTTGGCGGTGTTGTTCACCTGATTGCCCTGGATATAGTAGCGGCTAGTCATGTCCCAATACTTCTGATTGTCGGATGAGGATGTGCTGTTGGCAATGGAAATGTTGGTCACACGTGAGGTGGCAGCGGCGGGACCTGTCTTGTAGTAGTTGTTAACCATGTTAACGTAGCCTCCTCCTGGGCCTCCGTAGCAGCCGTTGCCACAGTTGTAGACCACACAATTACGGAAGTCGACGATCTCCGCCTGCACGGCGTTCTGCCAGTGGTTTTCTACGTAGAGCTGGTTGGCAGTGTATCCCGTCCAGTCATAGCGGGCACCATTGAAGCGGGGCGAACGGTTGTTGACATGGCAGATGAGATTATGATGGAATGAGGCGAGCTTGCCACCCCAGATGCCTCCATAGCCATGAGCTCCCTTGCCGTGTCCGGCATTGTTTAGACTCTCGCCGATGGTGCACCACTGGAGGGTGAAGTTGTTGTTGTCGTAGAACGATGCCACCTCGTCGATGCTCCATGAGAAGGAGCAATGGTCGATGATGATGCCCGTCAGATTGCGACACCAGGAGGCATCAGCGCCATCGTTGACATCCTTCTCCTGTCCGCGTCGCACTCGGATATAGCGCATGACGATGTTATTGCCATTAGGACGAAGGGTATAGTAGCGCAGGGTGATGCCAGGGGCGGGAGCTGTCTGGCCGAGGATGGTGGTGTTGGCACCGATGGTGACATCCTTGCTGAGAGGAATGACGCCGCCGACGTCGAAGACAACGATTTTCTTGTCAGTGCCGCTGACGGCCTGACGGAAGGAACCAGTGCCTGAATCATTGAGATTGGTGACATGTACCACCTTGCCGCCACGTCCTCCAGTGACATAGCGTCCGTGTCCCTCGGCACCGGGGAAGGAGGGAGCCTGTGCCATCATCGTGAGCGAGAGGGTGGCGAGGATGAGTGTTGTGAGTTGTTTCTTCATTTTTTATTTGCTTTGAGAGGTGCGATGGTATCGCACCATACTGGACATTATACTATTACTGCATACGCTGGAGGCCCTCCCAGCGCACGTTCCATGTGCCATCTTGGGGGAAGCCTGGATTATTGGGTATCTGACAACCGTCCCATCCGGCGCACATCATGGCGACAGCGGTGAGCAGGGCTCCGTTGCCGGGGAGATAGATGCGGAGGCGGTCGGCGGTCTGAAAGTTGTGACCATTCTTCAGGTAGGTGTTTTTCTGAGTGTCGATGAGGAGGGCTTTCAGGGCGACATCAGGCTGACCCAGCCGGGCAGCAGCCATCGCTGTCATGCCGTAGTCCCAGCCCCAGGTGGTGGGCCAGTTCCAGTTTTGCATCACCCAGGTGAGGGTGCTTTGGGCTGCGATGGCATCGCAGCATACTGAACTGGAGGGGAGCATGCCGAGGGGCCCCAGGACAGCGGGGTGGTCGTTACGGCATTTCTCGTCGAAAGACTCAGTGGCAAGGACGGGCTGAGCACCACTGGCAACGGCATCGAAGGGATCGAAGCTCTTCAGGTTGTCGGTCTTACCCTTGGGCAGGCCGGCTGTGTAGATGCCGTTCTTCTCAGGTAGGGAAGTGAGGCCGTTGATGATGGCATCCCACTGAGCATGACGCTCCTTGCCCTGACGCTCACGCCATTCGTTGGCCACCTTCAGGCCGTATTGCCAGTATGCCAGCTCAAAAGGATGATTGAACGAGAAATCCTTCGACATCGACTCCTGCATGGCAGTAGCTCCCTGCAGATAGTACTTCTTCGATTTGGAGTCATAGCTCACAAAGTCGGCCATGAACTCAGCCGTCTCCTCCACCTGCTTTGCGTACTTCTGCAATGTCTCTCGGCTGGGGTTGGCCCTGTAGAGCTCCTCAGCCATATATATATAATGTGGCTGCTGCCAGATGAGGAAGGAACCCGTGTTGGAAGGAGCCTCACCAGCCCAGGGGTCGGTCATCTTCATCCAGCGGATGCCCTTGAAGCCCTGCCGCTGTGCTATCTGGCGAGCCACAGGATAGGCATCCTTATTGTACCATTCCATGATCTTCGCTACGACCTCTGGCCGACTCCAAAGGGCAAAGTCCACCAAGTGCCACCAAGCCATCTCCAAATGGGGACGGCCAAACCAGGAGTTGTAGGTGAGCCCTGTCTCCTGTGGAGGCAGCGAGTTGGCGCAGTTCACCTGTGTGAGATACTGCGAGAGCACCACACGGCGCTCCAGCTCTTTGGCTCTTGGGTCGGTGCATTGTGAGAAGTCGACGATGGCTCCCTGCTGCCACCAGCGGTTCCAGTCTTTGATGACGGTGCGAAGGTCCTGGTCGAAGACGAGTGCCGGGAGGGTGGAGAGAGTGGCGATGGCATCGCCACATACGGAACTATAGGAGGCTTCGAAGGCAAGGACATCGTCGGTGGTGCTGAGTTCGAAGTAGTGACGGTCGCACTCGTTGAGCGTGGCTTCGCCCTGCCAGGTGAGCGTGAGGTAGTAGGTGATGGAGTCGACGACGTGCTCCAAGATAGCTGCATGCTCATTGCTGGCGACGATACGCGAAGTGTGACGTTCAGGCTTCGTCCAGTCGCTGGCGGCATCGGCATGCTTGCCTGTGGGATAGGGGAAGCGTATGCTCACCCTGGCACGGCCGTCCTTCAGCAGGGGCGTCTTGATGCGATAGAGCACAGCATCACTCGACTGAAGCGCTGCTGTGGTGACCTCCACCTGCTGACCGTCGGCACTAAACGACGACTCTATCTTGCCGTCATACATCTGCAGCTCCTGACGGATATCCTTCAGCTCGCTGATTTCTACTTTCTTGCCATTGGCATCCTTCAGCTCCAAGCCAATGGCGCCGAGGTTCAGACGATGAGGATTCACGCGGAAATACTCAGTGGCCAACCGGTGGCGACCATCCTCCTGCTTTTTGTATTCCACGGCATAGACCTCAGCATGACCATGCCCCATGTCGTAGGCTTTCTCCGACTCCTGAGGGGCGAGGCCGTTGGTGTTTTCGAACTTATGCCATCCCCAGTCGGACATGGCTGTCAGAGGCACACCTGCCTCGTATTCAAAAGGGAAGCTCTGCAGGCCGGTGACGTCGACCGTCGTAGCAAAGTGTCCGTTGCCCACGGTGAGCGAAGCCAATGGATCAGCCGTGGTGATGACGGGGTTATTGCGTGAGACGACTGCCTGACGGTTGATGGGCTTGTCGATGTTGTCAGTGTCATAGCCCAGCATCTCCATCTCGAGCGATGCCCAGATGAAGGGGCCAAGACCTTTGGCATCGTTGTCACGAATCTGCTCCGAGAGGTAATATGCATAGCTGCCGTCACGCCTGCGGTTTTCCTTGACCGAGCCCTTGGGATTGACCTTCTTCATGGCAGCCTCCACCTCGGCAGTGGCTGCAGGCCCCAGTCCGGCTACCGAGCAGCAGTTGGTGAGCGAGATGGTCTTATCCTCGTTGATGCGGATGAAGTTGTTGATGATGCCCTTATAAGCCCGGATGCCGGCATCCCTGTACTTAGTGCCTACATATCCCTTACGATAGGCCTTGAGCAGCACATAGGTGAACATGGCCGAACAGGTTGACTCCAGATAGTTGCCCTCGCGACCCGGCGAGTCCATCACCTGATACCACACACCACTCTTCTTGTCCTGCCACTTCAGCACGGCATCGAGATCCTTCTGCAGCAGGTCGATGACCTCCGAGCGGCGGCTGTACGTCTCAGGCAGGGCATCAAGCACCTCGATGAGTGCCATCGTGTACCATCCCTGTGCCCTTCCCCAGCAATGCTGCGACAACCCGGTCTCGGAATCGGCCCAGAAAGTCTTGCGGGTCTCATCATAGGCATGACGATTAAGTCCCGTCTTGGGATCGAGGGTGCGCTCATAGGTCACCTTCAACTGATTGACGGCATCGTCGTAGATGGTTTGAGAGTTGATGGTTGAGAGTTGAGATTTGCGATTGCCTTTTGCTGCCTGCTCCATGATGGGGGCAGTAAGCACCCTGTAGGGCAGTCCCATGAAGATGCCGTCGAGCCATACCTGATAGGCATAGATGGCCTTGTGCCAGTACACCTTGTCGGCAATGGTGCGAGGCTGGTCCTGCAGCTGGCGCATCATGGTCTGCATGGCCAGCAGGTTCTTCGCCTCGGGCAGCTGCTGATACATGCGTGTGACGAAGTGGCCGGTGCGAATGTTGTCGAGGTTGTAGTCGAGGATGTTGTAGCCCCTGATCTCACCTTTCTCGTTGATCATCGTATCGGTATAGAGCTTGCAGTAGTCGAAGATGTCCTGCCCGCCATAGCGCAGGTAGGTGTCGAGCATACTCTCCAGCTCTATGCCCATGACATAGCTCCACTTCGGACGTGTCGAGAAGTCGAGCATATAGGACTGGGGCACACGTTTCATCTCTGAACGTGTCATCCACTCGGAGTAGTGCTTGTAGGGTTTCTCCATGAGTGCCAGGCCTCCATTGACGAAGAGACGGTCGAAGCGCACGTCGCGTGTCTTACCCGTGATGGTGTTGCCCTGCTGCACGCCGTTGAAGCGGCAGTTGCGCACGTCGATGTCGTAGACATAGGTATCCTCCTGCAGTCCGATGATCTGCACGCCATACTTTGATTTCTCGCAGGTGACGTTCTCCATGAGTACATTGCGCACCGTGGGATAATTGCCTCGGCAACACACCTCATTATGCTCGTAGTCGAGGTTGATCTTCAGCACGCTCTCGCCACACTGTCCCACCTTGACGTCCTTGACGAAGATGTTCTCGATGATGCCTCCGCGACAGGAGTTCGTCTTGATGCGCAGCACACGGTCGAGGTTGGGCGAGTCCATCGTACAGTCGTGGGCGAAGACATTCTTGCAGCCTCCGCTGATTTCCGAGCCAATGACCACGCCGCCATGACCATTCTTCATCTGGCAGCGGCGTATGATGATGTTCTGTGAGGGCATGCCACGCTCACGTCCGTCGCGATTGCGTCCGCTCTTGATGGCGATGCAGTCGTCGCCTGTGTTGAAGTAGCAATCCTCGATGAGCACACGATCGCATGACTCCGGGTCGCAGCCGTCGCCATTGGGACCATCATTATTAATATGCACGCGACGCACGATGACATCTGTCGACTTCAAGGGATGAATCACCCAGAAAGGCGAAGCCAGTAGCGTCACATCCTCGATGAGCACCCGCTGACACTGGTTGAAGCACACCAGCTGCGGCCTCAGTCCGTCCTGTGGACCGAAGGTTCGCTCCTTGGTTGGCCGTCCCTGCTCATCGCGCATGGGGATGCCATCCTCGCCGTTCTTCAACAGACGCGGACGAGCCTCCAGCTTCTGGCTGACAATGCCTTCCTTCCAACCATAATGAGCAGCACCGCACCAAGGCCACCAGGTGTCGCGCGAGCCGCCACCGTCGATGGTGCCCTTGCCACTCAGGGCGATGTCCTCGGCCTGGAAGGCATAGAGGCAGGGAGAAAGGTTGTAGCAGTCGAGGCCCTCCCATGAAGTCTCGACGATGGGATAGAGCTCCGGCTCGAAGGCGAACTGCAGCACAGCGCCCTCCTGCACCTCCAGGTTGACACCGCTCTTCAGCTGCAGCGCCCCAGTGAGGAATGTGCTTCCGGCAGGCACGACGACACGTCCCCCACCCTTCTTCGAACACTTGTCGATGGCCTTCTGGATGGCCTTCTGGTTTTGGGCAGCCGTAGCGTCGGTCTTAGCGCCAAACTTTGTGATTAAATACTCCTTGTCAGCAAAAGCCGGCATGCGGATGCTCTGCTCTATCTGCCTGTACTTGGCATCGTCCCAATCGTTGGCGACAGCTGCCATAGGCACTAATAGAGCCAGCAGAAACAGTCTCAGCATACGTTTCATTGTCAATAAGCGTGTTAGTTAATAGGCTGCAAAGATACAACAAAAAATCCATACCGCCAAATATTAGCGGATAAAAAGCTTTGTTTTAGGAAGTAAGGTCGTCAGGACATCAGGTTCGCAGCATCTCAAGAAAACGCTGGAGGGCTGTGACATCCTTCTGGGCAGGGGCTGTCTCGAAGCGAGAATTCAGGTCAATGCCCATCAGACGGGGATGATGGAACGCCTTCACACGTTCCGCATCGTCAGGGCCTATGCCGCCGCTGAGCATGAAAGGAAGGCTGCCGTCGTAGCTGCCGAGGATGCTCCAGTCGAACTGCTGGCCACTGCCTCCTACAGAAGCACTCTTGGTGTCGAAGACAAAGGCATCGACACTATCCTCATAGTCTTTGTAGCGGGCGATGTCGTCGGCGCTGCTGATGCTGATGGCCTTCCATATCTGAATGCCAGGGCGCAGGTCAGGGTCGAGCGTGGCACGAAGGTTGCGGATGAGTGTAGGCGACTCCTGTCCGTGCAGCTGAACGACATCGAGCTTATAGCTCACCACACGCGTGATGATGCTCTGGGGCATCTCGTCGACGAAGACACCCACGCACTGAGGACGGCGGCAAGTAGTTTCGCTGCCTGCAGGCTGAATCTCAGAAGACGAATGATGGAGGGCGGCCCTGTCAGGAATAATGCCTGCATGGGTGGGAATCATCGTCACATTGCGTGGCGACTTGTCCCAGAACACCATACCGATATAGTCCACTCCCAAGGCAGCCACCTGACGGATGTTCTCGCCATTGCGCATGCCACAAACCTTGACTTTCATTGGCTCTAACATTTTAGTGGGTGCAAAGGTACGAAATCTTTTCGACATTCGTGCCAATCCACCCACCTTTTTTCGTCTTCTCAGCCATTCAACTGGACAGCGCTTCAAAGAGACGGTCGAGAGCGGCATCGGCATTGCCCTCCTCATCGAGCAAGGAGACAAACTTCGAGCCGATGATGGCTCCTGCGGCATGTGCCTGCGCACTCTCCAGTGTCTGACGGTTGCTGATGCCAAAGCCTATCATACGAGGATTGGCCAGCTGCATATCATCGATACGACGGAAGTAGTCCTGCTTCTGCTCGTCGAAGCTCTTCTGTGCTCCAGTGATGGCAGCACTGCTGACCATGTAGATGAATCCGCTGGTGTGCTCATCGATGAAACGGATGCGCTCCTCGCTGGTCTCCGGGGTGATGAGCATGATGACCCGCAGGTCATAGCGGTCGGCCACTGGCTTCACCATCTCCATATAATCTTTGAAAGGAAGGTCAGGGATAATCATTCCGCTGACGCCACTCTCCACGCACGACTGGCAGAAGGAATCGATGCCATACTGGAGGATGGGATTCAGATAGCCCATGAGCACCAGGGGGATGGTCACCTGCTGACGGATGGATTGCAGCTGAGCGAAGAGCGTGCTGAGCGTCATGCCGTTCTTGAGTGCCTTGGTGGCAGCATCCTGAATGACGGGGCCGTCGGCCATCGGGTCGCTGAAGGGAATGCCCACCTCGATCATGTCGATGCCACGCCGCTGTAGGGTGATAATGACATCGGCAGTGGCGTCGAGCACAGGGGCGCCGGCACAGAAATAGAGTGACAATAGTTTGCGGTCGCCACGCTGGGCGAAGAGTTGATTGATCTTGTTCATATGCTTATTGTCATAGTTCGTTGATGAATTGTAGGAGCGCCAGGCCTGGGTCGGCAGCGCGCATGAAAGTCTCGCCGATGAGGAAGCCGCGAAAGCCTGCAGCACGAAGCTGGCTAACGGTCTGCGGACTGCTGATGCCGCTCTCGCTCACCTTCACCGCATCGGCTGGGAGCATCGACGCCAGGCGGAAACTGGTCTCGACATCTGTATGGAACGATCCCAGATGGCGATTATTGATGCCACAGAGGTCGGGCCCCAGGGCGGCATACTCCAGTTCTCGCTCGTCGTGCATCTCCAGCAGCACCTCCAGCCCCAGCTCATGGGCCTTGTTCATCAGTGCCTCACAAGCAGGCAGCGAGAGACAGGCAGCGATGAGCAGCACGGCAGAGGCTCCGCAGAGCAGTGCCTGATACAGCTGGAGCTCGTCGACGACGAAGTTCTTGTAGAGCACAGGCAGCGTGACGCCTGACGCCCTCGCCTCAGTGATGAAGCTGTCGTGGCCTCCAAAATACTGGCGGTCGGTGAGGATGCTCAGTGCCGCAGCACCATTCTGCTGGTAGCTCAGGGGGATGGCGTCTGCCCTGCCCTCTTCCTTAATCCAGCCTTTTGAAGGCGAACGGCGCTTGAACTCGGCAATGATGCCTGTATCAGAGTCGAGCAGGGCCTGGCGCAGCGACGGTTTCTTCTGCCGCATCTGCTCCAGTTCCTGATGCTTGGTGGCGACGATTTGTTGTAGGATGTCTTGTGTCATTGTCGGGATTTCGGGATTTCGGGATATCGAGATTACGGCATTTCGAGATTTCGACTAAGAATTCATTTCCACAAACTTCTTGAAAGTCTGCAGGGCAGAGCCGCTGTCGATGCTCTCGCGGGCGATGGCGATGCACTCGTCGATGCTCTTCGCCCCTTGTTCCAGCACCTGTATGCCGAAGGCTGCATTGGCCAGCACGATATTCTTCTGGGCAGGCAGAGCCCGGTTCTCGAGCACGGCATCGAATATTTCCTTTGCCTCCTGCTCGGTGGCTCCTGCTACTAGCTCATCAGGCTTGGCACACTCGAAGCCCAGATCCTGTGGCGAGAAGATGCGCTCATAGGATTTCGTGGTCACCTTGAAGTCGCCCGTCAGCGATATCTCGTCGTAGCCGTCGATGCTGTTCACGATGCCATAGTCAATGCCCAGGCGCTGGTAGACCTGATGATAGAGGCGCATCTGGTCGAGATTGGCCACGCCCAGCAGCTGACATTGAGGCTGCGAGGGATTGACGATGGGGCCCAGGAGGTTGAAGATGGTGGGAAACTGCAGAGCCTTGCGGATGGGGCCCACGAACTTCATGGCACGTGCGAAGAGCTGTGCGTGGAGATAGACGATGCCTGCCTCGTTGAGACAACGGTTGAGCTGGTCGAGGTCGTCAGTGAACCTAACCCCATGCTGGGCAATGACGTTGGAGGCACCCGAAGTCGACGTGGCGGCATAGTTACCGTGCTTGGCCACTTTGTAGCCAGCCCCGGCGATGACGAAGCACGAGGTAGTGGAGATGTTGAACGTGTTCTTGCGGTCGCCGCCAGTGCCCACCACATCGATATAGCGGTCGCAGTCGAGGGGCACAGGCACGCCAGTCTCTAGGATGCCATCGCGGAAGCCCAGCAGCTCGTCGACGGTGACGCCTCGCATCTGCAAGGCTGTGAGCAGCGCAGTGATCTGCTCGTTGGGATACTCACTCTGGGTGATGCCCACCAGAATGTTCTTCATCTCTTCACGTGTCAGCTCCTCATGGTTCAGGAGCTTGGTCAGAATCTCTTTCATAGGTCTATAAAGTTTTTGATGATTGTTTTTCCTTCTGGTGTCAGCACGCTCTCAGGATGGAACTGTATGCCGTGAACGTCGTACTGACGATGGCGCAGGGCCATGATCTGCCCCATTCCCGACGTCCCGTCGCCCACCCTTAGTCCTTCATCGCTCACAGCCGTCACCTCGAGGCAGGCGGGGAAGTCGTCGGCAGCCACCACCCACGAGTGATAGCGGCCCACGGTGATGTCGCTGTCGAGCCCTGCAAAGATGGGGTCGGCAGCCGTGATATGGCAGGGTGTGGCTACGCCATGAAACACGTCGCTGAGGTTCTCGAGCCTGGCTCCGAACACCTCGCCGATGGCCTGATGGCCTAGACAGACTCCCAGGATGGGCTTGACGCCTGCATACTGACGGATGACGTCGAGCAGCAGCCCTGCCTCACTGGGGATGCCAGGGCCTGGCGAGAGGATGATCTTGTCGAAAGCCTTCAGGTCGTCGAGCTGGAACTGGTCGTTGCGCAGCACGGTGACTTCAGCTCCTATTTCCTTTACCAGATGACTCAAGTTATAGGTGAACGAGTCGTAGTTGTCGATGATAACAGTCTTCATATTCTTCTTACATTTTTTCTGCCATGATGATTGCCTTGCGCAGGGCGCCCAACTTATTGTTCACTTCCTGCAGCTCATATTCGTCGTTGCTCTTGGCCACGATGCCGCCTCCAGCCTGGAACCAGAGCTCGCCACCCCGCGAGACGAAGGTGCGGATGGTGATGGCCTGATTGAGACTGCCGTCGAGGCCGATGATGCCGATGCAGCCTCCGTAGGCCCCTCGGTTGTGAGGCTCCAGCTCCGAGATGATCTGCATGGCACGCACCTTGGGAGCACCCGAGAGAGTGCCTGCAGGGAAGGTATCGATAAATGCCTTGATAGGGTCGGCATCAGCATCGAGCAGACCACTGACACGCGACACGAGATGGATGACATGCGAGTAGTACTGCAGGTCCTTGTAGAAGTCAACCTTCACCTCGTGGCAGTTGCGCGAGAGGTCATTGCGTGCCAGGTCGACCAGCATCACATGCTCGGCATTCTCCTTGGGATCCTGCCTGAGGAATTCTGCGCCCCGGCGGTCGGCCTCGGCATTGCCCGTACGGCGTGTCGTGCCGGCAATGGGGTCGATGTAGGCGCGGTAAGCCCCCCCTACGGCCCCCGAGGGGGCTTCTATCCTGCAGTGCGTCTCAGGCGAGGAGCCGAAGATGCGGAAGCCGCCAAAGTCGAAATAAAACAGATAGGGCGAGGGATTGATGCTGCGCAGGGCCCGATACAGCTTGAAGTCGTCGCCCTCAAAGCGCTGGATGAACCTCCGCGAAAGCACTATCTGAAAGACATCGCCACGCAGGCAGTGCCGGATGCCCTGACGTATGTTGGCCTTGTGCTCATCGTCAGTCAGCGTCGACTGCACCTCACCTACGGGATGGAAGTCGTAGGTCTTCACATTGGCACGGTTGATGGCTTGCAGCACGGTGTCGATGAGACTCTCGTCGCCCAGGCTGACCACCTTCAGCAGGTTGTTGTGATGATCGAACACTACCACCACCTGATACAGGATGTAGAGCAGGTCGGGGGCATCGTTGCGCTCCTGCGTCTCGTCCTTCACGTCGATGTTTTCGAAGTAGCGGACGGCATTGAACGAGGTATAGCCGTAGAGTCCGATGGCATCGGCATCGTCGCCCTCGACGTGGATATGGTCGATGAGGGCATGAATGGCTTCGGCTGTGCCAAAGTCGGCGCCGAGCTCGCGCCGCATCGTGGTGCCGTCAGGATAGCTGATGACAGCCAGCCCATGACTGACGGCGACGCTGGCCAGCGGACGAATGCCGATGAAGGATCGCGAATTGCTCTGGTCGTGATAGTCAGAGCTCTCCATGAGCGCACTCTGCGGATAGATGTCGCGCAGCCGCATGTAGGCTGCCACAGGGGTGTGGAGGTCGCCCAGGATAGTGCGACTGACGGTTTGATAGGTCCACCCCCTGCCCCTCCCCAAGGGAGGGGAGATTAGCGAGTTGCTATTGCTGTTGTTTATTGCCATATTTTTATTTATTAGGTGATTTTTACATCATTTATTAGGTGATTTTTACATCTCCCCTCCCTTGGGGAGGGGCAGGGGGTGGGCCCGGTGGGCCAAGTATGTATCGATATCCTTGTCGCCACGTCCGCTGACGGTGAGCACCACCACGTCGTCCCGGCTGAAGGTCATCTTCCCCAGAGCGGCTATGGCGTGAGCACTCTCCAGCGCAGGGATGATGCCCTCCATGCGGGTGAGCTCGTAGGCGGCACGCACGGCCTCGTCGTCGTTGATGCTGTAGACGGTGGCCCGATGCTGCGTGGCCAGGTTGGCATGCATAGGACCGATGCCCGGATAGTCGAGTCCTGCCGAGATGCTCTCTGCCTCGATGATCTGGCCGTCGGGGGTCTGCATCACCAGTGTCTTGGCCCCATGAAGGATGCCCAGGCGGCCGGCATGAATGGTGGCTGCCGTATGACCTGTGTCAGCACCCTGACCGCCAGCCTCTGCCAGGACGATGCGCACGCGCTCGTCGTCGATGTAGTGGTAGATGGTGCCGGCAGCATTCGAGCCTCCTCCCACGCAGGCCATCAGGTAGTCGGGATAGTCGCGGCCTTCCTTTTCCAGCAGCTGCTCCCTGATCTCCTTCGAGATGATGCTCTGCAGACGGGCCACCATATCCGGATAGGGATGGGGACCGACAGTGGAGCCTATAATATAAAAGGTGTCGCTGGGATGACAGCACCAGTCGCGGATGGCCTCGTTGGTGGCATCCTTCAGGGTCCAGTTGCCTGTACGGACAGGGCGCACCTCGGCTCCCAGCATCTTCATCCGCTCTACGTTCACATGCTGGCGCTCCACGTCGAGGGCTCCCTGATAGACCACGCAGGGCATGTTCATCAGGGCGCAGACCGTGGCTGTGGCCACCCCATGCTGGCCTGCTCCCGTCTCGGCAATGATGCGCTTCTTGCCCATCTTCTTGGCCAGCAGTATCTGTCCGATGGTGTTGTTGATCTTGTGGGCACCCGTGTGGTTCAGGTCCTCACGCTTCAGGTAGAGGCGGCAGCCATACTTCTCGCTCATGCGGCGGGCAAGGTACAGGGGCGACGGACGCCCTACATAGTCGCGAAGCAGCGACATGTACTCACGCTGAAACTCCTCCGACTCCAAGATGGGCAGGTACTCCTGCTGCAGCCGGCTGACTGTGGCATAGAGAATCTCGGGCACGTAGGCTCCGCCAAACTCTCCATAAAATCCTTTCTTGTCAACTAAATAACTCATATATTCACTGTTTTTATGTGGTACCTAAACTTTGAGAGGCCCGTCGCAAGAACGACGGGCCTCCCTGGTATTTCATCTCAGCAATACACACATGGCTCACTTCTCACGACTTTTTGAATCTTGAGTTGCGCCACCACCATGCATTTGCTGTCAATCTGATCATGCTTGCGTCCGTTTTTGTTTCAATTCGGCGGCAAAGGTACGCATAATTTTTCAATCCAACAAATTTTTCGGCATTTTTTTTCATTTTTCTTCTACAGCAGGGCAAAGCGCCGATTTGCATTGCTTCTGACAAATCATAGTCTTTTCCAGTTAATAATGATATGGCTTATACATGCTAACTAATATACTTTCCATCGCTAACTACTATACTTTTCAGTGCTAACTACTATACTTTTTATTCTTCACTCTTCATTCTTCACTCTTCACTTTCATTCCCTCTTCACTTTCAACGTGGGGGAGATGAAGCCTCACACCTCATATTGGAGTCCCCCTTATAGGGGGACGGAAATATGAAGGTGGATGGAGGCTTCAGAAGGGGGCAGGCTGATAGAACGTGTGGCGGTCGCGCTCCATCTTGACGATGACCTTCTCGTCCTGTGCCCGCTGCAGCAGTTTATTGTAGAACTTATACTGCGTGATGTTTGCCAGACGGCAGACCTCTGAGCGCAGCTC
>ONLL01000038.1 GCA_900318685.1 uncultured Prevotellaceae bacterium | reverse complement strand
CCCATTCCGAACAGAGAAGTTAAGCCCGCCTGCGCCGATGGTACTGCAATGCAATGCGGGAGAGTAGGAGGCCGCCTTCTTTTTTATCTGAGTCCGCCCTGTGTCACCGATGGTGATGCGGGGCGGATTGTCTTGTATGCCGGGCTCTCTTATGCCCATGACAAATATTAGGCTAGACTCGTTTCACTATAAAGTTGTTGCACTTTGTACTTTTTGTAGCAATAAAAGGTTACGATTTGCTTGTTTTTTCAGTTTTTTTGTTTAACTTTGCAGCCAGAAACAGAAATAAAAGCATTTTCTACTATGAGAACAACAAGAACAACCATCTACCGACGGCCGACGGCAGCCCGTTGGCTGTGCCTGTTGCTCGTGCTGCTGGGAGGAGTAATCTCCACGGCGAGTGCACAGACAAGAGACGTCATCACCTTCACGGGCGGACATGAAGACCCGAACAATCCGGGAGTCTATGTCATTGATGTGGGCGACATGCCAGCAAAGCCTCAGTATGGCGACGACGGCTACGCCCTGCCTCAGACCATTACCGTCACCCTCAGCCGACCGCAGGGCCGTAATGCTCAGCGTGCGGCCACCGTCAAGCTGGGCAACATGAGGTACTGGGATTATGGCGAGACGTACACCTTTGAGCCGGGCGAGACCGAGAAGACCGTGGAAATAGGGCTTGAAGCGCTCGAGCCTTCAGCCCTTTATGAAGACGAGAACGGAGATTATCACGGCTTATTTACTTGGAGCGGCAACATTCCCGAGGTGTTTTCCGTCAAGACCACCTACGCCGAAGCCGAATACGACGTGCTGATGCTCAAGGTCAACCGCACGGGTGGCGACCCTGCCCGGCAGAGCACCTTCGCCACAAAGCTGGAAGTGCTGCAGAACACCTTCGGCAACGACCATGCCAACTATAGTGTAGATCGTTGGGGCGAGTACATCCTGTTCCGCTTCTTCCTCGCCACTGATGTGAAGATTACCAACGACAGCCGCTACGTTATCAACGCCCGCTTTGCCGACCACACCGGCATGGGCCCCGATGACGACGACTACGGCCTGGCTCAGTCACACGAGGTGGAGCTGCACCCCATCAACGCCGGCTCCGTGTGCAGCGAGGCGTGGTACATCTACCGCCCCGGCCCCGACGAGTACTTCCATTCGATAGAGGCGAACCGGAGTGAATGGTCTGACAGGGAGGTGAACTACCCCGTCTTAGAGGTGGGCCCCTTCGAGGTGGCCAACCCTGCCGACGATGCCGTCCGCTACATCTTCTATTCGCGTGCCGACATACCCGAGGAGTCGGCCAACTCCCTGTTCGGTGTCTATTTCGAGGTCGACGGGCTGAGGCCCGAGTTCTCCAACGTCAGCATCAACAAGACCTCGTTCAAGAGCGGCGAGACGATGGTCATCACCGCCACGATGGACAACTGGCAGTTTGTGCGCCGCTGCCAGGGCGACAAGTTCAAGAGTGCATTCGGCGTGACGCTCAACGGCAACGAGACGCTGGAGCCCGGGCGCTTCACCTTCGACGAGCAGACGGGACTGGTGACCTACTACGTCACCGCACCCACCGTCAGCGAGACGACGACCGTCTATGTCGACTTCGGCCCCGCCTGCCGCCTTGCTGAAGACAACTTTCTTCTGCCCAAGGCTGTGCAAACCCGTGCTGAGAACAGCTTTGCCGTCACGGTGTCGCCCGAGGCGGCCACGCCCAATCCCGTCACGCAGTTCGACATACCCGGCCTGCCTGCCGACGGCAGCCTCATCATCCTAAGGGAACATTGGGAGTATCTTGGCAATTTTTATTATGATCACAAGATTGATAGTAAATACTTTGCCTTAAACCCCGTCTATTCACCCCTTGATGCCACCAACGCCAACCAGATTTCCTACTCCATCACCAATGCCGATGGTGTCAATGCTTCCATCATAGATGATGGTCTGGACGGCCAAACCTTGTGGACAGGTGTTAATGCCGGAACATTCACTTTGACAGTCTCAATAAGCAGCCAAGTCGTTTTCTCGCGCACTTATACGTTGATGACGAAGGAGATGGAAGACGACAATGACCAGCTGGCCATGCCCGTGGCGATGAACCACACCAATCATTATCTTGTGGGCACCGTGTTCCCCAAGCTGCAGTTTGAGCTGAAGAACCCCGACAAGCGGCCCTTGGACGATGACATCACCGTGAACTACACCCATGCCAACGGCACCACGTGGACGGAGTACTACAAGCTGAGCGAGCTGCAGAAGTACGACCCGTCCAACGACTGGTCGGCCCTGGCCGATGCCGACCGCGGCACCATCACCTACGACCTGCCTTTCAGCTTCACCGAGGAGCATCCCGACGTGACCGATGTCAGCCAGATAGGCCAGACCGTCATCACCGCCCAGGTGCTCATCGGCGTGCCCACCACCGACGGGCCGAAAGAGACCATTTCCTGCACAGCCCGACTGGTGTCCGACCTGAAGAAGATTTCCATCGGCGACTACAGCGAGATGACGGCCTACTGGAATGAGGCGCACCCCATCACGCTTTCTTCTGAGGTCTTCTATCTGCCACGCGCGGGCTTCACCGTGGGTTATGAGATACCGGAACTGGGCATCAAGGAGACCTACAACAACCTGACCGACGGCGACAACGTGCCCGAATGGTTAGAGCTGCAGCAGGACGACTTCTATGCTACGGCCACTATCACCGTGCAGCCGGAGCTCACGCCCTCTGAATCCAAATATCACCTCTACACGCTGGCCCAGCGCAGCTACAGCCCCGACGAGGTGATGCTACGCGAGATGACCTGCATCGCCGACTTGCAATATGTAGGGGCCGAAGGACACATCGTCTATAAGGTGAACGGAGAGGACGAGACGGGTAACAGCAACTTCGACAACACCCAGGCCATACTGAGCCTACGAGGTGCCATCGACCGTGACGGCTTCTATCAGGATGTCGTTGACGAAAGTTACAACGCAGCTTATCCAGCATTTTATCCGCTCGTCAACCCGCTCCATCTGCCCAGCGCCGTGTTTGAAGTCAACGACGACTTCTACAATGGGGCAGACATCACGCTCAAGTGCGGCGAGGATGTAATACAAACCCTCGACGGCTACAAAGGCCGATTCTTCTTCCAGCCGCCTGCCGACGGCAAGACCTACGAGGTGGAGGTCTATTTCCCAGGCTACGACCGCCGCTACACCAGCACGTTCAAAAGCGCAGACCTCTCAGAGCTCTATCATTTCAACACGGTTGTTGCCAGCACCACAAACAGTTCCCATGTTTCATTAAAGTTCTATAAAGACGGGCAGCCTGTCACACTGAACCTTGGACATGTAACAGGAGCATACGGTAGTGGCAAAACATATTATGACAACTACCTGAAGGGCATCGTCCGCACGGACAACCCCGCCAACTGCTTTCTGACCGTTGGCAACGAAACCATCAGGATATCCTTGCTAGATTTCGCCGAATACTTGAGGCTGGATGTCATTCCCGAATTGCAGTGTATTTGGAGGTATAATAAGGAGGATATAGAGTCTATCTTGCGGTCTTACACTGATGACATCTATAAACGGTTACAGGCAGGTATCTTAGCAGAACGGTATTGGAGATACTATAGCTCCCGCGAGAGACAAATCTGGTGGGATGACTTGTCTGCCAGCAATACACAGGTCACCGTCGTCAACGCCCAGGGTGACCCCGTCACCGATGCCGTCCTCAACTATGCCTGCGTAGATGCCAACATGGCCTGTCAGGACACCAAGGGAACGGCAACCTACGACAATAGCGTGGGCTACTACCAGGTCAGCACCGACCCCTACCAGTATGCCGAGCTCATAGAAGTGGTGGCACAGGGATATAAGCCCATGCTCACCACGATGACGCTGTGGAACTACGACTACAACAGCCGTGAGAACCGCGGCAAACAGCGCCGACATGTCATCGTGCTACAAGAGCAGGACGACCAGTTTAACAGTCTGGTACTCGAGACCTTCAAGCGCGAAGGCAACCTGAAGGACAACAAGATGGATGTTGCCATCAACACTGATAATCTGCTATCCATCAACGACAGCGAGACACTGAACTACTCGCAGACGGCAGACTATAAGGATGCCATCAAGCATATACCCGACCCGAGGTTCGGCAACAACGGCTGGACGGGCACAAAGTATGCCCATATCATCGGCTGCATGCCCTATCAGACCACTCCCGACCTGACGCTGGCCTCCGCCGACGGCGCATGGCAGTTGCAGCCCACCCAGAAGCTGCTCACAACCGCCGACTTCCCATTCAGCACCAACTACTGCCTGTTCGACTTCGACCTGACCGACCAGATCGCCGAGGACGCCACGGTGCAGCCCATGCTGATAAACGGCACGACGACACTGGCCTCGCTGCCCTCGCTGCACAACCAGACCGTCGACCTGATGGCGCTGAACGAGGCCAACAACATCGAGATGAGCCCCGGCGGCTTCGACCTGACAAAAGTGGACGACCAGGCTAAAGCCAATGGAGCCGACACGAAGGACATGAACAAGGCCTTCGACAAGTTCAACTTCCAGGTGCCCCCCGTGCTGCCCTTCACGGTGAACATACAGCGCGACGGCGACCACTTCTTGGTGCGTGCCGTCTGCGAGGTGAATTTCCTGCCTGCCGGACCCATCATGGACCAGCTCGACAAGCTGGACAACCTGCAGTACTTCGACGAGCAGTTCTCGGCCATGATGGATGCCGTGAACTCCGCCAAGCCTGCCGATGATGACTTCTTCGACGATATCCCACGCCTGCCGTCGGCCTTCGTCGGCATCAAGGGCTACCTCAGCGGCGTGGCATACTACAATCGCGAGACGGGCAAGGTAGATTTCAACTTCTACGACGGCGGCCTGACCTTCGAGGCATCGGCCAAAGCATCGGCCAACCTCAGCTTCGGCATTGGCTCGTTCGGCATGTCGGTCGATGCCATGATGGCCATGTCGATGGGACTCGTCAACACCTCCGCCGAGATGGGCGACGCTTCATTCAAATCGACGAAGATCGACTTTGTGTTCGACTACCAGGCCCGCCTGAAGGTGTGCGCCTGGGCCTACGCCGGCATCGACATCTGGATTGCCAAGGCCGTGGCCGGCGTGCGCGGCGGAGCCTGCTTCGACCTGCACCACCGTGCCTACGTGACCAAGGGGCAGGCCGGCATGAAGACCACCCTGCACGCACAGATGGAGGCCTTCGCCGAGGCTCGCTTCCTGTTCTGGAAGGCCAAGAAGAGCTGGAACATCTTCAAGTATCACAAGGAGTATCTGGTGCCCAACAATGCGTCGAACCCCTTCCACCCCTCTAATGCCGAGCCTATCTTCTCACGCCGCAACGTGACCAAGGGCTACAAGAAGCTGAAGCGCAAGGTCATCGCCGACCTCGGTACACCTATTATAAGTAATGTGAACGGCATGGCGCAGCCCACCTACCTGATGGACGGCACGTCGCTGCTGTTCAACAACCTGAAGACTGCCAGCGACTACAACGACGACCGTCTGCAGGTGTATAGCAACGGCAGCAAGAACGACTTCGTCAGCACTGGCATGAAGGGGCCGATGTACGACTTCAGTGTCGCTAAAAACATGTATTTCGAGATGGTGGCCTTCGAGCAGTTGGAGAAAGCCATCGACGGCGATGCCATCAATGGGCTCTCAGATAACGACCAGACCAAGACGGCCAGCGAGATGAGCCGTGTACACATAGCTTGTCGCCTGTACGACGGCACTCAGATGTTCGACTGGAACACCCAGGAGGCATCCAGCGCAGGGGGCAGCCTGGCTTGTGTCAATCCCGCCGTAGCCGTGACATCACTCGACCTCAATGGTGACCTCACTAAATCAGCCCGCGGTGCCGTGGTGTGGCAGCAGGGCGTGGCCAAGTTCAACGACGAGGGCAGCCGCTACATCGACGGCAGCCTGATGCTCAAGCGACACGGCTTTTTCAGCAGTGACCTCCCCGACGGCTACAGCGAACCGATAGAAATCAAGCGCATCAGCCACCGCAATGTGCCCGCCGACTATCAAGTGGCCATGAAAGAAGACAGCGTGCTGGTGATGATGGCCCTGCAGCAGGACGTGAACAACCAGCAGAAGAGCACGTCGCTGGTCTATGTCAGCGTGTCGCCCGACAACAAGGTGCGCGAACGCTACACCATGATTGAAGGCTCGAAGCCGCAGATGGTCAATGTCGGTGGCGGCATTCTCGTGGCCTACATCAAGCAGGGCGACGACGGCCGCGACATCGTGCTCAACACTGTGAACATGAAGGGCGAGACCACGGGCAGGCTCACAGGACCACTTGGCATGAACCGCAAGATAATCAACGACTACCGGCTGGTGGTGGCGAAAGGTGGCTATGGAGCCGTCCTGAGCAATGTGGTGCTGCTGTGGAGCCAGAGCGACGAGGAACGCACAGACAATAGCGACGGCACGCAGACGGTACAGTTCAAGAACCGCATCTATGCCTCAAAGCTCAACTCGCACAACAACCAGCTCTTCTTCTCCGCCCCCGTTGAGATAGCCACCATGCCCGACGACGTGACACTTGTCTCAATGGATGGTTTACTGGACGGTCTCGACCTGAACGTGGCTTTCTGCGTGGCCAACGAGGAGGACGGCGCTGCCGTGCTGCAGACACCCGTGACCTTCACCAATGCCATCGACCACAGGGCAACGTTCAACCCCTACGACGTGAAAAGCGACACGCAGATTCCGGTCAATGTGACGGTGGTCAACAACGGCTATGACCCCATCACTGACATTGAAGTGAGAATGGGTGAAGAGACAACCAACCACCACTTGACATTGTTGCCCCAGGAAAGCGCCGAGGTGACGGTGGACTACACCGTGCCCGACAACTTCGACGGAACCATCGACTACGACGTGACAGCCATATTCGAATATGCAAACAGCGGTGCGCTGAAGAGCCGCCGCCTGGGTGCCAAAGCCCGTCCGCGCCGTGTGCAGCAGAGTGGCACGCAGGTGGATGTGCGCCAGGTGGACATGGCCCTGAAGGTAGTGAGCAAGAAGACCGATGCCAGTGGCGTGACCACCATCATCGCCGAGGTGAACAACGCCTCGCTCCTGCCGCTCGCTGATGACATGAGCGTGAAGGTGGGCCTCTACGACTCGCCACTCGCCACCAAGACTGCCGCCGGCACGACTGATGTGACCGTCAGATTCAGCGACCTCTACGATGCTACTGCCAAGCGAAACAAGGTTAAGATCGTCACGCTGACCGCTACGCAGCCCGATGTGAGCAAAGTGTTCTATCTGCGCACCACGCCGATGCAGGGCTCAACGGTGCTCACCGACGTGCGCCCCTCGAACAACGTGCTGCCCATCAGCCTGGTGGGTAAGTGGAAGCTGGGCGACACCAACCACGACACGCTGGTGAACATGACCGATGCTCAGAACGTGGTGAACACCATCCTCGGCAAGCCGACCACAGGCACTTTCTACAGGGAGAATGCCGATGTGAGCCGCGAAGGTGACATCACCATCAGCGATGCCGTGGGCATCGTGAACATGATCCTCAACGACATGAGCGGCTCGGCTAAGACAAAGCCTCACCCCTAACCTCGGCCTCACCCCTAACCTCGGCCTCACCCCTAGCCCCTCTCCAACTGGAGAGGGGAAATTTGGGGGAGTGAATACTCCTCAGGGACTGCAGCGTGCTTTGAGCATGCTGCAGTCTCTTTTTTCGTGCTTATGATTGAGTGTTTGGCTGCTGTGCCGCTATGTGTATGATTTTTTTATTCAACAAATGATTGGGAATATTCTTTACAAATGCTCTTGCGAGAAGGGGCCTTTTGTGATTTTGTGACCGTCTGGGCGTAAATGAGCGAGTTTTGAGGAGTCTGCAAGTAACTGGGAATGAGGGTATTGTGAGTTCTGGTGGGCTTGAGTAACCTCAAAAAGGGCCGAAAATGGGCATTTTTAGGTGCTGAAATGGCTATTTTGGAGAGCGTTTTTGGCGAGAAAAATGACTGCCAGACGGGAAAAAGAGGTCGAAAGTAGGCGACTTTGGGCACGCTAGGTGCGGAGTTTGGTCACGCTAGTTACGGAGCTTGCTATCATTCCCACGGTGGGAACGTATTATTCCCATCGTGGGAACGTATGCAAAGTGCCATACTAGCTACCGCAAAGTGCCATACTGGCGATCGCGAAGTCCGTAACCAGCGGTTGCAAACTCGCTTTTGGGCACTTTCCTGCTTGTTTTGGCTCAAAAGAGGGGCGGCAGATGCCGATTTGCCTTGTCTCGCTTTCTAGAATGCAAAGTCCGGAGAACCCTATTTTTGACCAATTTTCTTGACGTAGCTTGTCTATTTTAGAAGACAATTCGGGGATTATTTTTTCGTCTATGAAGAAAAAAAAGCTTTTTTGTGAGGATATTTGGAGAATATTCGCTATATTTGCATCGTAAAAGACGAATGGACGAGTTAATAGTATTATGGCAAGTAATAAGGATTTTGTGGAGTATATCGCTGACCAGTGTAGTGGGGCGGGGGAGATTGTCACCAAGAAGATGTTTGGTGACTATGGTATTTATTGCAATGGGAAGATCTTCGGACTTATCTGCGACGACTGCTTCTATGTGAAACCTACGGAGGCTGGACGCAGGATGCTGCGGGTGGTGGATATGCGACCGCCATACGAAGGGGCGAAGGACTACTTCTATATAGCTGACGTGGATGACCGCGACTACCTGGCTGAACTGGTGAGGGAAACGATGAAGGGAATGAGGAGTTAGGAGTTTGGAGTTAGGAGTTAGGAGTTTGGAGTTAGGAGTTTGGAGTTAGGAGTTAGGAGTGAGAAATGGTGGATGGTTGAATGAGTATTAATAATATAATAGGATATGGGAAAGTTTTCGTTGATGGCGCTGCCTTATGCGCCTGAGGCCTTGGAGCCAGTGATTAGCCGTGAGACTATCGCTTTCCATCATGGGAAGCACTTGGCGGCTTATGTGAATAATCTTAACGCTCTGCTGGAGCAGAGTGATGCCAGCTTCGACGCTGCGGAGAGTGAAAACGGCAGGACGGAGCTCAATGGGCTGATGCTGACGGAGTTGGAAGTGATTGTCTGTCGGGCGACGGGTGGCATACTCAACAATGCTGGGCAGATACTGAACCACGAGCTGTACTTCGGGCAGTTTTGTGCTCCAAAGGCTGACAACCGGCCTACGGGGAAGCTGGCTGAGGCTATTGAGCGTGATTTCGGTTCGTTTGAGGCCTTCAAGGATGAGTTTCAGAAGAAGGGCGCCACGCTGTTTGGCTCTGGATGGGTGTGGCTTTCTGTCGATCGCACCCAAAAGTCCGAAGACGCAAAGGATGGCCGACTGGTCATCACGCAGGAGGCTAACGCTGCCAATCCTGTGCAGAAAGGACTGAAGCCCCTGCTGACCTTCGACGTCTGGGAGCATGCCTATTATCTGGATTATCAGAACAGGCGTCCTGACCATCTCGCTGCGCTCTGGCAGATCATCGACTGGCATGTGGTGGGGCAGCGGTTTATGAGTTAGGAGTTATGAGTTAGGAGTTATGAGTTAGGAGTTAGGAGTGGGGATTTCAAAGCGTGAAGGAATGATGGGGGCGAGGGAGATTATCGCGCATATGGAGTCGCTGCAGAATGAGGAGCAGCGAAGGATTCTCATGGGGTTCTTCAAGACGGGACCGGGAGAGTATGGCGAGGGTGATGAGTTTCTGGGGCTGAAAGTGCCGCAGACGCGCGAGGTGGTCAGGATGGCATGCGCGGACTATGCCTTGAGCGAAGTGCCTGAGCTGCTGATGAACCGCTGGCACGAGGTGCGGCTTTGCGGTCTGCTGATACTTGTGGCGAAGTTCGAGAAACTGGCTGCGAAGCGGCTGGAGAGCGATGCTGAGGCCATCAGCAGACGCGATGAGATTGTGACGATGTACCTGCAGTATGCCGGACAGGCCAACAACTGGGACCTGGTCGATCTCTCAGTGCCTAAGATACTGGGCCACTGGCTGATGCTGCCTACGATGCTTGGCCCTGACGGAAGAGTGGGGCAGCACAAGGATTATAAGTTGAGAGTGCTGGACGGTCTGGCTTGTCCGGGCTCTTCGTACTCAGGGGGCGCGGGCTTGTGGAAGCAGCGCATGAGCATGGTCTGCACGTGGAAGACGTCGCAGATGGGTGACCCCTCGTGGTGCCTGCGCTATGCGGAGATCCATCTGCATCATCCTCACGACCTGATGCACAAGGCTGTGGGCTGGATGCTTCGCGAGATGGGCAAGAGATGCTCGATGGAGCTGCTGAGGGAGTTTCTCCGTCAGCATGCGCACGAGATGCCTCGCACCATGCTTCGCTACGCCATTGAGAAGATGACGGAGACGGAGCGCAAGGAATGGATGAGTATACCTTTAGAAGGGAAATGGAGATAAAGGAGTTTCAGGGCCTTTACAGCGGGTCGCCACAGGTGAAAGCGCTGGGCAAGGCCATAGAGAGAGAAACGACGCGGCGGATTGTCCTTGAGGGACTGTCGGCCTCTGCGCCGTCGGTGGTGTTCAGTGCGCTCAGGACAGCGCGAGTGATGGTGTTTGTGATGCAGGACGGCGATGATGCCGGCTACCTGTACCACGACCTGGTGCAGCAGCGCGGCGAGACGGATGTGCTGTTCTTCCCGTCGTCGTATAAGCGTGCCATCAGATATGGGCAGAAAGACCCTGCCAGCGAGATTCTTCGTACGGAGGTGCTGGCAGCGCTGACGAGTCATTCCGAAGCGTCGTCGCTGTATATCGTCACCTACCCTGAGGCGCTGGCCGAGATGGTGGTGACGCGTCAGCAGCTGGACACAAGGACGCTGACGCTTGAGCAGGGACAGACGGTAATGACCGACAGCGTGATGGAAGAGCTGCACGCGCTGGGTTTCCATGAGGTGGACTATGTGTACGAACCTGGCCAGTATGCCCTGCGCGGCAGCATCCTCGACGTGTTCAGCTACAGTCATGAATATCCCTTCCGCATCGATTTCTTCGGCGACGAGATTGACACCATCCGGACGTTTGAGGTGGAGAGCCAGTTGTCGAAGGAGCGTCGCGAACAGGTGAGCATCGTGCCTGAGCTGACGGCTGTGGAGCAGAAGGAGTCGCTGCTGCGTTTCCTGCCTGAGGATGCCGTGTTGGTGATGAAGAACAGCCAGTATGTGGCGGAGGTCATCGAGCGTGCCTATCAGGAGGGCTTCTCGCAGCAGGCGATGACCGAGCGCCTGGAGGGAGCCACGGAGCAGGAGCGGCGACAGATCATGCAGGAGATGCAGCGCGACACGCAGATCATCAGCGGTGCTCAGTATGCCAGCGACAGTGCCGGTTTCAAGCTTATCGAGCTGCGCGGCGGCCAGCAGGGTGGGGAAGGCGACCGTCGGACGACGGTCATCCGTTTCAACACTAGCGCCCAGCCCTTGTTTCACAAGAATTTCGACCTGCTGCTGCCCTCGCTGGAGGAATATCAGGAGAAAGGCTACCGGCTGTTTATCCTGGCTGACAGTGCGAAGCAGATAGAGCGACTGAAGGATATCTTCGACGAGCGAAAGACCATCACGTTCACTGGGGTGAACAAGACGCTGCACGAGGGCTTTGTGGATCACGACCAGCGCCTGTGCCTGTTCACCGACCACCAGATCTTCGACCGTTTCCACAAGTACAACCTGAAGAGCGACAAGGCCCGCAGCGGCAAGGTGGCGCTGACGCTGAAGGAGATCCAGCAGTTTGAGATAGGCGACTATGTGGTGCACATCGATCACGGCATCGGCAAGTTCGGCGGTCTGGTGCGTATGCCCCTGCCCAACGGCGAGGGCTATCAGGAGACCATCAAGATCATCTATCAGAATGGTGATGCCATCTATGTGTCGATACACTCATTGTATAAGGTGTCGAAATACAAGTCGCAGGAAGGAGGACAGCCTCCCCGCGTGTCGACGCTGGGCACTGGCCAGTGGGAGCGCCTGAAGGAACGCACGAAGAAGCAGATCAAGGACATAGCCCGCGACCTCATCCGTCTCTATGCCACCCGCCGCCACCAGCGTGGCTTTGCCTTCAGTCACGACAGTTACATGCAGCATGAGCTGGAGGCATCGTTCCTCTATGAGGACACGCCCGACCAGCTGAAAGCCACCCAGGACGTGAAAGCCGATATGGAGCGTGCTCAGCCCATGGACCGCCTGGTGTGTGGTGACGTGGGCTTCGGCAAGACCGAGGTTGCCGTGCGTGCCGCCTTCAAGGCTGCCGTTGACGGCAAGCAGGTGGCTGTGCTCGTGCCTACGACGGTGCTGGCCTACCAGCACTACCGCACGTTTTCATCGCGCCTGAAGGATATGCCCGTGCGAGTGGACTATCTCACCAGAGCCCGCACGGGCAAGCAGGCCAGCGCGCTGCTGAAGGACCTTGCCGACGGCAAGATCGACATCCTGATAGGCACGCACAAGATCATCGGCAAGACGGTGCAGTTTCATGACCTGGGGCTGCTCATCATCGACGAGGAGCAGAAGTTCGGCGTGGCGACGAAAGAGAAGCTCCGTCAGATGAAGACCAATGTCGACACGCTGACGATGAGTGCCACGCCCATCCCCCGCACCCTGCAGTTCTCGCTGGTGGGCGCTCGCGACCTGAGTATCATCCAGACGCCGCCCCCCAACCGCTATCCCATTCAGACAGAGATACATACCTTCTCGGCCGAGATCGTGGTCGAGGCCATTAACTTTGAGATGAGCCGCAACGGTCAGGTGTTCTTCGTCAACAATCGCATTGGCGACCTCATCCATCTGAAGGAGATGATAGTGAAGCACATACCCGACTGTCGTGTCGCCATCGGCCACGGACAGATGAAGCCCGATGAGCTGGAGCAGGTGGTGCTCGACTTCTCGAACTACGACTACGATGTGCTGTTGTCGACCACCATCGTCGAGAACGGCATCGACATTCCCAATGCCAATACGATCATCATCAACGCAGCCCATAACTTCGGTCTGAGCGACCTGCACCAGATGCGTGGACGCGTGGGACGAGGCAATCGCAAGGCCTTCTGCTATCTGCTGGCACCGCCCTTGTCGGCCCTGCCAGTGGACAGCCGCCGTCGGCTGGAAGCCCTGGAGAACTTCAGTGAGCTGGGCAGCGGCATCAACATCGCCATGCAAGACTTGGACATTCGTGGTGCCGGCAACCTGCTCGGAGCGGAGCAGAGCGGATTCATCAGTGACCTGGGTTATGAGACCTACCAGAAGATTCTCAATGAGGCGATGGCTGAGCTGAGGAACGAGGATTATGGGAAGACGAAGGGACGAATGGACGAAGGGAAGACGAATGGACGAATGGACGGAGGGGAGACGAAGGGACGAAGGGACGAAGAGGCGGATGGACGGAATTTTGTGGGTCAGGGACCGTTCGTTGCGGACTGCGTGCTTGACAGCGATCTCGAGATGTACTTCCCTGATACTTATGTGCCCAACGACTCGGAGCGCATGCTGCTCTATCGTGAGCTGGACAACATCAGGGACGACAAGGAGATGGAGGCCTACAAGCGCAGGATGGTTGACCGTTTCGGAAAGATGCCCAAGGTCGGCGAGGAGCTGCTGCAGGTGGTGCCGCTGCGCCGGCTGGGCAAGAGCCTGGGCTGCGAGCGCGTCATGTTGAAACAAGGGCGCATGTTCCTCTTCTTCGTCTCAGCCACGAACAGTCCTTTCTACGACAGCGACACCTTCGGACAGATCATTGAATATGTGACGCACCATGTGGACCGCTGCACCTTCCGTGAACAGAAGGGGAGACGGTCGATGGTGGTCAGCGACGTCGCTTCCGTGCAGGAGGCTGTAGACGTTCTAAAGCAGATAGCGGCACACCCTGCTTGACCAGCGTGTCGGCCAGTCGCCGTGCCTCGTCATAGCGTTTCAGCGCCCAAAGTACACTGTATCTCGACACCTGAAACTCCAGTCGCTGAGGCTGCAGGCGTATGGCCTCCTCCCAGTCGTAGAGCGCAGCGTCGTACTGCTCCTGCTCCTGCTCGAAGCCGGCACGCGCAGCATAGGCCAAGGCTGAGTCGGGAAACATCTCGACGAGGCGGTTGAGGTCGTCGCTCGTCTCCGTCTTCCTTCCCAGGTTACGTTTCGTCATGGCCAGTCCTAGCTGTGCGTCGAAGTGTCGTGGCATGATGCTGAGAAAATGCTCATAGTCGGCCCGCGCCATGTCATATTGTCGCAGTTGGTTGTAGGCATAGGCCCGGAAATAGAGTGCCGAGAGATTCTTTGCATCCAGCTCGAGCACGCGCCCATATTCCTCGACGGCATACTCCCACTGGCTGAGCTCGATGTTGACGGCAGCCTTGCGAAGGCGCAGGTCGGTGGAGGTGGGGTCGTTGCTGATGAGGCGGTTGAGCACTGCCAGTGAGTCGCGCCATTGCTGCAGCGTTTGGGCAGGAGCGGTGACCGAAAGGAGCGCTGCTACGAAAAGAAATGACAACCGCCTCATGCTTTTCTGATATAGTCGACAATCCATGCTCCCACCTCGCGCGTGCCATAGTGTGAGCCGCCCTCTACCTGAATCTCAGGTGTGCGGACATTGGCAGCCAGTGAGGCATCGACCGCCTTGCGGATGAGGGCTCCCTCGGCGGTGAGGTCGAAGTGCTCGAGCAGCATGGCGGCAGATAGGATCTGGGCTATGGGGTTGGCGAGGTTCTGACCTGCAGCCTGCGGCCACGATCCATGCACCGGTTCGAAGAGTGGTGTGTGCAATCCCAGCGATGATGAGGGCTGCAGGCCCATGGATCCTGTGATGCATGATGTCTCGTCGGTGAGGATGTCGCCGAAAGTGTTCTCCGTGACGATAACGTCGAAGTAGCGAGGCTCGGTGAGCACGCGCATCGAAGCATTGTCGATGAACATATAGTCGGTGGTGACGTCAGGATAGAGTGGCTCCATCTCCTTGGCTATCTGTCGCCACAGTCGGCTTGATGCGAGCACGTTGGCCTTGTCTACCACGGTGAGGTGGTGCTTGCGCTTGCGGGCATACTCGAAGGCCACCTTCAGGATGCGCTCTATCTCAGGGCGTGTGTAAATGTCAGTGTCATAAGCCTTGTCGTTGTCCTGATATTTCGCACCGAAGTACATGCCTCCCGTCAGCTCCCTGATAACGATGAAGTCGGCTCCACGCAGCAGTTCCTCTTTCAGCGGTGACTTATGGAGCAGGCAGTCGAAAGTGGCCACAGGACGCACGTTGGCATAGAGACCCAGCTTCTTGCGCATGGCCAGCAGGCCCTGCTCCGGTCGTACGGGAGACGTGGGGTCGTTGTCATATTTCAGCGATCCGACGGCAGCGAAGAGCACGGCGTCGGCCTGCATGCACGTCTGATGTGTCGCTTCGGGGTAGGGGTCACCCACCGCATCGATGGCCGTCGCTCCTACGATAGCCTCCTCATAGGAGAACTCATGTCCGAACTTCTCGGCAATGGCGTTCATCACGTCCACACCCTGCTTCATAATCTCTGGTCCTATGCCGTCGCCCGGCAATACAGCAATTTTCAGTTTCATATTATGTCTGATTAGTTTTATGATTCAATATCTCAACTCTTATCTCTTAACTCTCAACTTTTAATCGTAGCAGCCTTTGCCTTGGGCAGTGGACAGCGAGTCGAGGTGGAAGTCGTAACGCAGGTCATGACTGTCGATCAGCCGGAAGTGCTTCTCGCCCTGAATGCTGTCGTCCTTTGTCTCCCAGATGATGTTACGACAGTTGATGGTGTCCTCCAGGGCAGGTGTGCGCAGGAGGCAGTTTTCGAAGAGGTAGGAGAAGGCCGTGGTGGAGTCGCCCTCCAAAGTTTGTCCCATCACCACGTCATCGTCATAGCCCGTGACGATGCTGTTGGTCATGCGCATCTGCACCAGTGGATAGGGGTTGTCGCCGTAGTAGTTGGTGAAGCGTAGTGCCGCTCCGCGCCCGTTGCCCAGCGCATTGAACTGAGCCACGGTGCAGTGGTCGATGATGACGGCTCCCCCGTGGAAGGCGAGGCAGTCGCCCTCGGCATTGGCAAAGAGACATCGCAGCAGTCCTACCCATGAGTTGAACGCCTGCAGTCCGCTGCCCTTGCAACTCTGTACGGAAGAACGTTCCATGTAGAGTCGTTGACGATCGGAGCGCAAGGCAGTAGAGTCACAGATGATGCCATCCTCGGTGTTGCGTATCTGTGTGGCTATGAGCTCGTTGTCGTAGGAAGAAGGATAGAAGCGAATGCCGCGCCACTGTCCGTTGATGCGGTCGTAGGGCAGGTAGTCGAACATTCGGTCTAGTCGGTCGCCACGCAGCACGACGCTGTCAGTCCTCAATGTGCCGTAGACGTCGATGCCCGCCTTGCTGTGGAAGAAGAGCGTGGTGTGCTGCAGGTTGAGTGTAGCCGCACTGTCCACGCGCAGACCTTTCATGATGACAACAGGCTGCGAGCTGCTGATGAGCGTATCGCGTGTGACGATGATGCTGTCGGTGATCATTGCGTCCCAGGAGTGTCCCCAGAGTGTGACATGCTGCTGCACACCACTCTCCAGTGCAAACACCAGTTTATCCTCCACCAACTGTGGATCAGGCTGCTGGTTGCGTGGCGCTGTCAGCTCGACAAACACCCTGAGGCTGTCGCCACTGCGCACCTCCAAGTCGTTGACCACTGATCCCAGCGTGTTGTCGAGGTATGAGCCGTCGACATTGACACGAAAACCCGTCTGGTTGCCCATGCGCAGGAATACGCTCTGCAGGCGAAGGCCCCGGTTTGTGCGGTTGTATACCCAGAAGTCGTAGGTGCGTGATCCGACATTAGAAAAGACGGTGTCCATCTTCACCGAGTCGGTGGAGAAGGTGAGCAGTGCCGTTGGCGACGTGGTGAACTGTTCGTCGTCAGAGCATGCCGTGATCGTGCAGACGATGATGCTAAGGTACAAAAAAATCCGTTTCATCTAATAGAGAAACGGATTTTTTCGTGATTTATTGTGCCATTACTTGCCAAAGTAACGCTTCAGCAGTCCAGCGAAGCCTGCTCCGTGGCGTGCTTCGTCCTTGGCCATCTCATGCACGGTGTCGTGGATAGCGTCGAAGCCGGCAGCCTTGGCGTTCTTTGCGATGCGGAACTTGTCCTCGCATGCACCTGCCTCAGCAGCTGCGCGCTTCTCAAGGTTTGTCTTCGTGTCCCACACGCACTCGCCCAGCAGCTCAGCAAAGCGGCTGGCGTGATCGGCCTCCTCAAAGGCATAGCGCTTGAAAGCCTCGGCAATCTCAGGATATCCCTCGCGGTCGGCCTGACGAGCCATAGCCAGGTACATGCCTACCTCGCCGCACTCGCCATTGAAGTGGTTGCGCAGGTCCTGAATCATTTCCTCGCTGACGCCCTCGGGCTTGCCGTCACCGATGCGATGAACGGTGGCATAGGTGGTCTCGCCTTCCTCCTTCAGCTCAGAGAACTTAGAGGCAGGAGCTTTACAGATTGGGCACTTCTCGGGTGCGGCATCGCCTTCGTAGATATATCCACAAACGGCGCAAATGAACTTTTTCTTCATTGTAGTATTTGTTTTTGGGGTTAGTGAATGATTTCGGTGCAAAGATAGGCAGAAAAAACTTAACGTGCAAGTTTTTCCTGCCTTTGTTTGTCTATTTATACATTGTCTAATATATTATTTGATCATATCCACCGATCTGCGCAGGAAGGCGTCGAGGGCGGCACCCTTCAGCATGCCGTTTTGCAGCAGGGCAAGGTCGATGAGCTGGTGCACCACATCGTTCTGGGCAGCGAACCCGCTCAGCAAACTTTGGCGCTTTTCTTTCTGTTCGTCGATGGCATGCTGGGTAGCTTCCTTGTCGTCCTTCATCTGCTGCGTCACCTCTTCGGGCTTCAGCTTCTCAGTCTGCTGGTTGAGGGCAGCCAGTCGGGCCTCCTGTCCGCGTAGCTCGGCCTCGATGGGCTTCAGCTGCTCGCTGAGCGTAGTCTGTGCTTCATTGAGCACCTGCTTCACCAGACGATGATCGCTGTTGAGCACGAGGTTGAACGAGTCGGGCAGCTGTCCGTAGAATGCCATACCACTCTGATAGCGGCTCATCTCCTTCATGCGTCGCATCCACTCATTCTGGGTGATCACCACAGGACGCTGCTCCTCACCGAGGGCATTAACCTCGACGATGAACTCTGTCTTGTCAAGTTTTGGCAGTTGTGACTGGAAGACGGCTGACAAATTGTCACGCTCGTCATCTTTCAGCATCTCCTTGGGAGCATCGTCCTTCTGGATGAGGTGGTCGATGGTGTCGGCATCAACACGTGTGAAGCGGCTCTTCTCAAATTTCTGTTCCAATGTCTGCAGACAAGGCACGTCGAGCTGTCCGTCGAGCAGGAGCACAGAGTAGCCCTTGTCCTGTGCGGCCTTGATGTAGCTATATTGCTCGTCGCGGTCAGTGGCATAGAGGTAGATGAGGTTGCCGTCCTTGTCCTTCTGTGCGGCCTCGATCAGCGTGCGATACTCGTCGAAGGTGAAGAATTTACCTTCGGTGTCCTTCATCAGTGAGAATTCCTTGGCACGGTCGTAGAAGTTCTCCTCGGTGAGGATGCCATAGTTGATGAAGAGTTTCAGGTCGTCCCATTTCTCCTCGTAGGCCTTGCGGTCCTCGCTGAAGATGGCCTTCAGGCGGTCGCTCACCTTCTTGGTGATGTACGTCGAGATCTTCTTCACCTCGCGGTCGCTCTGGAGGTAGCTGCGTGATACGTTGAGGGGAATGTCGGGCGAGTCGATCACACCGTGGAGCAGTGTGAGGAACTCAGGCACTACGCCTTCGACCTGATCTGTGACGAACACCTGATTACAATAGAGCTGAATGCGGTTCTTCTGCAGTTCCAGTGAACTCTTGATGCGGGGGAAGTAGAGGATTCCAGTGAGATGGAAGGGATAGTCGACGTTGAGGTGGATCCAGAACAGCGGCTCATCCTGCATGGGATAGAGCGTGCGGTAGAACGATTTGTAGTCTTCGTCTTTCAGTGTCGACGGAGTCTTGGTCCACAGGGGCTCCACATTATTAATAATATTGTCCTCGGCAGTGTCCACCTGTTTGCCGTCCTTCCACTCTGTCTTCTTACCGAAGGCGACGGGCACGGGCAGGAATTTGCAGTACTTCTGCAGCAACTGCTCCAGCTTGTACTTGTCGAGGAACTCCTTGCAGTCGTCGTCGATGTAGAGAATGACGTCAGTGCCTCGCTCTGCGCGCTCAGCATCGTCAATCTCGTAGGCAGGACTGCCGTCGCAGCTCCATTTCACGGCCTTGGCATCATCCTTGTATGAGCGGGTGATGATCTCCACTTTCTTCGACACCATGAAGCTGGAGTAGAATCCCAGTCCGAAGTGTCCGATGATGTTGTTGGCATTGTCCTTGTATTTCTCCAGGAAGTCGTTGACACCTGAGAAGGCAATCTGGTTGATATACTTGTCGATCTCCTCCTCGGTCATGCCGATACCGTGGTCGCTGATGGTGATCGTGCCCTTGTCGGCATCGAAAGCGATGTGCACGGTCAGGTCGCCCAGTTCGCCCTTGAACTCGCCTTTTTCTTGTAGTGTCTTCAGCTTCTGTGTCGCATCGACAGCATTTGACACCATCTCACGAAGGAATATTTCGTGATCACTGTAGAGAAATTTCTTGATGACCGGAAATATGTTCTCGGTCGTTACGCCAATGTTACCTTTTTGCATAGTCTTCTTGCTTAATATTTAATTAATGTTCTGACAAGACTATATGCAAATACCGTGCCACAATTGTGGCGAGGCACTATTATGGCGCGTTCTTTTATTCCATTCCGAAGAGCCGGCGCAGTCCTCCGTCGACACCCGAGAATCCCATGAAGGCCAGGCTGAGCAGACCGGCTGAGATGAGCACGATGGCCATTCCACGCATGCCTTTGGGGATATTCGTCGTCTCCAGCTGCTCGCGCATTCCGGCAAAGACGGTGAGTGCCAGTCCGAAGCCTAGAGCCGTGGAGAATGCGTACATCACCGACTGTGCGAGGTTATAGTCCTTCTGAATGACCAGGATGGCCACGCCGAGGACGGCACAGTTGGTGGTGATGAGCGGGAGGAAAATGCCCAGTGCCTGATAGAGCGCAGGTGACACCTTCTTCAGGATGATCTCGACCATCTGCACAAGAGAAGCGATGACGAGTATGAAGACGATGGTCTGGAGGTAGTCCAGGCCGTTGGGTGTCAGCACGTATGTCTGCACGAGCCATGTGACGATGGTTGCCAACACCATGACGAAAGCCACTGCTGCCGACATACCCAGCGAGGTGTCGATTTTCTTGGATACGCCCAGGAAGGGGCAGATGCCCAGGAACTGTGCCAGAACGATATTGTTGACGAAGATGGCGCTAATGAAAATGAGAATGTATTCCATTGTCTTTTCGTTATGACGTTGTTACGAATTGCGGAGTTTATTGACTATCGCGATGAGGAATCCCAGCGAGATGAATGCTCCTGGCGGGAGGATGAAGAGGAGGATGTTGGTGGTTTCGGGCAGCAGCGTGAATCCGAAGATGGCTCCTGCTCCCAGCAGCTCGCGCACGATGCCCAGGAGGGTGAGTGCCAGCGTGAATCCCAGTCCGATGCCGATGCCGTCGAAGAGAGCTGCCACCGGTGTGTTCTTGGCTGCGAAGGCCTCGGCACGGCCAAGGATGATGCAGTTGACCACGATGAGCGGTATGAACAGTCCGAGGGCTTTGTCTACGTCGGGCAGGTAAGCCTTGATCACCAGCTGCAGGATGGTGACGAAAGCAGCGATGACTACGATGAATACAGGTATGCGCACCTTATCGGGTGTCAGACTCTTGAGCAGTGAGATGACGACGTTGGTGCAGATGAGCACTACCATTGTTGCCAGTCCCATCGACAGTCCGTTGATGGCCGATGTGGTGGTGGCCAGGGTGGGGCACATGCCCAACATCAGGACGAACGTGGGGTTCTCCTTGACGATGCCGTTTTTGATGATATTGATATAACTCATAGCTTATTCCTCCTTTTTGATTTGCGAAGCGCCAGTGGCAGCGTCAGTGCTATTGCCTTTATAGGCATTGTAGGCATTGGTGACAGCAAGCAGGAAGGCGCGGCTGGTGATGGTTGAGGCAGTGATGGCATCGACTTGTCCGCCATCTTTCGATACGGTGAGACCATTGGCAGGGTTGAGACCGACGATGCATCCCTTCTGTCCTTTCTGGAACCACTGGTCGGCCTTGGCTCCGAGGCCCGGCGTCTCCTGATGTTCCAGCAGGGTGTAGCCGAGGATGGTGCCTTCAGGATCGAATCCCACGAGCACCTTCAACGTTCCGCCGAAGCCCATCGTTGAACTCTCAACGGCAGCGCCCTTTGCGGTGTTGTAGACGATGAAAGTCTGCTGTCGGCCTTTGGCATCATTTTGAACGATGGTGTCAGTGCTGGTGACTTCGACGTCATTGCTGGCCATGACCGTCTTAATGCCATTGGTGAGTGCCTGCTGCTTCTGCTGGTTGATGGGGCCGCTGGTCATGTGGTTGACGAATGCCAGCACGGCCCCCATGACCACAGCAACGCCCGTGAGCACGATCACCATGTTGGTGAGTGACGACTGTAGCTTTTTCATTTCCCTACCTCCTCTCCGAAGCGCTTGGGCTTCACATAGTTATTGATCAGTGGTGTGAATGCATTCATGATGAGAATAGCAAACGACATTCCCTCAGGATAGCTGCCCCAGTTGCGGATGACGATGGTGAGCAGTCCGATGCTGACACCGTAGATAATCTGTCCCTTGGGAGTCATGGGCGAAGTGACGTAGTCAGTGGCCATGAAGATGGCACCCAGGAGCAGACCGCCACTGAGAATGACCGTCGTGGGATCGGCATAGATGGGGTTGATGAGGTGCATGATGGCGCTGAACACGAATACCGTGCCGATGATGGACACCGGAATGTGCCAGGTGATGATTTTCTTCCATAGCATATACACAAAGCCCATGATCAGTGCCAGTCCGCAGATCTCGCCTATCGTGCCGGCACCTCCTCCGAGTGAGTAGTCGCCCAGCAGCAGGTTGAAGGCATCAGGCAGTTGGTTGAGCACGTTCATGTCGCCAGTCTGTATGGCCTGCTTCATCACTGCCAGCGGTGTAGCTCCCGTGACTGCGTCGGTATAGGAGAGCAGGTGGCCAGGTAGCGGCCAGCTGGTCATCTGTGCGGGGAAGGCCACGAGTAGTGCGCAGCGTCCGACGAGTGCCGGGTTGAAGATGTTGTTGCCCAGTCCGCCGAAGGTCATCTTCGCCACGCCTATGGCAAAGAGCGCACCGATGATGATGATCCAGATGGGGAGGTTGGAGGGCAGGTTCATGCCCAGCAGCAGTCCAGTGAGTGCTGCCGACCCGTCGGCAATGGTGTTGCGCGGGTTCTTCAGAATGTATTTGTTGATGGCCCACTCGAAGAAGACACAGGCAGCGACGCTGGACAGGCACACGATGGCCGATCCTATGCCGAAATAGAGGAACGACACGAGCAGCGCGGGCATAAGGGCGATGATGACGCCTCGCATGTTGCGCTCTACGGAGTCGTTGCCGTGTGCGTGGGGTGATAGTGATACGATTAATTTGCTCATCGTTTATTGGATTTCGGGATTTCGATGTTTCGATTTTTCGGGATTTCGATATTTCGGAACTTGTGATTTTTCGAATTATTTCTTTGCACTCCTGGCTCTGATGATTCCCATCACCGTTGTCTTGCCCTGACGGATGTTGTCGAGCAGCGGACGGTGGGCAGGACAAGTGAACTGGCACGAGCCGCATTCTATGCAGCTGACGATGTCCTCATGCTCAGCCTTCTCCCAAAGCTTGAAAGCCGACAGACGGGCCAGCAGATAAGGCTCCAGGCCCATGGGACAGGCGCTGACGCACTTGGCGCAGCGGATGCAGGGCTGCGGCTCCTGTCGTCTGGCATCGCTGCCCGAGAGGATGGTCACCGAGTTTGTACCCTTGCAGATGGGCACTTCGGTCGAGGTGAGCGCCTTGCCCATCATCGGCCCTCCTGCAAGCAACTTGTTGTCACCCTCGGGCATTCCTCCACAAGCCTCGATGAGGTCGCCCATCGGTGTTCCCATGCGCACGAGGAAGTTGCCGGGATTTTTCAGCAGTTTGCCAGTGACGGTGGTGTAGCGCTCAAACAGCGGCTTGTGCTTCATCACTGCCTGATAGACGGCAAAGGCTGTACCTACGTTCTGCACGATAGCGCCTACGTTGACGGGGATGGCGGGAGGTGCAGGCACTTGCCGACGGATAACGGCATCGACCAGCTGTTTCTCGCCACCTTGTGGGTAGCGCTGTTTCAGGGGGACGACCTCTACGTGATAGGCCGAGGCATCGAATGCCTCGCCACACTTCTTCGTGAGCAGCTCGATGGCCTGGGGCTTGTTGGTCTCGATGCCGATGTAGCCCGTCGTTACCTTGGCTGCCTTCATCAGCAGCTCGAGGCCAACGATGATCTCGTCGGCATGCTCCATCATCAAACGGTAATCGGCTGTGATGTACGGCTCGCACTCCACGGCGTTGATAATCACGCACTCAGCCTTGGCCGTAGGGGGAGGGGTGAGCTTGATGAATGTGGGGAAGCAGGCGCCTCCCATGCCCACAACTCCTGCGTTCTTGATGCGCAGTACGATCTCCTCGGGCGTCAGCTCAGGATGATCCTTCAGCAGCTCCAGCTTTGTCGACCGGTCTATGGTCTCCTCCCACTCGTCGCCTTCGACGTTGATGATGATGGCAGGCTTGCGATAGCCCGTGGCATCGATGGCTGTGTCGATCTTCAGCACAGTGCCGCTGACCGACGAGAAAATGGGAGCCGACACAAAGCCGCCCGCCTCTGCAATCTTCGTGCCCACCTTCACCTTGTCGCCTTTCTGTACGATGGGACTGGCAGGAGCACCGATGTGCTGCGAGAGCGGGAAAATGGCCTGGCTGGGCAGTGCTGCCACGACTGTGGGCACCTCGTGGGTCAGCTTGTTTTCTTCAGGATGAATGCCTCCTATGCGGAATGTGCGAATGTTCATGCTGTCACCTCCTTTCCTTCTTCTGGTTTAGGTTCAACGGGTTTGGGTGCAGGGAAGTTGACGGCACGTATGGCGTGAGTGGGACAAGCCTCCACGCACTTGCGGCAGAGACGGCACTTGTCGGCATCGATGTACGAGAGGTTCTGTCCGAGGGTGATGGCCTCGAACTTACATTCCCTGACGCACTTGCCACAGCCGATGCAGCTCACCTTGCAAGCCTTCATCGACACGGCACCCTTGTCTTTGTTTACGCACGACACGAATACGCGGCGTCCCTTGATGCCCTTCTTGCGCAGTTCGATGATGCCACGCGGGCAGGCCTTGGTACAGGCACCACAGGCCGTACACTTGTCGTCGTCGACTTCCGGCAGGTTCGTCTCAGGATTGAGGTGGATGGCATCAAACTGACAGGCTGCCACGCAGTCGCCACATCCCAGACATCCGAAGCCACAGGCCGTCTCACCGGCACAGCAGGCATTCATGACAGCACAGGAGCGCAGTCCGCCATATTCGGCAATACGTGGACGCGACACGCAACTGCCGTTGCATCGCACCACTGCCACCTTCGGCTCGCCCTGAGCGATGGCCATTCCCAGCAAGTCAGCCACGCGAGTCATCACCTCGCTGCCACCCACAGGGCAGTTGAGCCCTTCCAGGCTGCCGGCATCGGCACCCTTCACCAGTGCGTCGGCCATACCGCCGCATCCAGCGAACCCGCATCCGCCACAGTTGGCTCCCGGCAACAGCTCATTGACCTGTGCCAGTCGCGGGTCTTCATACACAGCAAACCGCTTCGAGCAAACATAGAGCACAAGCGCTGCTATGATTCCTATTGCTCCAAGCACTGTCACTGCAATCAAGATGAAATTCATAAATAATGCTTTGTTTTTATTCGTTTGTTTCTTCCAGTCTGAATGTGATTTGTCGGGCTATATTGTCGCGCCGCAGCCAAACTATTATATAATAAGGTACGAGCGCGAAGATCATGAACAGGGCAGTGATTCCCTCACTGCAGCCGGCAGCCATGCATGCCACGAGCACTGCCATCATCAGCAACAGAGGCAGCCCGAAGCCTATGAGCAACGCCTTGCCCGCCATCGTGCTTTGTGTCGAAACCACTACGCTCTGACCCACGTGCCATTGCTGCGGCCGACCGGCTATGTCGACGTCTACAATTTTCTCCTTCGAATCCGAGGTGTGGCAATGCGAAGCAATTTTGCAGCCGGCACAGGCCGATACTTGCAGGATTCTCACCCTTGCTTTCGCTCCGTCGACCGCCTCTATGATTCCTTCATGGCGTATTCTGTTCTCCATTGCAGGTGCAAAGGTACAACAAAAATATTGAATTTCGGAGAATAAATGCGATATTTTTCAGAAAAAATAGCATAAACGCTTGCAAATACGAATCCTTTTTGTTACTTTTGCAAGCAAATCATACTAGTGATAACTAATTATGAAGGCAACAGAGCAGACAATTCAGCAGATTGACAGAGCATTACGTAAGACGGCCGATAAGTTTCCGCCGTCGGACGAGGCAACGCAGATGACCGACATCCATCTCCGTGTCACCCAGGAGTCGGGCGAGCTGATGACTTTCGACGACAACGACCAGGAGCTGATGCGGTGTGTGGTGGAGCAGTGGATTGACAATAAGGACGACGACTTCTATCAAGCCGTTGCCGCCCAGCTCAAGTCGTGCATCAAGAAGAACAAGGAACTGCTCGACAGCCTCTCCATCCTGAAACCCTACTCCTTCGTCCTGGAGGATGACGACCAGGACACCATCGAAGAGCTGTATGTCGTCGATGATGACATTGCCATCATTGAGCCCCTGTCGATAGAGAGTCTCGACAGCGACCTCGACGAGTTCCTTGCCAACTTGCTAAAGTCATAGTGCTGATGAGGCCACATGGCATCGCGACACTCTTTGCCCGCATCGACACTTGGCGAGCCACGCATGTCAGCGAACGCATGTTCGTGCTCATCCTGGCTTTCTTCGTGGGTTGTCTGGCGGCTGTGGCAGCTTTTGTGCTCCACTGGCTCATCCATCAGATAGGAACCTTGCTCACGGGCGGCTTCGATGCCTCATCATTCAATCTTCTCTACCTGGTCTATCCTGTCGTGGGTATCCTGCTCACGATGCTCTTCGTGCGCTATGTGGTGAAGGATAATATCTCGCATGGCATCACCCGCATCCTCTATGCCATCAGCCAGAACCGGTCGCGACTGAAGGCGCACAACACCTGGACCAGCGTGGTGGCCTCGGCCATCACCATCGGCTTTGGAGGCTCCGTGGGTGCTGAGGCTCCTATCGTGCTCACAGGCTCGGCCATCGGATCGAACCTCGGCAAGCTGTTCCGACTCGACAGCCGCACGCTGATGCTGCTCATAGGCTGTGGTGCAGCCGGTGCCATCGCAGGCATCTTCAAGGCTCCCATCGCCGGCCTTGTATTCACGCTCGAGGTGCTGATGATCGACCTGACGATGGCCTCGCTCATGCCCATCCTCGTCAGTTGCGTCACCGCCACCTGCTTCACCTATATCTTCAGTGGCGATGCTGCTCTGTTCACCTTTACCCTCGATGATGCCTGGACGCTGGAGCGCATACCTGCCTGCGTGCTGCTGGGCGTGTTCTGTGGCCTGGTGAGCCTCTATTTCGTACGTACAATGGGATTCTGTGAGGGTATCTTCGCCCGATTGAACAACCGTCCCTACCTGAAGCTCATACTCGGAGGATTGTTGCTCTCGCTGCTCATCTTCCTGTTTCCGTCGCTCTTCGGTGAAGGCTACAACAGCATCAACCTGCTTCTCAACGGACAAAGTGAGGATGACTGGATACAGATTCTCAACAACTCGCTCTTTGCCGGCCAGGAACGCCTGCTGGTGCTCTATGTGGCGCTGGTGCTGCTCACCAAGGTCTTTGCCACCTCAGCCACCAATGGCGGTGGCGGATGTGGCGGTACGTTCGCTCCCTCGCTGTTCATCGGATGCTTCTCCGGTTTTCTCTTCTCACGCTTGTGGAACATCTATCAGCTGGGCGTGCACGTGCCCGAGAAGAACTTCGCGCTGATGGGTATGGCCGGCGTCATGTCGGGCGTGATGCATGCTCCCCTTACGGGTATCTTCCTCATCGCTGAGCTGACGGGTGGCTATAGCCTGTTCCTGCCCCTGATGATTGTTAGCGTGTGCAGCTATCTCACCATCATCATCTTCGAGCCTCACAGCATCTACGGCTCGCGTCTGGCGAAGGAGGGCAAGCTCATCACCCATAACACCGATCATGCCGTGCTGACGCTGATGCAGCTCGACAGCGTCATCGACCGCGATTATCTCGCTGTGAGTCCTGATACTGAGCTGGGGAGCATCGTCAATAAGATCAGTCGTTCACGTGGCAGCATGATACCCGTGCTCGATGCTGCCGGCAGTCTGCTGGGCGAGATCGACATCACGAAGATCCGCCATGTGGTGTTCCGCATCGAGCTCTATCATCACTTCACTGCCAGCCAGCTCATGCAGCAGCCGCCCGCCGTGCTCACCGACAGCCAGCCCATGACAACGGTCATGAAGACCTTCGATGATACCCGTGCCGACTATCTCCCTGTGGTGGATAGCGACCGTCACCTGAAGGGCTACCTCTCGCGCCAGCATGTCTACACCCAGTATCGCCGTATGGTGGCCGATATGAGTGAGGATTAGTTACTCGTAGTCGTCGATGACGGCATTCATGAAGTCCATCATCGGTTTGCCGGCACGGAACATGCGCTCCATCTCGTCAAGCCATCCGTCGCCCTCGAAGAACGTTTCCCCTACGGCATGCCAGCAGCAGTAGTCCTTCAGCCGCAGATAGCGGGCATGCGCCCAGTCGCGTGGAAACCCCGACGGACAGGTCTTCAGCTTGGCCAGTCCGAAACCCTGAGGCTGATCCCAGCTGTCAACGTTGGTGGGCTCCTTCGTGCTGCTTTCCTCTTCGCTGCCGAAGTACCTCAGAAACTCCTCGCTCTCGACGCACCTGAGCCACTCCTCCGTGTTGGTCATCATCTCGTTGCGGCATGAGGTCAGTATGTTCGTGGGCAGCCAGTAGTTGCCGATGGCCAAGAGACAGTGGTCGGGCTCCAGATGAATATAGTAGCCACCCCGCAATGCCTTCTTGCTTTTCGCGTTGATGTAGGCTCCGAAGTGATTCTTGTAGGGCGACTTGTCGGCCGAGAAGCGCGTGTCGCGATAGAAGCGGTAGGTGCAGTCCTTCACCTGCACATGGGCTATCTCAGGATCGAATGTCACGATGCGCTGCAGTGCCTGCTCCACGCCCCGTTCAAACTCTGCTCTCACGGCTTCATACTCTTTCTTATGTTCCTGAAACCACTCGCGGTTGTTGTGGGCCATCACCTGCCGCAGGAACTTCAAAATGCTTTTCTGATCCATCGTTTATTTGTTTTTGCCAATATTCATTAGTAAGATAAAGCCCACGCGACATCCTCCGTGCGGCTTCTCATAGAGGTCGAGCGTTCCTCCCTGCTGAATCATCATCCTGCGGCTCAGCGAGAGGCCTATGCCGCTGCCGCCGCGCTTCGTGGTGAAGAAAGGCACGAACAGCGACTGGCGGTTCTCAGCTGGGATAGGCAGTCCGTCGTTGCCGATGAACAGTCGCACTTGCCTGTCAAGCGCACCGCTGAAGTCATCCGCCATCGACTCTACCATCATCTTCTGCGCTCCTGCTTCCAAGGCGTTCTTCGCCAGGTTGATCAGCACTTGACGCAGCATGCCCTCATCAGCATGGACCACCAGATCGCCAGCCACATTGACCTCCCATGCCAGCTGCGGGTATGCCTTCCTGACATCATCGATCGTGGCGAGCAGCCCGATATCCGTCAATACCGGCTTCTCCAGCTGCGACATCTTGCGATAGTTGGCCACAAACTCACTCAAGTGGCGGGAAGTGTCGTAGATGGCGTGAATACCGTCCTCCAGGGCCGTGCCCTTCACGTCTGTGCGGTTCAGCATCGACTGGCTGATGCTGGTGATGGGTGCTGTAGCATTCATCATCTCATGTGTGAGCACACGCGTCAGCCGCTCCCACGATTCCACCTCGCTCTGGTTCACCTGCTGGCGTATGGTTTCGCCCAGCTGGTTCAGCGTGTCCTGCATGGCCCGTTCGCCGAAGAACATCCCGTGTGTAGGCATCCGGAAGGTGAAGTCCTTGTTGCGTATGGCCTCCTGCATCACATGTGCACGCAACCGAAGCCGTCGCTGATGGTGTATAAACCAACCCACCGCCAGCGCAACAACGCCCCCCAGTATAATCAATAAGGTAATCATAACCCTAAAATCAAATGTCTCTCATCTTATAATTCTCAATCCTCAAATCTCAATTCTCAAATCTCAAATCTCAATTCTCAAATCTCAATTCTCAATTCTCAAATCTCAAATCTCAAATCCTCAAAGTCTCTTCATCTTATTGTATAGCGTCTGCCGTGTAATGCCTAGCAGATCAGCTGCTTGAGTGAGGTTTCCGTGACAGTGGTCGATGGTGCGGCGAATGTGCTCCTTCTCCATCTCGTCGAGGCTCACAATCTCATTCTGCATGTCGAGCACATCCTTCAGCTTGCGCACCAGCTCGTCGTTGTCCCAGGGTTTGGTGATGAAGTCGGCAGCACCGTTCTTCAGTCCCTTCACGGCCAGGCTGACGTCGGCATAGGCCGTCAGCAGTACCACAGGTGTCTGTGGATGCTGCTTGCGGATGGTACGCAGCCAGAATAGACCCTCGTTGCCGTTGTTCACGCCGAGGGTGAAGTTCATGTCGAGCAGCACCATGCTGATGGGCTGCTGAGCCATCAGCTTCAGGATGTCGTTAGGTTGGTCCAAGGTCAGGATCTGCTCGAAAGTGCCGTCCAGCAGATAGCGCATCGCTGTCAGGATGGCAGCGTTGTCGTCAACTATTAATATGGTTCCGTATTTGTTCATGACTATCGGGTTTCTGCCTGCAAAGGTACGAATTAATTGTCAATAAATCATACGCAGGAGTGTCTAATTTTTAGACAATTTGCATCCTGGCGGCGCAAAAAGCTTGCAGGGACGGAAAAAAACACCTAACTTTGCAAGCGCAAGAGAACGAAACGACTATTGATTTCGCAATGGATAGAAAAATCGAAAAGACAAAGACGCAGCGGCTGAAGAAGTATTGGCCGTATATAGCAGGCGGCAGCGTGTTGATGGCGATGCTGCTGTGGGTCATCTTCGGCAATCATGCCTCCACGCTCAGGGTGAGCCGCGACGAGCTGACTATCAGCGATGTACAGCATGCAGAGTTCAAGGACTATGTACGCACCAACGGGCAGGTCCTGCCCATCCAGGTGGTTCAGATATCGCCTGAGGAAGGCGGCATCGTCGTCGAGAAGGTGGTCGAGGAGGGCACGATGGTGCATCGGGGCGATGTCATCGTGCGTCTGAGCAACTCCAATCTCGACCTTCAGATTCTTAACGCCGAGGCAGAGCTGGCCGAGAAGCAGAACCTGCTGCGTAATACCCAGGTGGCTATGCAGCAGGACCGCTTGAACAACCAGACTGAGCAGGCACAGCTCGATATGGACACGCAGCGCAAGCAGCGCACCTTCGATCAGAACAAGCGGCTCTATGAGGCAAAGCTCATCAGCGAGGAGGACTATCTGCAGTCGCAGGAGGACTACCAGCTCTCGGTCAAGAAGCAGTCGCTGGTGAGCAGGCGGCTCAAGCAGGACTCGCTCTATCGAACCGTCCAGATGGATCAGATGGAGGACAACCTGCAAAATATGCGTCGCAACGTCGTGCTCGTACGTCAGCGCAAGGAGAAACTGGAGGTGCGCTCGGCCATCGATGGCGAGCTGGGACTGCTCGACGTGGAGCTCGGACAGAGCATCCAGCCCGGACAGAAGATCGGGCAGCTCAACGATCTCAGCGACTACAAGGTGCAGGCGCAGATCGACGAGCATTATATCGACCGTGTGCGCCAGGGGCTGTCTGCCACCTTTACGCGGGGTGACAAGCAGTATCAGCTGCAGGTGCGCAAGGTCTATCCCGAGGTGCGCGAGGGCAAGTTTCGCTGCGATTTCATCTTCAAGGGTGAGCGTCCTGAGAACATCCGTACGGGCCAGACCTACTACCTCGACCTCGAGCTCGGTCAGCCCGAGCTGGCCGTCATCATCCCCCGTGGCACCTTCTTCCAGACCACGGGCGGCCAGTGGATCTTCGTCCTCGACAAGGGTGGGGAGCGGGCCTATCGCCGCCCTATCCGCATAGGCCGTCAGAATCCTCAGTACTATGAGGTCCTCGAGGGCCTGGAGCCCGGCGAGCGTATCGTCACCAGCGGCTACGAAGCATTCAAGGACAATGAAGTTCTGGTTCTCAAGTAACATGCTGAAGGCTAAGGATGGCGAATTCTTCTTCTCTAACTGGCTGCGCAACCGCAATACCATAGAGTTCCTTGGAATCTGGGAGCGGTTGATGAATCCCAATTTTAATTCCCCCGAATTCGAGGGAATTAAAAACGCAGCTGGCCTTAACCGATTCATATTATCGGTGAAGCAGTGGGTGGAGAAGACCAACTCACGCGGCATCATCGCAAAGGCCGGACGTTATGGTGGCACTTACGCTCACAAGGATATTGCGTTTGAGTTTGCTACTTGGGTATCACCTCAATTCAAGCTCTATCTCATTCAGGAGTTTGAGCGAATGAAGAGTGAGGAGCAGAAACAGCTTGGATGGACGGCGAAGCGTGAACTGTCGAAAATCAACTACCGCATTCATACGGATGCCATCAAGCAGAACCTTATCCCAGAAGAGGTGACAGCTGCACAGGCAAGCATCATCTATGCCGAGGAAGCGGACGTGCTCAATGTGGCCATGTTCGGACAAACTGCCAAGCAATGGCGTGAAGCTCATCCTAAACTGAAAGGAAACATCCGTGACTATGCCTCCATCAATGAACTCATTTGCCTGGCAAATATGGAGAACATCAATGCCGTTCTCATTGATGAGGGTATGCCGCAAGGTGAACGGCTTGTCCGCCTAAACCAGATTGCTATCAACCAAATGCGTGTGTTAGAGAACGATGACAATAGAAACCTATTAAAATGACATGAGTGGATAGGACATAACATAGAAACGACATCGAAATCGGGGCATTGGCCAGCAAAAAAACAGGCTAATGCCCCGTTTCTATTATATAATGAAGATAATTTGAAAAAAGTTCCAATATTTTGTAGTTTTTTGCCACCTTCGTGCGATTTCTTATCAGAGCGAGTCAATTAAACAATGAATCAATGAAAGACTTAGAAAGTGAATTTGAACGAATGGTCAGGGACAACCGCAGCACGATTTACACCGTCTGCTACATGTTCTCCAACGACCAGGACGAGGTGGCCGACCTGTTCCAAGAGGTGCTCATCAACCTGTGGAAGAGCCTGCCCTCGTTTGAGGAGCGTGGCGATGTGCGCTCCTGGATTTACCGCGTCAGCCTGAACGTCTGCATCTCGCTCGACCGTAAGAAACGACGAAACAAGACGGTGCCGCTAACGATGGACATCGACCCCTACGAGGAGGCGGAGACCAACCAGAACTCGCGCCAAATGGAAATGCTGCGCCAGCGCATCGCACGGCTTGGGCAGTTCGACCGCGCCATCATCCTGCTCTGGCTG